>JAUNCY010000040.1 GCA_030526325.1 Bacillota bacterium
ATAGAAGTTGCATTCTATTAAGGAAATTCTATTCGGAAGAAAAAATTTTTTCATTTTCTCATTTATTATCCACTTGACTCATTCCTTATATCCCGTAGTATAAGGCATCGTATATAAATTGTATTAATATTCAATAATATAATATTTTTCGACATAATATTCTAAAAAAATATATTTTATTGTTCTATTATCTAAATGGAACTTTTTATAAAAGTTTTTTCTCTTTAACTATGAGAACAAAATAAAAAAAAGAAAGGAAGAAATCTCATGAAAAAACAAATTATTTATCTCGTACTGGCTCTGCTCATAGCAGCATCCTCTTTCGGCGTTGTATTTGCGGCTCAGGACAGCACCGCAGAACCTAAAGCAAGCTCTGATGTCATAAACTTTGTAAGAGACTCCAGCACAGAAGGAACCGTTACATTATCACACTCTGCTATAGGATATGCGACCAGCTTAAAAGCCACCTTCGTTCTTCAGGAAGCAAATTTTAATTCCAGCACATGGACAAATTCTCCTGTTTCTCCGCAATATGCATCCAAGCAAAATTCTACTTTTCTTGGTTCAGTAAAAGTCTTTCAAATTACAAACCAGAAGCAGTACAGAGTAAAAGTAACCCTTACAGATGTTGTAAACGGAGTTACAAAATCATATTCAATATATTCTCCTACAATATAATTAATAATCAGGGCTGTCGTATTAAAGATACGTTCAGCCCTTTTTTTTAGATACAAAGACCGTCTGCAACGGATATTAATTCATCATAATTTTTACCGCATAGGGATATATCCACACGGTCTGTATTCAAAATATAAAAGCCGCTTAATAATTCACTATCCTCATAATACGTTACATATAATTCTCCTTTACTGAATTCTAAAACATATTCAGCATCACGGATTATTAACTTCCCGTCATTATTTTCATCATAATAATATTGACTAATCGTTATATACTCCTGCTCCTTATTCACATAAACCTGTGACGCCATATAATCCAACTCATCCGACCTGCTTATCTCCAGACTTGCAAACTCATAGCCTTCCGGCATATACGAAGGCAGATAAAGCTCCGGCAGAAACTTCTTTGCCTTGTCCAGATCCCCGGAATCATCTATATACATCACCATGGTTTCTCTTGTCTCACCGTTCCCCATATCCTCGCTTATGACCTGAACATCATCATCCGATGACCACCGGATTTCTGTCATCCTGTTTCTGGCGGCCTCTGACACACTGTTGTCAGACATGAACACAGCCATGACAGATGATGTTGCCAGAAAGGCCAGGGTAAGGGATGCTATTTTTAAAGCCAGACTGTGTTTGCCCCGTTTTCTTAGAGGTTTATCCTGTTCCGCCTTATCCGGCATCCTGAATTCCGGCACAGCCATATCCCTGAAAAACTCCGGAGTATCCGCCGAGCTGTCCACAGCCTGTTTAAATAAATCAGAAAAAACATCTTCGTTTTTTTTATTATTTTCCAACTGATGCTCCCTCCTTTTTCTCCAGATTCCTTCTGAGCTGTTTAAGCCCCCTGTAATAAGAGGTTTTCACGGTATTAAGGTTGATGCCTGTGATATCGGCAATTTCCTTCAGACTCAGATCATAATAATGCCTCAGATATATTATCTGCTGTGATTTTATATCCAGGCAGGAAATGCACTCCAGCATAAACTCCCTGAATTCACGGATGCTTATCACCTCGGTCAGAAGATCATTGATATCCTTATCTCCCACAAGCTCAACAACCTCTGAGCCGCTTCCGCAGGGCTTTACCAGTTTGTTTCTTTCAGAATAGAATTTTCTGACCTGATCTTTTGCTATGGAAAATGCCCAGCCGAAAACCTTGTCATCATCCCTGAGCTGATGACATCTGCTGTATATAATCTCCATGGATGCCTGCACTATATCGTCCTTATCGAAATTATTCAGAGTCACTGTATATACAAAGGCATTAAGTCTTTCATATATTTCTTTAAGCAGTTTGCTGATCTGTTCCTGTGTCATATTATCACCATGAATTCGTTTTAAAAAAACTTCTTAACAACAGAATAATATATATACATATTCGAGTCAACATTTTTGACCGTTTTCGACAAAAACAATATATTTTAATGCCAAAATAAACGAAAGGCATCTGTTAAGACGCCTTTGCTTATATTTCCTTTATCCTTTATATCTTTTTAAATAATATCTGTTTGACATTACTGAAATCAGGGTATGCATTACAAACAGAACTATTCCTGTTCCTATGACCAGAAGCGACCCGCAGAAAGTGCCCAGAACAACCACAGCTGCATAGGTTATAGTCATTATATCCTCCGTTGATTTTGCCGCCTTACGCCTTGCCTTAAGCCTGTTTATGCTTATATTGTCAGACTTGTCCGGAATACGCGCCTCCCTCATAAGCAGACTGACACCCAGTACAATAAACGCCAGAAAAACTATTATCGCCAGCACGATCTTTACTGCCGTGTGAAGCTTTACGAAAACCTGCAGAGCCGAGCCTGACAGTATAACGGCTGCAGCTGCAGGAATAAGCCAAGATTTTCCCGAAAACAATACTTTGATTTTTTCCATATTCCCCTCCTGAAATCTGTTTTAAATATTGCCGCAAATTCTTCTGATATCATCCGGTATCTCTGCCCGCACCTCGGTTCGCTCTCCTGTTACAGGATGATTGAAAGCAAGATATCTCGCATGCAGAGCCTGCCTCGGTATCAGTTCCGGCTGAGCCTTTCCGTAAAGAGAATCCCCTGTTACCGGAAATCCGATGTGAGACATATGCACTCTAATCTGATGGGTCCTGCCGGTATCAAGAGTAAGCTCAACAAGAGTTCTGCCGCTGTCCATAATTTTCAGCACCTTGTACCGTGTCTGTGACGGATATCCGTCAGGAGTAACTGCTCTCCCTACTGTTTCAGCGTCTATAATTCCTATCGGCAAATCTATTACTCCCTGCTCCGAATCCATAACACCGTCAACAACTGCTATATATTTTTTTACAGTCACCGAATCCTTCATCTGCTGCTGTAGACTTTCCTGAGAAAATGCGTTTTTAGCTACAATCAGCAGTCCGGAGGTATCCATATCAAGGCGATTTACAAACCTGATTTTGAAGAACTCATTTCTCTCCTCCATTATGTACGTCAAAGCGTTTGCTAAAGTTCCGTCAGGATGACCCTTTGTAGGATGAACCACTATCCCGGGCTGCTTGTTTATTATCATCAGATTGTCATCCTCAAAAACTATGTCCAGAGGAATGTTCTGAGGCTCAAACCGGCTTTTTTCCGACGGAAACGACACTTCTATAACGTCCCCTGTCCTTACAGGTATATTAAGCCTCGACTCTTCACGGTTCAGCTTCACTCCCCCCTCCAGCTTAAGCTTTCTGATAAGCCGGGTGGAGAAATTCATTCTTCTTTTTAATATATCCTTTATCATCAGACCGCTGTCGGCCTTTTTTACTTCGTATTTCATAAAAACTTTGTCTTAACCTTGTTCCAGAAATCATAATCCTCAAGTCTGAGGAGCTGAATCTTTTTATCCGAAAAAGAAACCTGGATTCCGGTTATATCCTCAAAATTGTATTCCTTTCCGTCTGCAACTATGAGCAGCGAGTTCTCAAATGTAAACTCGGGAAAAACATTGATGCAGATGTCCGGAGGCACAAGAACGCTGGAAGTAAACGATCTGAATGCAGTCGTGTTCATGGGTGCCATAGGAGTCACCTGCAGCAGATCAAGCCTCGGATCCACTATACAGCCTCCGAGAGCGTAATTGTAAGCCGTGCTTCCCGCAGGAGTGGCCACAAGAATACCGTCCCCGCTGAACCTCTCCACAAAATTGTTTCCGAAACTCATATTCAGATGAATAGAGCGTGATTTGTCCGCTTTTATTGTTATTTCGTTGAGTCCCAGCAGTCTTGTATTTCCTTTTTTTGTTTCCACTACAGCCTGCACAACTTTCATCTGCTGAATGATAAAATTGCCCTTTTCATAGGCTTCCACAAAGGTATCCAGCTGATCCGGCATTATCTCCTGGAAGAAGCCCAGATGTCCCGTATTAACCCCTATAATAGGAATCTGCGGAAAATCATAATTTCTAATGGTTCTGAGCAGAGCCCCGTCCCCTCCGACGCATACAATAAGCTCTGCTTCAGGGTTGAAGCTGTCGGAAACGGTGAATCCCGCCTCCCTCAGCTTGCCGCTCAAAATTCGCTTGGTTTCCTGCGATACCGCATTTCTGTTTGCGGTAACATTGATTACTCTTTCCATTGTTCCTCACTGTGCATATATGCTGCATTATATCCGATTAAATCATTGATTCCAATTCATCAAGCAGAGATTCAAATAAATCCATTGCGCTTTCTATAGGTTCCTTGCGACTCATGTCCACACCGGCAATCTTAAGAAGCTCGATAGGGAAATCCGAATCCCCCATTTTAAGAAATTCTATATAATCGTCAACAGCAGGCTGGCCTTCATTCATAATCCTGTCTGCAATTTTAATTGCAGCAGAATATCCTGTAGCATATTTATAAACATAGAAATCAGTATAGAAATGAGGTATTCTTGCCCATTCCATAGCTATCTCTTCGTCATATTCCACATCAGGTCCATAGTATTTTTTGTTCAGTTCCAGATATGTGCTGCTAAGCCATTCATTTGTCAGGGAAATTCCCTTTGCTGATGCCTCGTGTACAATCTTTTCAAACTCCGCAAACATAGTCTGTCTGAAAACTGTTGCCCTTATTTCCTCAAGCTGAATGTTAATAAGATATTTCTTTTCCTCAACGCTTTCCGCATTGTCCATTAAATATTTCTGAAGAAGAATTTCATTTACAGTGGATGCCACCTCAGCGGTGAAGATGGAATGGCCTCCGTAAATATATGGCTGATACATTCTTGTATAGAAAGAATTCATTGAATGGCCCATCTCGTGAGCTATTGTGAAAGCATATTTCTTCTTTCCGTTGAAGTTAAGCAGAACGAAAGGATGGCTGTCATAGCTTCCGAAGGAATAAGCTCCGCTGGTCTTGCCTTCATTCTCATAAACATCAAGCCATCTCCAGTCTTCCCCGAAACCTCTCTCGAGATTTTCACCGTATTCCCAGCCTAGAGGCTGCAGAGCCGCTTTTACAATCTCCACACATTCTTCATAGCTCATTTCCTGATCCGACATTTCTATAAGAGGTACGTACATATCGTACATATGAATTTTATCCACACCGAGAACCCGTTTTCTCAAATCCACATATCTGTGGAGAACGTCAAGTCTTGAACCCACAGTATCAAGAAGATTGGTGTATACATCCTCCGGGATGTCATCCCCATACAGCTCAGCGCTCAGTGCCGAATCGTAATTCCTCAGTTTTGCAATTAGATTTGTAGTCTTTACATTATAATTATAAGCTGCCGCAATCGTGTTCTTCTGTTTTATATAAGCCGCATAAAGTGTGCTGTAAGCGGATTTTCTGACCTCTCTGTCGTGGGATTCCATGAAGCTGATATAGTTTCCGTGGGTAAGTTCAACCTCTTCACCCTTTTCGTTTTTAATTTTCCCGAACTTCATGTCAGCATTGTTTATCATTTTAAAGATTTCAGAAGGAGCTGCGGTTACCTCGCTGTACTGTGCCATAATGCTTTCGATTTCAGGAGAAAGGATATGCTCCTTTTCTCTTAAAATGCATTTGATAAGGTGCACATATGTGTGAAGCCCCATTTCCTCTCTGACAAACTGATTTAGAGTCTCTCTGGGCACCTCCATAATCTCCGGTGCAAAAAATGAAAGAGATTCCGACAGAATCACAGAAAGCTTCTGAGCTTTTTCGCATAGAGCCTGGTATTTCGGTTCTCTGTTGTCCTCATCCCTTTTCATTCTGGCATAAACATAAAGATGCTCCAGTGTTCTCCAGGCAGCGCTTCTCTTGTCCAGAAATTCAAGAAGAGTTTCGGCACTTTCTCCGAGACGGCCCTTGTATCCTGCAAGTTCCTCTGCAGCATCCTTTACCTCGCAGTAGTCTCTTTCCCATACAAAATCCATGTTGTACATGGTTTCTATACTCCATTTATACTTTTTATCAATCTCGTTTCTCTGTTTAACACTATTGTCTCCCATAAATTTCCCTCCGAAGAAAATATTTATTTTAGTATTTACATATCTAAACATAATCATTAATATATATTGTATTAAAAACAAACTTCATAGTAAAGGAAATTTTTTATATAGAGTGGAGGCATATCAAAATGGACAACAGACCTATCGGATTTTTTGATTCGGGGCTGGGAGGACTAACCACTATACCCTATCTGGCACAGTATCTGCCGGAGGAAAAAATAGTATATTTCGGTGACACAGCCAGAACTCCTTACGGTTCAAAGGCAGTCAGCACTATAAGACAGTTCTCAATGCAGATAGCAGATTTTCTGAAATCCAAAAATGTTAAAATGATTGTAATTGCCTGCAACACGGTCACATCAACCTGTCTGCAGCTTCTTAAACAGAAATATCCCGACATTCCGGTGGTCGGAATAATCGATCCGGCAGCAAAGAAAATTGCCGAGGTATGTACCGGCGAAAATCACATCGGAATCATCGGGACTAAAGCCACCATATCAAACATGGCTTATGAAACAGCCGTAAGAAACTATAAAACAGGCCTTAACATTTCTTCTACAGCCTGCCCTATCTTCGTTCCGCTGATTGAAGAAGGAATAGTAAGCGACGATATAATGACCCTGTCCATAAAACACTATCTTGACAGCTTTATTACCGAAAACAGCATCGATACACTTGTTCTTGGCTGCACTCACTATCCCCTCATCAGAAAAGAAATAGAGAAACTATATCCGAATCTGAATATCATTGACCCGTCAAAGGAAATCATAGAGAGGATTTACCGTGTTCTAAGCGACAATGACATGCTTGCAAAGGATTCTTCTTTCGAAAACACATTTTATGCCAGCGACCTTTCGGACAACTTTCTTAACATGATTAACACAATTTTTGAAGGCTCGAATTTCAGAGTGGCATTTAAGAGTTTTGATATAAAATAATATCAAGTCCGGAATCACAGAATCCGGACTTGGCTTTTATAGTTTATTTAATTATTTAATACAATTACATAAGATATTTTTTGGTATTTTTGTTTACCACCTGAATTCCCGGTTCATCGCCCAGCAAATCCGAAAGAAAATCCATATCAATCTCAAATTCTCCCAAAAGCGCATGCTCCTGACGTTCGATTATTTCCGCTCTTTCACGGGTTACGAGCATCATGCTGAGTTCATCACGATTTTCGTTTTCCTCGTTTTCATGGGCAAGCTCAATTGCCTCCGCCACATTGCACACGAAATCCTTTTCTCCCAGTCTGCACTGCACTTCACTGTAAAGGCCGAACCATTCCGAAAAGGCGTTATATAAGTATGAAATTTTTTCTCTCTTCTCCGGTCCTCTGATTTTATTTGTGCTTCCCACCGCAGCTTTTATATCGTCCACCAGCCTGGAAACAACCATCATAATCGAGGGCTCATATTCTATAATTCCGAAAGCGCAGTACTGCTTGAAACTTTCGGCTAAACCGTTAATGTCAGGTATTTTTGATATTATTCTTGCTTTTACACCGGGAGCAAGATCGTAATAATAATTCATGAGCTTGAGAAACTGCTCAGGATTGTTTATTTCCGACCATTCTTCTATTCCCAGTATTTCCTTTATTTTATGCTCTGTCATTGAAGAAAGTCACTCCCTCCGTAGTCTTCATAATCTTCGCCGTCGATAACAGGATTGTCTCTGTCTATCAGGGTAATATCTGAATCATCACCGTCACGTTCTCCGTAATCATCCCAGTCCAGATCCCTGTCAGCGTAATCCTCATAGTCATCGTAATCGAAATCCATAGCATCGTCGAAATCAAACGAATATCTGCCCATGGCAAGCCTTTCCATACGTCCCAGAATAAGAGAGCCGCATATACTTGAACCGAACTCCGAGCCGGTTTCCAGATCCGTACACTTTACCTTGTCAGGCATGAGATACCATTCTCTGAATCTGAACACTTCTCCTACTGCAGCGTTGATATTGCTCTCTTCAATATAGTAATTCATCATTCCGCCCAGATTTCGCTTATATGAAGATAAAAAAGTATAAAAATCTATACAGTCGTCAGGTATACCCGTCATTATTTCTTCAATGTAATTATCCGCCAGCTCTTTAAGTGTATCAAATTCTATCCCCTTGAACAACTGAAAAAACACTTCTTCGGATATCTCTTCCTCAAATTCCATAAGCTCACAGAAGGATTCGATATACCGGATATCCTCGCACCTTTCCATATCAAGTTTTTCCAAAAGCTCATTAATTCTCATCTCGCCGCCTCCATTATTTATATCAGGCATATAAAATACGGTTTTTTTTATTATTTCCAAAATTATTCTTAAGAAAAAAACACGAATAAAAAAAACTACTTTCTTTAAAAATATTTGTTGATTTGTTGCTTCTCCTTGTGTATAATGAATTTGACATTGAGTTGTCAAACAAATTTGCAATTATCAACTTCTAATACACTCTCTTATTCCTGAAAGAAGGTGCCTGACGGCATCTTCTTTCTTTTTCTTTTATTTTCTTCAGGATGCTAATGGATTCGCCTGATTTCGTCCGGCAGTCTTTTCGGAATCACGCCGGTTTTACAGCTTTTCCATTATATAATCGGCATACTGTGCACCGGTTGCACCGTCGCTTCTGCCTGTCATTACATACTTGCCTTCTGCTGAGCATGCATCAATTGCACTGTAAAGTCTGTCTGCCTGATCCTGATATCCGATATGCGAAAGAAGCATAGCACCTGCTCTGATAACGCTGCACGGATCCGCATAAATGTCTCTGCCTTCCTCAACCATTCTCGGTGCAGAGCCGTGAATAGCCTCGAACATGCAGTAATGCTTTCCGAGATTTGCGCTTCCGGCAGTTCCTACTCCTCCCTGGAATTCTGCAGCTTCATCTGTAAGAATATCACCGTAAAGGTTAGGAAGAATAAGTACTTCGAACTGTGTTCTTCTCTTCTCATCGATAAGCTTTGCGGTCATGATATCGATATACCAGTCGTCTACTTCTATTTCAGGATAATCCTTTGCAACCTTTTTGCATTCTTCCAGGAATTTTCCGTCCGTTGTCTTTACAACATTGGCTTTTGTTACGATTGTAACTCTTTTTTTGCCGTTATTTCTTGCGTACTCAAATGCCAGTCTTGCAATTCTTTCAGCACCCGGAGATGTGCAGACTCTGAAGTCAAAAGCAATGTCATCCCCGATATTTACTCCCTGGCTTCCCAGAGCATACATACATTCTGTATTTTCTCTGAAAAATGTCCAGTCTATACCAAGTTCAGGCACTTTTACAGGTCTGACGTTAGCAAATAAATCCAGTTCTTTTCTCATTGCCACATTTGCGCTCTCAACGTTGGACCATTTGTCCCCTTTTCTCGGTGTGGTTGTAGGTCCCTTGAGAATAACGTGGCATTTTTTGAGTTCTTCAAGCACGTCATCAGGAATAGCTTTTCCCGCAGCTGCTCTGTTTTCTATTGTGCAGCCGTCAATTACTCTGAATTCAACCTTGCCGGCTTTTACTTCATCTGCGAGAAGATGTTCCAGTACTCTCTGAGCCTGTGCCGTAATTGCAGGGCCGATACCGTCTCCGCCCACAACACCTATAATAATTTTATCCAGAGCTTTGTAATCCACAAAATCCCTGTCGTTCTTCATTTTTTCAACTCTGGCAAGCTGCTGCTGTACTATCTGTTCAAACTTTTCAAGATAAGCTTCCATAAAATGTTTTCTCCTTTATATAATACTCTTGTCTTATGCTTTCATCATATTGATTTTGCCGCCGGCCTTTATCATGGATGTTTCCAGATCCTGAAGGTTGTGTGCGGCCTCATAGCTGTCTCCTGTTGTAAGGTTCTTAATTACAACCACGTCTTTTTCTATCTGTTCTTTTGCATTCTCTATTACAAGTCTGTCTCCGAGGCTTATTTTGTCATAATCCTCAGGATTCTTGAATACGAGAGGAATTATACCGCTGTTAATGAGGTTTGAACGGTGAATTCTTGCGAAGGATTTAGCAAGAACAAATTTAATTCCAAGATAGAGAGGAACCAGAGCGGCATGTTCTCTGCTGGAACCCTGTCCGTAGTTTTCACCTCCGACGATTATTCCGCCGTTATTCTGTCTGCATCTCTCAGGGAATTCGCTGTCAATAAGCTCGAAACAGTAGTTTGAAAGATGAGGAATATTGGATCTGTAAGGCAGAAGTCTGGAATCCGAAGGCATAATATCGTCTGTCGTAATGTTATTTCCTGCTTTCAGCACTACGTTTCCTTCAACAGCTTCAGGAAGAGCTGTATTTCTCGGGAAAGGCTTGATGTTAGGACCCATTTCGACAGGAGTGTTTCCTTTGTCCGAACCTTCAGGATATACGATGAAGCTGTCGTTGAATGCAAAATCCTCATACGGATTAATTGCAGGAAGAACTTCTCCTGTTTCTCTTCCGTCTGTGAGATAACCGTTTATAGCTGAAATAGCAGCGGTTTCAGGGCTGACCAGATATACCTGGGCATCTTTGGTTCCGCTTCTTCCCTTAAAGTTTCTGTTAAATGTTCTGAGTGATACAGCTCCCGACTTAGGAGACTGTCCCATTCCTATGCACGGTCCGCAGGCATTTTCTATTACCCTTGCACCTGCATTGATAATATCCGCAAGAGCTCCGTTTCTTGACATCTTGCTCAGAATCTTGCTGGAGCCCGGTGAAATAACAAGGCTTACATCCTCATGAACTTTTTTGCCTTTGAGTATAGCCGCAACTTTCATTAGATCAGTATATGAAGAGTTGGTGCAGCTTCCTATTGCAACCTGGTCTATTTTTATTTTTCCTATGTTCTTAACAGAATCCACATTGTCAGGACTGTGAGGCTTTGCAGCAAAAGGAACAAGCTCTGAAAGGTTTATTTCAAGAACTTCATCGTAAACCGCGTCCTTGTCAGCTTCCATAGGAACGAAGTCTTTTTCTCTTCCCTGGGAAGCCAGGAATTTTCTTGTGTTTTCATCGCTCGGGAAAACAGATGTGGTTGCTCCCAGTTCTGCTCCCATATTTGTTATAGTAGCTCTGTCAGGAACGGTGAGGTTCTTAACGCCTTCTCCTGTATATTCAACAATTTTTCCTACTCCGCCTTTAACTGTCAGCTGCTGAAGAACGTAAAGAATAACGTCTTTTGCGCTTACCCACGGCTTAAGCTCACCTGTGAGATGAACATTTATCACCTTTGGAACTGTGAGACTGTATGTACCCTTTGCCATTGCAACAGCAACGTCAAGACCGCCCGCACCAATGGCAATCATTCCTATGCCACCGCCTGTAGGAGTATGGCTGTCAGAACCGAGAAGTGTTTTTCCCGGAATTCCGAAGTTTTCAAGCTGAAGCTGGTGGCATATTCCGTTTCCCGGTTTTGAAAAGAGTACGCCGTGTCTCTTTGCAACGCTCTTAATAAATGCATGGTCGTCAGCATTTTCAAATCCGGTCTGAAGGGTGTTATGATCTATATATGCAACCGAAAGCTCGGTCTTGATTTTATCCACCTCCATAGCCTCAAGCTGGAGATATACCATTGTTCCTGTCGAATCCTGAGTAAGAGTCTGGTCTATTTTGATGGTAATCTCATTGCCTGCAGCCAGTTCTCCTTCCACAAGATGGTTCTCTAAAATTTTATAAGCTAATGTTTTACCCATTATTCGCTCTCCTTATCCGTTTTTCTAATGATTATTTACAAAAAAATCAATAATTATTAATTATAGTACATTATTGTCATAAAATCAATTTAGTGATAGAATTAATATTATAATTTAACGTTTTTATTGATGCGGAGATGATTAAATATGAGTAATAAAAAAAAGGCGGCTCTGCTGATGGTGGCAGCTGCCTTTGTATATGCGCTTTTATCGGCTACAGTTAAATGGATTCAGGGAATTCCTGTATTTGAAAAAATGTTTTTCAGAACTTTCTTCGGATTGGTATTTGTTTCGATAATAGTTGTTAAAGACAGGATTCCGGTAAAGGGCACCAACCGTTTTGCACTTATAGGAAGAGGGGTTACCGGATTTATCAGCACTTTCCTTTATTATATGGCTTTGTCATACGCCCCAATTGCGGAAACCGTAACTCTTTCGAACACATATCCGTTCCTTTTGGCAATATTCTGCTGGATTTTCCTGGGAGAAAAAATAAAGCCCTTCCATATAGCAGCTCTTGCGCTGAGCTTCATAGGGGCGGTTCTGATTATCAGACCGGGCTTTTCAGACATTAATTTCTATTATATTATTGCCGTGCTTTCTTCCGTATTTATGGCTGTTACATACACTTTCCTCAGAAAAGCGAGAGAAACGGAAAATTCTCAGGTAATAGTATTATGGTATTCCGCCATCTGCACTGTCGGCTGTATTCCGGTTATGTTTATGGAAAAGCTTGTCATCCCTACTCCATTCCAGTTTATACAGCTTATTTCTCTCGGAATAATTGCAACCGTATATCAGCTCATGATGTCTCAGGCATACAAATACGCTCAGGCAACAGAGGTATCAATATACAGCTACACTACCATCATATTCTCAGCAGTACTTGGGATAATTATCTGGAGTGAAATTCCGGGAGTGTTCACTGTAATCGGAGCAATTCTGATTGTTTCGGGAGCATATGTCATATTCAGAGGGCAAAATTCGAAAGAGCCGCCCTCACAGTCTCAAAATCAAAAGACGCAATAACCCGGTTGTTTTCCGGATCCAGAAGACGATAATGCCTGGATACCATATTCTGCTGAATACGGTATCCGTTTTTTTCTTCAACGTTTTTCCACCATACTTTTCCGCCCATGGTTTTCGGGTATTTAACTTCAACATCGTCAAAAGCAAGTGCGGCTATCATATCGGACAGTTCTCCCCCGAGACTGTCCTGAAGTACTGTGCTGTCGGAAAACACCGATGCCAGAACCACAGCTCCGGACCATCCCAGACTTCTTCTGCCCTTCTCAATCTCAACCAGCGTCTTCTTTGACATTCCCATAACAGCGGCCATTTTATCCTGAGTCAGTCTGTACTCAGTTCTTACCAGTTTCAATTTTTCATTCATCAATGATATAAATTCCTGTTTATTCATAGTTTAAAGCCCTTTCATATTAAAAAAACAGCATAGTAGGCAGGTAAAACAGATAAGGTGCGGTAAATACCGCCAGAGCAAGTGAAGTTCTTTTTATACGGCTGTCGTCGAGCCCTGAATTTTTCAATGCTATTCTGCTGTTCAGAAAATATATGCATATTCCCGAAATCAGCACACAGGCAGTCACCCACAGAAATGCGTAAATGTTCTCAAAAGGATTGAAGCATACAGGATTGGCGATATTGTTAATCCACCATTCGTTTCCGTCTATAAGATTAGGCGAGAACATGGCTGCGGTTCCGATAAAATCCGCAAGAAATCCGAATCCCCATATTGCCCAGATTCGTTTTTTAAGCTTTTCCTTTATTCCTTCCACATGCATAAGCTTAAAGCATATCACCGTCACCAGAAGATCTATACCGAAATTCGCCGGCAGCACTATAATCCAAGTAACCGGAAAAATCCACAGCATCCATATCGGAAAAATAACGTTATATAACCTATACCCCTTTTTATCTGACATCTCCGCCATCCTCCTTTTTACTATTAGTGTAATTTTATACTAATAGTAAAATTGTTTCAATATGTTTCTTACCTAATTTCAAAATATTATTCAGTCAGGCGGTAGTTTAAACAGCCATATTCAGCTGTATGCTGAATATGGCTGTCATCATCAATTATCTGAAAACAAGCTCTCTTCCGTCATAATCCATAACCACATTATCTCCGTCGCTGATATCTCCTCTTATGAGTTTTTCCGCAAGAGCTGTTTCCACATGCTTCTGCAGATATCTTTTAACCGGTCTTGCTCCGTAAACCGGAGAATATGCAGCCTCGGCAATATGATTTTTGGCTTCAGGAGTAAGCTCCAGAGTTATGCTCCTTTCCTCAAGTCTGCGGGAAATATCTTTGAGAAGCAGTTCGATAATCCTTACTATCTCATCTTTGCTGAGCGGGGTAAACAGTACAGTGTCGTCTATCCTGTTAAGGAATTCCGGTCTGAAATGTGCCTTCATTTCATTCATGACCATATCTCTTATGTCCTCATGAATATGGCCGTTCGGAAGAATGCCCTCTGTCAGGTACTGACTTCCGAGATTTGAAGTCATGATGATTATAGTGTTCTTGAAATCCACGGTTCTTCCCTGATTGTCCGTGAGACGGCCGTCATCCAGTATCTGAAGCAGAATGTTGAATACATCCGGATGAGCCTTTTCAATCTCGTCGAAAAGAATTACGCTGTAAGGTCTTCTTCTTACCGCTTCAGTCAGCTGACCGCCCTCATCATATCCTACATATCCCGGAGGCGCTCCAACCAGTCTTGATACGGAATGTTTCTCCATGTATTCAGACATATCTATACGAATCATATTCTTCTCACTGTCGAACAGCGCTTCGGAAAGGGCTTTTGCAAGCTCTGTCTTGCCCACTCCGGTAGGTCCCAGGAATATGAACGAGCCTACAGGCTTAGTCATGTCTTTAAGTCCCGCTCTGGCTCTGAGAACAGATTCCGATACTGCCGTAACTGCAGCATCCTGCCCGATAACTCTCTCATGCAGCTGCTGTCCGAGTTTAAGGAGTTTTTCCTTTTCGCTTTCCACCAGCTTTGATACCGGTATTCCTGTCCATTTCGAAACCACATCGGCGATTTCCTCTTCGTCAACTTCTTCTTTAAGGAGTCTTTCTTCTTTTGCCTTTTCCTGAACCTGCTTTGCGTCTTCAAGCTGTTTTTCCAGCGCCGGAAGGTCTCCGTATTTTAATTTTGCCAGTTTCTCCAGGTCGTAGTTTCTCTCAGCCTCTTCAATTTCGTGTTTTACGGATTCAATTTTCTGCTTTATATCCTTCATTCCGCCGATTGCTTTCTTTTCGTTTTCCCACTGCGCCCTCATTACGGAATCCTTTTCCTTGAGTTCCGACAGTTCTTTTTCGATATTCTCAAGTCTTGTCTGAGATGCTTTGTCGCTTTCCTTGCCCAGAGCCTGCTTTTCTATTTCAAGCTGCATAATCTTTCTTCTTGTTTCATCAAGCTCAGCCGGCATGCTGTCAATCTCGGTTCTTATAAGTGCTGCCGCCTCATCCATAAGGTCTATAGCCTTATCCGGCAGGAATCTGTCACTTATATATCTGTCTGAAAGTACAGCGCAGGCAACCAGAGCCGAGTCTGTTATTCTTACGCCGTGATGAATTTCAAATCTTTCCTTAAGACCCCTTAAAATTGAAATCGTGTCCTCGACAGTAGGCTGGTCAACGAAAACCTTCTGGAATCTTCTTTCCAGTGCCGCGTCCTTTTCAATATACTTTCTGTATTCGTCAAGGGTTGTGGCTCCTATGCAGTGCAGCTCACCTCTTGCGAGCTTCGGTTTAAGGATATTGCCTGCATCCATAGAACCCTCTGTTCTCCCTGCGCCGACAATATTGTGAATTTCATCAATAAACAGAATTATTCTGCCTTCTGATTTTTCTATCTCGGTAAGAACAGCTTTAAGTCTTTCTTCGAATTCTCCCCTGAATTTTGCTCCGGCTATAAGGGAACCCATGTCAAGAGCGTAGATTGTCTTGTCCTTCAGGCCCTCCGGCACGTCGCCGTTGAGAATTCTCTGGGCAAGTCCTTCGGCAATGGCGGTTTTACCTACTCCCGGTTCACCTATCAGAACAGGATTGTTTTTTGTCCTTCTTGAAAGTATCTGTATAGTATGTCTTATTTCAGCGTCTCTGCCAATTACAGGATCCAGTTTGCCCTGTCTTGCCAGTTCAACCAGATCTCTGCCGTACTTTTCAAGAGCCTCGTAATTCTCTTCCGGGTTCTGACTGGTTACTCTCTGGCTGCCCCTGACATTTGAAAGAGCCTGCAGGAATTTATCCTTTGTAATATCAAATTTTCTGAACAGTGAAGGGTTTTTCCCCGATTTATCCTCAAGAAGTGCAAGATATATATGCTCTACGCTTATATACTCATCCTTGAAACTGTTCGCCTGAGTTTCAGCCTCAAGCAGAATCTTAGTAAACCTGTTTGTAGGGTACAGGTTTGTTTCGCCCGAAACCTTAGGAAGCTTATCCAGTTCATTCATTAAATCATTTGTCAGAGCCTCTGTATTTACTTCCATATATTTTAATATTTTGGGGATAAGACCGTTCTGCTGCTGCAGAAGGGCCATGTGCAGATGTTCCCCGTCTATCTGCTGGTTTCCAAGCTTTAATGCAATTTCCTGAGAAGCCCCAATAGCTTCCTGTGCCTTTTGTGTAAATCTTTCAATATTCATAACCTCACATCCTCTCCTGTTTAAAACAAACCTATTGTTTTATTTTATTATCCTTTCCTTTTTTATTATTTCCCTGACATTACCTCCTCATAGGCTTTTCTTACAGCCTCCGGAAGTTCAGCAGGGTTTTCCATAACTGTTTCTATATAGAGATTTCCTCTTGTACCCTTAATATCTCTGTAGCCTCTGCCTGAAAGTTTTATTTTCTGTCCGTTTTTTACTCCTGCCGGAATGCGCACTTTTATTTTTCCGTCAAGTGTATCTATTATTTTTTCAGCGCCCAGATATGCTTCCCAGGGATAAACTGTGGTTTTTTCATATATATCCAGTCCTTTCAGCTCCCTGCCTTCTCCCGCGTCTACATTTATCTTAATCATAAGATTGCCGCAGCCTCCGTCAGGAGCCTTTCTGCCCTGGTTCTTCAGCTTTATTTTCTTTCCGCTCTCCATCCCCGCAGGAATTTTAACGTTTACGGTTTTCCTTCCGTCTCCCGGATTATATGAAATTTTCGCAGTTTTTCCTTCGTAGGCATCTTTGAGCCCTATTGTGATTGATGTTTCCAAATCATAGGAAACGGTCTGCCTGCTCCCGTGAGAACCGCATCCGCCTCCGCC
>JAUNCY010000086.1 GCA_030526325.1 Bacillota bacterium
AGATTTAAATGATTTTTGCAATTTCTTATCAAAAAGACGATTACATAAGGACATTATTTTAGACTATACAAAGCACTTATTTGACGAGCGAAAATTGCAAGAAAGCACTATTACACGCAAACTCATTGTGCTAAAAATGTTTTTTCAGTTTCTTTATCAAAACGGTCATATAGAACATAACTACTATAAAAATTACAATTTCAAAATCAAAAAAGAACGCAAATTACCCAAGACATTATCCATTGATGAAACGACAAAACTCATAACCCATTTATCTGATAGCGCAAAAAGAGAGACATCAACATTTTCTTTTTGGAAAGCATGCCGAGATCTCGCATTGATTGACTTGCTTATCAGTACTGGAATAAGAATTGAAGAGGCTTCTAACATATCACTTGAAGATATAATCTTTAGTGAACAAACTATATTGATTCACGGAAAAGGAAGAAAACAACGATTAATATATATTTCCTGTAATGATACGTGGAACAACCTTATCTTTTGGATTAATATAAGAAACAAGCATATATGCAATACTGATAAATTATTTGTAAATCGTTTTGGCAATCAAATAAGCATACATGGAATTGAGTATATATATAATTCCATTAAGAAATCATGTGGCATAAATGTACACTCAACACCTCATTATCTTCGCCACACATTTGCAACTAATCTACTTGCAAATGGAGCCGATCTTCGCTCTGTTCAAGAAATCCTCGGTCATAGCAGTGTAACAACCACAGAAATCTACACAGAAGTTACAATAAATCGCAAAAAACAGATTCTTACAAAATATAATTATAGAAACTCTCTTTGAGGTTATTTTTCAAATTTTGTGTAAACGCACTTTTATGGTATAAAATTTAGAGTGGTAACAGGGTGTGTGAGCCGCAGGACGGCTTACACGCCTTGTTTGAATCATAGCGGAAATATCGGGGCATGTCAAGGGCGGCTGCTTTTAGGCAGCCGTGCATTTTACCCTTGATATGAGCCGGAATTTCTGCTATTCGGGCAGTCTGTCAGCAAAGAATACTTCAAGCTGAGAGTGGATTTCTCCCCAGTCTTTTCGTCTGCCGGTCCATTTTCTTGTAATATCTACCTGTGCAAGATAAAGCATTTTCAACAGTGCATCGTCATTCGGAAATACGGCCTTACTCTTGGTTACTTTTCGCAGCTGCCGATTGAAATTCTCGATGGAATTTGTGGTATAAATCAGCGTTCTGACTGATTGCGGATATTTGAAATATGTAGATAATTCCGCCCAGTGGGTTTGCCACGACCGTGAAATCTTAGGATATTTTGAATCCCATTTATCTGCAAACTGTTCCAGCTCATAAAGAGCCGTTTCCTCATCCACAGCTCCGTATACCTTCTTCAAATCTGCCATCAGGGCTTTAATATCCTTGTATGAAACATATTTTGTACTGTTTCTTATCTGGTGAATGATACATTGCTGTATTTCTGTTTTAGGGTATACTGCCGATATTGCTTCGGGAAATCCGGTAAGACCGTCAATGCAGGTGATTAGTATATCTTCTACTCCGCGGTTTTTCAGTCCGTTGAGGATAGAAAGCCAGTATTTTGCGCTTTCATTTTCACCTACATACATACCTAAAACTTCTTTTTTGCCGTCCATATTGATTCCTATGGCTATATATACGGCTTTTTTAACGATTCTGCCTTCACAGCGGACATTGTAATGTATTGCATCCATAAAGACTACGGCATATATGCTTTCAAGCGGTCTCTGCTGCCATTCTTTTACAACAGGCAATATTTTATCTGTTACACGGCTTACAAGACTGTCCGATACATCAATACCGTAAATATCCTGTATATGATAAGATATATCATTTGTTGTCATTCCCTTGGCATACATTGACATAATCTTTTCTTCGATATCATCTGTAAGAGATGTTTCGTTCTTTCTGATAATCTGCGGTTCAAAGTCTCCGTTTCTGTCACGAGGAACTGCTATCTCAACGGAGCCCGCACTTGTCTTGACTGACTTGCGGCTGTAACCGTTTCTGCTGTTGTCAGTATCTTTGTTTCGATAGTCATACTTGCTGTAACCCAGTTCATCGTCAAGCTCTGCTTCAAGTCCGTTTTCGAGAACCTCTCCGACCATCTCTTTGAAGATTGAACGCAAATCGCTGTAATCCTCAACATCAAGTAATTGCAGAAATTCTCTCAGTTTTTCTTTTCTTTCCTTTTTTGCTGCCCGCACTTCCGGGCTGTCTTTGTACCTTGGCATAATTTTAACCTCCAAAATGATATTTCTATTCTATACCATTTCAGAGGTTTACACAAGATTTGAAAGAGTCTCGATACTTGACAATCTAGTTACACCCTTACCGTTACAGTATGATGCAATGTAGTTCACTATTGCATCTAACTGTGTTGCACTGCCTTCCCCACTCTTCTTTTTCTTTTGAACATATACAGGAACACGCTTTCCCGACTCGGTCAAACTGCAAATAGTGAATTCTTTTACATTAGAATCATCTGTTTTTTCAGAAGCTCCACTATATGCAGACTGGAACAATTCAAAGATTTCATT
>JAUNCY010000087.1 GCA_030526325.1 Bacillota bacterium
ACCACCGACCTTCCGGGTATGAACCGGACGCTCTAGCCAACTAAGCTACACCGCCTCATGCACCAATCAACGACTGCGTTTCTTTTTTAAAACCTGCCGTTCATCAGCGACATTTAGTATTATACGCACTCGCATACCCTTTGTCAAGTGTTTGATAAAGAAATATTTTCATATTTTGACAGCTTTTTATTACCCCTGATTTCGTCCTTTTTCTTCGTTTTTTGCACCGTTTTTTTCTTATATTATTTCATCTCCGAGCAATAAATTGATTTTTTATTTTTCCGGTGTTAAAATTATTTAAACAATTTCACATTCAAAAACAGCAGCGAGGAGAAAATATTATGCAGAATTTTGTATTTCATTCCCCTACTAAGATTATATTCGGAAAAGACACCGAAAAGCTTGCCGGCTCCGAAGTAAAAAACTGGGGAGGCACAAATGTGCTCATCGTCTACGGAGGTCAGAGCGCATTGAAAAGCGGACTTATTGACAGAATAAAAGCTTCTGTCGAGGATGCAGGTCTTGAATACTCATTATGGGGAGGAGTTAAACCTAATCCGCTTTTTTCCGATGTAAAAAAAGGTATTGAATTTGCAAAAGAAAAAAAAGTCGACTTTATTCTTGCGGTAGGCGGAGGAAGCGTAATGGATACCGCAAAGGCAATTTCAGTGGGCGTTATCGATGACGGAGAATTATGGGATATCTTTATGAGAAAAAGACAGCCTAAAGGCTCACTTCCTGTGGGAGCAGTTGTAACCATCCCCGCATCCGGCAGTGAAATGAGCAGTTCCTGTGTTGTCACAAGAGACGAAGATCTGGTAAAAAGAGGATTTTTCTCTGAAGAAAACAGGATGCAGTTCGCAATTACAAATCCGGAGCTCACCTATACCCTTCCCGAATATCAGACCGCCTGCGGTATAGTCGATATTATGATGCATACTCTGGACAGATATTTCTCTCCGGACGAATACAGCGATCTTTCCGACGGATTTGCCGAAGCCCTTCTCAGAACTACAATAAAAAACGGCGCTGCAGCCATGGACGATCCCGAAAGCTACGATGCCAGAGCGGAACTTATGTGGGCAGGCACCCTGTCACATAACGATATTACCGGCGTGGGAAGAAACTGGGATTTTGCGCCTCATCAGTTCGAACATGAGCTCAGCGGTTTATACGACGTTGCTCACGGTGCGGGCCTTGCGGCAATCTGGGGATCCTGGGCAAGATATGTATGTGAGGCCGACCCTCTCAGATTCGCCAGATACGGCGTAAATGTATTCGGTCTTGAATTTGATTACAGAAACCCGTTAAACACCGCCTATGAGGCAATAAACGCCACAGAAGAGTTCTTCAGTTCAATAGGAATGCCTATAACAATGTCAGAGCTTCTCGGTTTTGAGGTTTCGGATGAGGATATTGAAATAATGGCAGAAAAATGCACCAATCAGCAGACAAGAACCATAGGAACATTTATGGTTCTCGATAAACAGGATATTATTGAAGTTTACAGAATGGCAAGGTAACCGTTCAAAAACCTCCTGCCCGCAGCACTGCGTTCAGGAGGTTTATTTTTGTCTTTTGGTTAGTCTTAATCCAGTTCAAGTCTGGTGAGAATATCAGCTTCGGGAAGAATTTTTCCCGCTATCTTCATGACATTTTCAGTCTGTTTTATGCTTCCCTTATCAAATCCCTCAAACTGTGTATCCTTTGCCGGAACAAACCTGTCCACAACAATCAGGTCGGGCTTTAATCCGGAAACGAACTCTATGTCCTCGCAGATCATTTCGGCAGTCTGATAAGGCCAGCCCACTGTGATGCCCGTTCCGATTTTGAGTCCTATTTCTCTTAGAATCGGAAGAACATTTTTTCTGAAATCCGGATACATATCCATAGGATGTATCCTGGAAAAATGCTCCTCGTTTATTGAACGGTGAGGAAGAATAAATCCGTTGGCTCCCGCCTTGTAAAATTCCTCATAATCCTCATAAACCCTTTCGTTAAGAGCCAGATAAAGCTCGCTGTCCGGGTATGTTTTCCTGACTTCCCTGATTATATCCGTAAGCCTGTCCGTGAAAAAATACAAATCCAGACCGCTGTAAAGCAGAAGCTTTTTCTTCTCTCCGGCGCCGGCTTCTTTTAAAGCCTCCATCACTTCTTCCTTTGACTTTCTTTTTCGCTCGACAGTCCAGTTGTCCCTGCTGTATTTGCAGTAAAGACAGTCGTTTGCACAGAAATTTGAAAGCTGTACGGCCGCGAACTCACTGTCGCTGCTTCTAAGCTCAAAATCTGACGGAGTGCCGTTTATTATCATCTTTATTATTTCTTCCCGGGAAGGTTTATACTCTAACGCCATGTTGCCTTATCCTTCTTTCTCGGAACCGTTCTGAAGTATTTAACATTCGGATATCCTATGCAGAAGCTTGTGATAAGCTCTTCATCAGGCTTTATTCCGATAAGCTTGTCGATTTCCGGATTCTTTATAGCCGCTCTCT
>JAUNCY010000088.1 GCA_030526325.1 Bacillota bacterium
TTCAGTTGTCAATTTTCGGGTAGAATCTCATTCATTGAGATTCCGAGAAGTTATTTTTATTTCTGCCGATACACTCATAAACGGTACGTATAGTTCCTAACATCATTACCAAACAAGCTTCATCCTGAGACTCCGTCATCTACTCCGGGAAGAATGTGACAGTGTATATCACATATACTCATCCGATTCCTCCATCCTGATAGCATGAACTGCTCTGCCTTTCACATATCTGCGGCCGAATCTGAGCAGAAAAGTCTGCAAAATCCACAGATTGTGCCGTATATTCTATATATCTGAACTTCCTGAAAAATTAACTCTCGTTCATTGAGGATTATTCCTCGGGGCTCCCGCCCCGAAGGAAGCTCATGACCTCTTCGAAAGATTTATTACTGGAAGCAAAGGCATTAAGCAGTTCTTTCTGGCGGACTTCATCACGTTTTTTCATGAGTTTCTCCAGTTCAGCTACTGCCGCATCGTATTTATCCTTTGCCTGAAACACTACCTGTTTCTGCTGGTTGATTTTCTCGTCGATGGAAATACTTCTTCTTGCCATAAGGACCTCCTACTGATTCATTCTATGTATATCTTCATTGATCTCGTTTGCCTGTTCTGTGATGTTCTTTGCTGTCATATGAAACGCTTTCAGGATTTCTTTCTGTGTTGCTGTTACTGCATGATCCAGCCGGTAGCTCCCATCCGGCTGACGCAGCATCTCGATCTTTTCAAGTTCTCTGACAGCGGCCGGAACCGTCATAAAGTTGAACTTTCTCTCGCTGTTTACCATGCGTTCCTTCAGATATTTATGAAATCTGTTTCGGACGATCAGCGCAACAAACTCTATGAAAATTTTTGCATGCAAAGACTCATTTGACTGTATACGGAAACTTCTGTTTCCAAGATAGGATTTATCTCCTCTAAAAAGCTTTTCTGAGGCATCCCTGCTCTTATACAGGTTCAGAGCATCCTCCGCAGTCATTTTTTCTGATGTGATTATGACAAAATATCCGCACAGACGGATCTCTTCGTCAATCACATCATACAGTTCCCGGGCACACTCGAATTTTTCATCTTCCTGACCTTTATGATAATAGATCAGGTCAAAATACTTTCTGAAGTTTGCACCGAGTTCCAGCTTCGTTCCCTCATGGGATTGCAGAAATGTTGACATGCGGTCTATCTTCGCTTCGACCGCTTCCCGTTCGGAACTCTTTTTACGGTCATTGTAGAAAATGTGGAAATACCGTTCTTTTTCATCAGATAGGTATAGCTGTCTTTTTACGGTAATACCGCTGACTTTATAATCACGGATACTATAGGCACGGTTCTCCTCGAATGTCCCTTTTACTTCTAGAACCAGGCTTTTTACAAGTTCCTTCATGCCTTTCATCATGATTACAAACTCATAACCACATTTATCCATGTATCGGATATTTTCTTTGCTGAAATATCCTCTGTCAAGAATGAACCCGACATGTTTGTAGCCGTATCCGTTTGCTTTTTCCAGCATCAGCTGAAGCTGTGAGATATCGACGATACTACCGGGGTATTCCTCATAAAAAAGAGGTTCTGAATTATTGTGGTCATAAGCAATGGAGTAGTTGAGTACCGGCAGACCCTTGTCATCCTTTGCGTGACCGTATTCTACAAAATCAAGATCTCCGGCCTGGCAATTCTTATTGGTTGAATCATAGGAAATATAGATCTTTTCTCTGTGATCACGGGACTGGTTCCACTCGTTTTGAAAAGCGATACTCTGGTCTCTTGTGATACTGTTAATAAAATCAGATACCTTTGAATCGCTGTATATTTTCATCCCTCTTGTGAAAAGTGGATGATTATATGCGTAATCCGGATAATACTGTCCGGCACTATTTTCTGCTATGATCGAATAAGCAATCAGATCCAGAAACAGGCCGCTGTCACGTCCGATCAGTCTGCCGATGATCTCATCCAGATGATATTCAGCGATGATACGGCGCAGTACGAGGAATGCCCCGATCCGAAGGCAGCCACTACGACAGGCAGTATCTTTTGTTTCCGGAAGCTCCGTGTCCGGAAAGTATTTCAGGAAATTTGTATTCGGATACATCATATCCGAATCGCCATCCGTACACTTACCTATGGTTGTGTTGATCGGCACCGTGTATTTTTTGCCGGAATCGTATCTTCGGCCATAGGAATAGTAAATATAAGTAACACCTTTGATCGTTTTTCTTGAAATTCCTGACGTGGAATCCGGTATTTTTACCTTGTAATCCAGGTACATATGCCCTCCTATAGAGAGTTAATTAACTCTCTATAATAATAGCACATTTACCTGGAAAATGCAAGAAATACAGCCGATTTCTGGCTTAAAATCAAGGTTTCTGAAAATTTCTAACCCTGTTCTCAGGAACGAGAGTTAATTATCAAGGAAGTTCAGAATAAGCACTTTCATTTCCCATAGACCACATGACAATACAAAAACGGTTTTTATCA
>JAUNCY010000089.1 GCA_030526325.1 Bacillota bacterium
CAACAGATCCCGGGGATTTATTGTAAATACCTCATCCATACGAAGCAGCTCATGGAGAGAAATCAACTTTGAAATATACGACTGCGTAATATACATGGCAGGAGCAAAACCGGAACACGAAGACGGAGACTCAGAGGTGCTGAATTACCATCTTAACAGCGATATGCCCTTTGAAATAGCTTCGGCAGCCAAGGCCGCCGGCGTAACCAGATTTCTTTTTCCCAGCACCATGGATGTATACGGCAAATATTCCCGTCCCGGAACTGATACAGTCATAGAAAAAAATACCGCTGAATCCCCTGAGGGAGTTTATGCGTCAAGCAAGCTTGCGGGTGAAAATCGTCTGAAAAGTCTGGAGGATGACAGCTTCAGGGTAATGATTCTGAGACTTCCTCTGGTATACGGGCCAGGCTGTCCCGGCGCATATGACAGACTTAAAGACATAGTTCTGTCCCGCAGAAAGCTTCCCGAGGTAAAAAACAGGCTGAGCGTTATCAACGTTTCCACCCTGTGCGCCTTCATTCAGTACATCATCGAAAACGATTACTGCGGCACTTTTCATCCTCAGAACAAATCTTATCTTTCAACCGCGGATCTGATGGATATGATTTCAAAGGATCTTCTGGTTCCGCTAAATATCAGCAAGTGGCTGAGCTTCAAATACAGGCTCTTCAAAAAATCCTGTCCGGAGGATCTGGCACCTTTCATGGGCAGCCTGGTTTATTCCAGGGAAATAGATTTATAACAGAAGCTGCGGCAAAAAACTCCCCTGACACTGTATTCAAGTATCAGGGGTTATTTTTTTCATAATACTGTTTTCAGTTTTTTTCGCCCGGCACAGCGTACGGCTTTTCACATACTATGATAATATCTGCTTCATCGTTGTCATCGTCCGTAATATCGTATGCTCTTACGTAGTATCCTTTCTTAACAGAAGACATTGTGCCTGTTTTGTATTCGGTCTGCTCTTCATTGAGCACATATACAACAGTGGTTTCTCTGTATGCGACATACTTTTCATTTGAAAGTTTGAGGAGATTTCTGTCGATGTTTTTCTCTGCAACAGCTAAACCTGCCCCTTCTCCGGTTCCCTCAAGAACCATAGGGAACACTTCCTCTCCGGTATTAACTACCGTTGATATTGATGTGACCTTTCCCTTGGAAGTTTTAAGTTCTGTCAGTTTTCCCTGCTTAATATAGTCTTCAATGCTTGAAGGAACCTGACTTTCTGTTTCTTTTTTTACCAGCCAGTTAATTTCTTTTCCTGCAGCCAGAGTTTCAAGCTCCGTAACAGTGCCTTCGTCCTTTATGGTTACAGTCTGAGCATCAGTTATTACTCCGTAAACCTTTCCTGTAAAACCGATATTCTCCGGAAGTATAACGGCGGTAACTTTTCCGTTAACCACCTTATAGAAACCTACTGTTGAAACATTTTTATACTTATACACGTTTTCCGTTGAAAGCTTTGAGATTTCCGGAAGTTTCATATTCTCGGAATAGTCGCTCTTTTTTCCGTAAACATATATTTTAGCATCTGAAGCCAGAGCTTTGCCGTTTACATAGGATGTGTTCTCATCGAATTTAATATCTCCGTAAACGAAATCAGCCATATTCTCATCTGCTTCCGCTTTTTTTGCTTCTTCTTTTATTTTATCCAGAGCATTGTATATTACAGTTGCAGCCTGTTCCTTTGTTGCCTTCACCTTCTGAAGGTCTTTACCGGAATCATCTTTATATATTCCGAGTTTTTTCGCTTCATTTATATAGTTGTCCGGCCAGATTCCGCTCTGAAGCATATCATCGTCATAGCCGCAGGCTCTCATTACAAAGGTAATAAGCTCTGCAACAGTAACATCCGCACCCGGCTTAAAAGTTCCGTCCGGATATCCCTTTGCAATCTCTCTGTCTGACATGAGGCCTATTGCGCCTCCTGCCCAGCTGTAGCCGCTCATATCTGAAAATCCTTTAAATGCTTCGTTTTCCTCAGCCACATCAGGCTTTATTGCCTTTCCTATCATAACGCTGACCTGAGCCCTGGTTAAATTTGCTTCAGGATGGAAAAGCCCGTCCGTATCTCCGGTAACTATTCCCTCTTCAACAAGAGTCTGCACAGCCTTTTCACAAGCCTGCCCTTTCACATCAGCCGGGACGCTGGCTGCGAATGCCACACTGCTTCCCAGCGAAATTGCCAGAACAACCGCCAGCAAAGTCTTTATTTTGTTATTTTTCATTTAATTTTACACCTCCGTCTTTCAGCGCCCTCTGATTTGAGTTTTAAGCGCCAAATTTAATCCCATTAATAATATAATATCTGAAATTCGCGAAAAGTAAATATATGACCGTCAAATGTCATCAATTTAACACATTTCCAGACACTGTAAAAAGCTTTTCAACCCGGGATAATGTCAAATTATCTTCAGAAGGGGGAGATAATTTGCAAAATCTAAAAACTAAAA
>JAUNCY010000041.1 GCA_030526325.1 Bacillota bacterium
ACACGTGCCCAGATTGTGACATTCCTGTACCGTTACATGGGTGAATAATAAAAAGGAAAAAAGAAACCTCGCCGCAGTTCGGCGTGGGAGACGAACAGCCCGGACATTCAGATGTCTGGGCTGTCTTGCGTAGTATGACGGGCATGCCGTCAGTCTGTGGTGATTATTTTTTCAAAACAACCTATTGACAATCAAAAATTGCAGTGATAAAATGACGGCAATTTAATAGATTAAACCGTTGAAGCGGAGATAACGGCAGCCATGCCTCTACAGAGAGCCCGCGATGCTGAGAGCCGGGTGAGAAACAAACTGTCAAATGGACCGCTGAGGGTGCAGTCAAATGTGACAGCCGCCTGCTGCAGTATCAGCTGACAGTTGCTGAGGGCGTCACAGAGTATTCTGCAACGTGAAGGCATACGTAAGTTGCCGGGGATATGATGGTATCCTGCTAAGCGTACGGAGTCGTTTCCGTGAATTCGAGGTGGCACCGCGGATAAAATGATTTATTCGTCCTTGACAGAAGAAATTTTTCTGTCAGGGACTTTTTATTTGCCTGACAGAAAATACACATCAGCACATTATTATTATACGGAGGTAAATCATATGAAATTTTCACCGGATTTGAGTGAAGTAAAAGAAATTGCAGCTTCAGGAAAATACAGCGTCCTGCCTGTTAGCTGCGAAATACTGTCAGACATATGCACGCCGATTGAAGCTATGAGAATACTTAAAAACGTATCTACTCACTGCTATATGCTGGAATCGGCACAGCAGAATGAAAAGTGGGGACGTTATACATTTCTGGGATTTGACCCCAGAATGGAAATCACCTGCATTGACGGAGAACTGAAAGCAGGAAATATTCGTATAAAAACCGACAACCCGTCAGAATACATACGCCAGATTCTGGCGGATTATAAAAGTCCGAGCTTCGATTACCTGCCCTCTTTTACGGGAGGACTGGTGGGATATTTTTCCTACGATTATATTGGCTACAGTGAACCGGAAGTCAGGACGAAAATACATGACGATGACGAGTTTAAAGATGTGGATTTAATGCTGTTTGACAAAGTCATAGCTTTTGACAATTTCCGCCAGAAGATAATCCTTATAGTGAACATGCCTCTCGACGAGCCCGAAACAGGATATAACAAAGCCGTCATGGAGCTGAAGCAGCTGTGCGAAATGCTGAAAAACGACGAAAAGAAAAATGAGCCGAGCGGACATCTTAAAGGAGAGGTTACACCTTTATTTGACAAGGAAACCTTCTGCGGGATGGTTGAAAAGGCAAAACACTTCATACGGGAGGGCGATATATTCCAGATAGTTCTGTCAAACCGCCTGTCTGCACCGTTTGAGGGCAGTCTGCTCAATACATACAGAATTCTGAGGACGATAAATCCGTCTCCGTACATGTTTTACTTTTCCGGAACTGATGTAGAGGTGGCAGGAGCATCTCCCGAGACTCTTGTGAAACTGGAAAAAGGAATTCTGCATACATTTCCTCTTGCCGGAACAAGGCCAAGAGGAAAGACGGAGGAAGAAGACCGAAGGCTTGAAGCGGAGCTTCTTAACGATGAAAAAGAGCTTGCCGAGCATAATATGCTGGTGGATCTGGGAAGAAACGATTTGGGAAAGATAAGCCGGTTCGGAACTGTAGAGGTTGAAAAACTCCATTCAATTGAGCGGTTTTCTCACGTGATGCATATAGGATCAACCGTTAGAGGAGAAATCCGTGAGGATTTTGACGCACTGGATGCCGTTGAGGCAGTCCTGCCTGCGGGAACCCTGTCAGGAGCGCCGAAAATACGGGCATGCCAGCTTATCGGTGAACTGGAAAACAATAAAAGAGGAATATACGGAGGGGCTATCGGATATATTGACTTTTCCGGAAATATGGATACCTGCATAGCCATAAGAATAGCCTATAAGAAAAACGGAAAAGTATTTATAAGAAGCGGTGCCGGAATTGTAGCGGATTCCATACCGGAAAAGGAATATGAAGAGTGCATCAACAAGGCCAGGGCGGTGATAAATGCGCTTAAAATGGCAGAGGAGGCGGATATATGATTCTACTGATTGACAATTACGACAGTTTTTCCTACAACCTGTATCAGCTGATAGGAGAAATCAGCCCCGACATAAAAGTAATAAGAAATGATGAGATGACCGTGGAAGAGATACGGGCGCTAAACCCGGACCGCATAGTGCTGTCGCCGGGGCCCGGAAGACCTGAGGATGCTGGGATTACCGTGGAGGTTGTAAAAAAGCTGGGAAAAAGTATTCCTATTCTGGGAGTCTGCCTGGGGCATCAGGCGATATGTCAGGCTTTCGGAGCAGAAGTAACATATGCGAAAGAACTGATGCACGGTAAACAGTCTGAAGTGAGGTTCGATACAGACTGCCCGCTGTTTAAAGGATGCCCGGAAAAAGCTCCCGCTGCCAGATATCATTCTCTGGCGGCAGACGCATCAACGGTTACCGATGAACTGAAAATAACTGCAGTAACAGACAAGGGAGAGATAATGGCAGTGCAGCACAGGGAATATCCGATATTCGGTGTTCAGTTCCATCCGGAATCGATAATGACACCGGACGGAAAAACCATGCTGAAGAATTTTATTAATCCGGAAAGAGCGTGTGTGAAATGATAAAAGAAGCAATAGTAAAAATAGTGAACAAGGAAGACCTTACATATGACGAAGCGTATGCGGTAATGAATGAGATAATGAGCGGCGAGACCTCAGCTACCCAGAATGCAGCCTTTCTTTCGGCGCTGTCAACAAAAAGTGCAAGAGCGGAAACCACCGATGAAATTGCAGGCTGTGCTGCGGCCATGAGAGACCACTCGGTTAAAGTGGAAACAGATATGGAACTGTTCGAAATCGTGGGAACCGGAGGAGACAATGCGCACAGCTTCAACATATCCACCACATCGGCATTTGTGGCGGCTGCAGGAGGAATGAAGGTGGCAAAACACGGAAACAGGGCGGCTTCATCAAAATGCGGGACTGCTGACTGTCTGGAGGCCCTCGGAGTAAATATTGAACAGAGTCCTAAGAAATGCATAGAGCTGCTGGAAAAGGCGGGAATGTGCTTCTTCTTTGCTCAGAAATATCATACATCAATGAAATACGTTGGAGCGATAAGGAAAGAGCTGGGATTTAGAACCGTATTCAACATTTTAGGACCGCTTACAAATCCGGGCAGCCCGAAAATCCAGCTGCTGGGAGTATACGACGAATATCTCATAGAGCCCCTTGCCAGAGTTCTGATAAGCCTCGGTGTAAAGAGAGGCATGGTTGTATACGGCAAAGACAAGCTGGATGAGATATCGCTGAGTGCCCCTACTTCGATATGTGAATTCAAAGACGGCTGGTTCAGGACTTACACCATAACTCCGGAGGAATTCGGATTTGAAAGGTGCAGAAAATCGGATCTGGAGGGCGGCCTTCCGGAAGAAAATGCAGAAATCACCCTTAACATACTGAAGGGTGAGAAGGGCCACAAGAGAAATGCGGTTCTTATGAATGCCGGAGCCGCCTTATATCTGGGCGGAAAGGCAAAGACTATGAAGGAGGGCGTGGCTCTTGCGACTATGCTGATAGATTCGGGTAAAGCTATGGAAATCCTCAATAAAGTTATTGAAATAAGCTGCAGACCGGAGGCGGAATAATGACTATTCTTGAACAGCTTGCCGCTCATGCTGCGGAGCGTACAGAGCATAACAAAAATATAATTTCCTCACGAGAGATAAAGAAACGGGCACTGAGACTGCCGAAGGGTGATTTTTCATTTGAAGGGGCTCTCAGGAAACCGGGAGTTTCGTTTATCTGTGAATGCAAAAAAGCGTCCCCGTCCAAAGGGCTGATAGCTGAAGATTTTCCGTACGTGGAAATTGCCCGGGAATACGAAGAGGCCGGTGCGGACTGCATCTCTGTCCTGACAGAGCCGAAATGGTTTCTGGGGAAGGACCTGTATCTGCAGGAAATATCCGGAGCAGTGTCTGTACCCTGCCTCAGAAAGGATTTCACCGTGGACGAGTATATGATATATGAGGCAAAACTTCTCGGGGCGGCTGCGGTGCTGCTGATCTGCTCACTGCTGAGCCGGGAGCAGATTTCCGAATACATATCTGTTTGTGACGAGTTGGGAATTTCCGCTCTGGTAGAGGCTCATGACGAAAATGAAGCGGACATGGCTATTGAGGCAGGAAGCCGTATCATTGGTGTGAACAACCGCAATCTCAGAGATTTTTCGGTGGATACGGAAAACAGCAGACGTCTTAGAAGGCTCATACCGCCGGAAGTGCTGTTCGTATCGGAGAGCGGAGTCAGAGGAGCCGAAGACGTGCGCAGGCTGAGAGATATCGGAGCAGATGCGGTGCTTATAGGAGAGGCTCTTATGAAAGCCGCAGATAAAAAAGCTCTTCTGGATGAAATGAGGAATGAACAATGACTGAAATAAAACTCTGCGGGCTTTTCAGGGAGTGTGATATTGAAGCGGCAAACGAAATTATGCCTGAATATATCGGATTTGTATTTGCGAAAGGAAGCCCCAGATACATAAACCCGGAAAAAGCTGAGGGATTAAAGAAGCTTTTAAACGAGAAAATAACCGCGGTAGGAGTTTTTGTGAATGAGGACCCGTATAAAGTGGCGGAACTTTTGAAAAAAGGCGTTATAGACGCAGCCCAGCTGCACGGACAGGAGACCGAAGAATATATTGAAAAACTCAGAACTCTGACTGACAGGCCTGTTATCAGGGCTTTCAGAATAAAGACAGAGTCGGATATAAAAGAGGCGGAGGAAAGCAGCGCGGATTATATTCTTCTTGATTCCGGAGCAGGAACGGGGGAGGTGTTTGACTGGAATCTAATAAAAAATATAAAAAGAAAGTTTTTTCTTGCAGGAGGACTGGACGCGGAAAATGTCGGTGAGGCAGTAAGAAGCATCAGACCTTTTGCAGTGGATGTAAGTTCCGGAATAGAGACCGGAGGGATAAAGGATAAAACGAAGATGGCGGATTTTGCTGCCGCCGTGAGAGCGTAAGAAAGGAAGATTAAAATGACTGACAGGAGCGGAAGATTCGGAATACACGGGGGACAGTACATACCTGAAACTCTGATGAATGCAGTAATAGAACTGGAAGAGGCATACAATTTCTACAAAAATGATCCGGAGTTCAACAGAGAGCTTTCTGAACTGCTGAACGAATATGCGGGAAGACCCTCCCGGCTGTACCATGCTAAAAAAATGACGGAGGACCTGGACGGAGCTAAAATATATCTTAAAAGAGAGGATTTGAATCATACGGGAGCACACAAAATTAACAATGTTCTGGGACAGGCTCTGCTTGCAAAGAAAATGGGAAAGACCAGACTTATTGCGGAAACAGGCGCGGGTCAGCACGGAGTTGCGGCGGCAACTGCAGCAGCATTAATGGGTATGGAGTGCGTGATTTTTATGGGAGAAGAGGATACGGTGAGACAGGCTTTGAATGTTTACCGCATGAGGCTTCTAGGAGCAGAAGTTGTTCCTGTGAAAACAGGTACGGCTACGCTTAAAGATGCGGTTTCGGAAGTTATGAGGGAATGGACTTCCCGTGTTGACGATACCCTTTACTGTCTTGGATCTGTAATGGGGCCTCACCCTTTCCCTACAATTGTAAGAGATTTTCAGGCAGTGATTTCCAAAGAGATAAAGGAACAGATTCTTGAAAAGGAAGGCAGACTTCCCGATGCGGTTATCGCCTGCGTAGGAGGTGGCTCGAATGCCATAGGCAGTTTCTACAATTTTATTGAAGACCCGGAGGTAAGGCTCATAGGCTGCGAAGCTGCGGGAAGAGGAGTAGACACACCGGAAACGGCTGCAACCATAGGCACGGGCAGGCTTGGAATTTTCCACGGAATGAAATCCTATTTCTGTCAGGATGAATACGGTCAGATTGCTCCGGTGTATTCTATTTCTGCGGGGCTTGACTATCCGGGAATAGGCCCTGAGCATGCGTATCTCCACGATACGGGAAGGGCGGAATATGTTCCGGTCACCGATGAAGAGGCGGTATGCGCATTTGAATATCTTGCAAAAACCGAAGGGATAATTCCTGCCATCGAATCCGCTCATGCTGTGGCATATGCCATGAAGCTGGCGCCGGAAATGGACAGTGATAAGATAATTGTAATAACGATATCCGGAAGAGGAGACAAGGACTGTGCTTCAGTGGCAAGATACAGAGGGGAGGATATATATGAGTAATATAAAATCGGCTTTTGAAAACGGAAAGGCTTTTATACCGTTTATAACCTGCGGAGACCCGGATCTGGAGACTACTGCCGCAGCTGTAAAGGCTGCAGCGGACAACGGAGCGGATCTTATTGAACTGGGAATACCTTTCTCAGATCCGACAGCAGAGGGACCGGTAATTCAGGGGGCGAACATCAGGGCCCTGAAAGGAGGAGTTACCACGGACAAGATTTTCGATCTTGTAAGAGAACTCAGAAAGACTGTGAAAATACCTATGGTCTTTATGACATATGCTAATGTAATTTTTTCTTACGGCGCGGAAAGGTTTATTTCTACCTGCAGAGAAACAGGTATAGACGGGCTTATTCTGCCGGATCTTCCTTTTGAGGAGAAAGAGGAATTCCTTCCGGTATGCCGCAAATACGGAGTGGATCTGATATCTCTGATTGCACCTACGTCAGCGAACCGTATATCGATGATTGCCGGAGAGGCCGAAGGTTTCATATATATTGTTTCAAGTCTGGGCGTAACAGGGACAAGAAAAGAGATAAACACGGACCTGGAATCAATTATTTCGGTAGTAAGGGATACTACGGACATCCCGTGCGCTGTGGGTTTCGGAATTTCAACGCCGGAGCAGGCAAGGAAAATGGCTGAGATATCAGACGGAGCGATTGTCGGCTCAGCTATTATAAAGCTGCTTGAAAAATACGGAAAAGACGCGCCGGCATATATTGGAGAATACGTAAAATCAATGAAGGATGCGGTAAGACAGGCGGAATGACAGTTTGACTTGTAAAAGGATTGAACCGCTTTTGAAATAACAGCCGATAAACGCGGCAAAGACTTAAAGACAGCATGTTGAAATACCTGAACGGATCGACTGCCTGTTCGTAATGTACATGAAGAGAGAAATCTGAAGCACAGATTGAATATGCTGAAAAAAGACTCAGACTCACGGATTTTTTTTCGGAGTCTGAGTTTTAGCGGGTTTCCAAACTTGTTTTATCATTTTAAAAATTCTTTAATCTCAGAAATCATTTTGAGGGCAGCACTGCGGCCTTCTTCATAAACTTTCATCATTTTTTCGGGATTGTGCTCAACCCGCCCTATCTGAAGGGGAGTCTCGGGTCTTATGACAAGTATATCACCGGAAAGCTCTTTCTTTTTAACGTACTCAAGGGTTAGGTTGTAGATCTCATGCCTGTGTTTCATGGCTTTAACAACTTTCGGATAATCCTTAAGGGCGATTTTCATAACAGGTATGAGTCTGTTTTTCTTTTTTGTAAAATTATCAGGCTGAGTTAGAATTACGATATTTTTATCAAATCCCGCGTCTTCAAAAAATTTCAGTGGAATTGAATCGGATATGCCGCCGTCTAAAAGAGAATATCCGTCTATTTCGACAATTCTTGAGGCCAGAGGCATAGAAGCCGAAGCTCTTATCCATTCAAAACAGTCGGATTCGCTGGTATCTATTTTCTTATATACCGGCTCCCCGGTGTTTACATCTGTACATACTACGTAAAAATCGGCAGGGTCATTGAAAAAAGCTTCGTTGTCAAAAATATCAAGTTTTTCGGGCAGCACGTGATAGCAGAAATCCGCACCGTACAGATCTCCGGTTTTTATGAGAGAACGCAGGCTGCAGTATCTGGGATCTCTGCTGTACGCGGTATTGTACCTTATGGCGCGGCCTGCCTGACCGGATTTATAATTGCATCCGAAAGCCGCTCCGGCAGATACACCTATAATACCGTCAAAACGTATACAGTTTTCCATTAATACGTCCATTGCTCCGGCGGAAAACAATCCTCTCATTGCTCCGCCTTCCAAAACCAGTCCTGTCTTCATGTTTTCCCTCTCTTAATAGTCTGAAATTCTGCGCCGGAAAAATAACCGGAATTAATTTGATGGAACAGTATTATATCACGATGCCGGACTTAATGAAAACAGATTGGCATGAATTTTTCTACTATGTAAAAAATTTTCTCTAAAGGGCAAAAACAAGTTGACATATAATTTATATTGTATATAATCAATATATACAATATAACGTCATATATCGGAGGTAAAATTGAATATCATTATAAGCAATTCATCTGCTCAGCCAATATATGAGCAGATAAGCGAACAGATAAAATCGAAAATTATTTCCGGGGAACTAAAAGAAGGAGATGCGCTGCCTTCCATGAGACTTCTTGCAAAAGAACTCAGAATAAGCGTTATCACCACAAAGCGTGCGTATGAAGAACTGGAGAGGGCAGGATTTATCGTATCTCTCACCGGCAAAGGCAGTTTTGTATCGATGAGAAACCCGGAACTGATCAGAGAAGAACATCTGAAAAAAATAGAGAATCTTATGAAAGAAATATCAGAGCTGGCACCGGCCTGCGGTTTGAGCATTGAAGAACTTAAAGAAATGCTGGAACTTGTTTATGAGGGGGAATAGAAAATGGAAAATGCTTTTGAGATAAGAAATCTCTCTAAAAAATATAAGGACTTTTCACTGGACAATGTAAACATAGCTTTGCCTGAAGGGTGCATAATGGGAATAGTAGGAGAAAACGGCGCAGGAAAGACTACGATGATTAAATCAATGATGGGACTTATATCTATTGATTCAGGGGAAATAGATGTGCTCGGACAGGACAGCAGAAACCTGAAGCCGCAGGTAAAGGAGCATATAGGCGTAGTAATGGATGACTGCAGCTTTCCGGAAAACCTGAATTTTAAGAACATAAATCTGATAATGAAGAAAAGCTATAAGACATGGGATGAGGAAAAGTTTTTAGAATTCGGCAGAAGATTCGGCCTGTCTCCGGATAAGAAGGTAAAGGAATACTCGAAGGGAATGAAGATGAAGCTTTCTATCGCCGCAGCTATGTCCCATGACAGCAGACTGCTTATTCTGGATGAGCCTACAAGCGGTCTTGATCCTGTGGTAAGAGATGAAATACTGGATATTTTTCTGGAATTCATTCAGGACGAGAAGCACAGCATATTTTTTTCCTCTCACATAATAAACGACCTGGAGAAAATATGCGATTACTTTACTGTTATTCATAAAGGCAAAGTGCTGCTGAGCGACGAAAAAGATGTCCTTCTGGATAAATATGTGATATTGAAGTGCAGCGAGGAAGAACTTGCCAAGGTGGAACCGTCAGCTGTAATAGGAGTGAGAAAAAACAGATTCGGTGCGGAGGCTCTTATTCTAAGGGAATACGCCCCTGAAAATTCAGTAACAGAAAGACCGGGTCTTGAGGAAATAATGCTCTATCATGTAAAGGAGATGAGATAAATGACAGGATTATTATTAAAAGACATATTAAATATGAAGCAGCAGGCTAAGTCCTATCTGTTCATTGTTATTGTGTGGCTTGTCATAGCTATATATATAAAAGACAGTGAGTTTTTCTCGGGAGTAATGATTATGTTTATGATGATGGTTCCTCTTTCTGCATTTGCCTACGATGAGCACTGCAAATGGGACAGACTGGGTCTGACTATGCCCGTAACCCGATTTCAGATGGTTCTGGCAAAATATCTGCTGACAGGACTTGTCGGAGTGGTTGTATCTGTTGTTTCAACCATCGTATCTGTTCTTCTGAATGGAAAACCGGGTGAGAGCATCGGCACATCCCTTGTACTTTTCTGTATAGGCGTTATTATGGCATCGATAGTACTGCCCCTGATTTTTAAATTCGGAGTTGAAAAAGGAAGAATACTGACAATATCGGCAGTGCTGCTTCCTATAGGTGTTGTTATTGTACTGTCTCAGTATGCGCCGGGAATCGCCAGCGCTGTAGGAATATATGCAGGAATGTCATTTATTTTTCTGGCTGCGCTGACTGTACTGACCTTGGCGGTCTCGATTTTCATATCTGTGAAGGTTTATGAGGGAAAAGAACTGTGACATACTGTTCCTGCAGATTTGAGAAGGCGGTCGGTCTGAAATTGACAGGCTGCCCTGCACAGCTTTTAGAGAACGACAGCAGAGGCCTTTGAAGTCTGCCGGGTGGGCTTTGAGTGATTATCTGTCGCGGCTCCGGCGAACAGATGAACGCAGAAGATTCCACAGAGGAATGGAATAAAGCAGAACGGCATAGGGAAGAGCCTCTATACCTGTTCCAAGAAAACTCAGAGGCACGCTGCAGGCAATGCACCAGGGAACCAGACCCGCAACGACGACTGTGGAGTTGCCGATATCAACGGCAAGCTCGCTTCCGGAGGCACCGGTACTTTTGTAGGCGCCGGAGCATACGGCGGAACTCATCATAATGGCTATGGTCTGGTTGCAGAAAACTGCGCAGAATACCGCCGAGTACAGCAGGTGAACAGGAAACCTTCCCCATTTAATCATTAAGCTTTCCGTCTTCTTATCAATGTCCGAAAGTATACCGCTTTCCTTGAAAATAGCGGAGTAAGTGCAGGAAATAAGGAGGATTGCGCATATTTCCAGCATGGAAAAAAGCCCACCACCATTGAGCATTCTTCCAAGTCCGTCAACACTGCAGCGATAGCCCGCAGTGCAGAAATAAAGAAAATCAATAAGAGAAACTTTCTGCAGGAATATACTGATAACTCCGGACGCTCCTATGGACAGCAGCATCGTAAGCTTGATATTTACCTTGAGCAGAGGCAGTATCAGCATAATCAGGGCAGGAACGGCAAGCCAGAAGCTCATATTGAAATTTTCGGTAATAGAATTAAGAATCGCAGAATCCACTTTATCGAGTGGATTTTTTAATGATAAAAATGTATACACGGCTATGCAAATTCCGTAGGGAATCAGTCCTGTTTTCATAAGTTTTTTCACATTTTCAAGTGAGTCCGATTCGGTGAGAGCTGCAGTCAGAATAAGACTTGAGGCTGCGGGAGATGCTCTGTCGCCGAAATATATTCCTGATATGATAACGCCTGCGGCAACGGCTTCATTTACGCTTCCGGATCTGGCCAGAGACATGAATATAACTCCGAGTGTGCAGGCCACACCGAAGGACGAGCCTATAGAGTATGACATCAGACAGGTGACAAGAAAAGCTATGATAAGGAAAAAGCGGGGAGTTATCAGTTTAACACCCCAGTATACGAAATACAGTATTGTGCCGCCGGAGCGCCATGAGGCTGTCAGAATACCTATAATCAAAAGAATCTGTACAACAATAAGAGTGTTTTTCATACTGTAAACCGATACCCTAAGCAGTTTTTTTGCCGGGCAGCCCTTCTTTAGGGCCAGACAGAAAAAAAGTCCGTATCCCGCCAGAAGGGGTATTATCATTGATATGCCCTTTGCCAGACACAGTATCATGGATATAAGAAAAATGACTGCTGCTGTAAGATTCATAGTTTCTACTCCTTTTCACCGGAAAAGTATATATCAAAAAAAATTTAAAATAAAGCAGAAAATTCTTTACATAATTATTACTTTTATTTGTTCGATTAATGATATATAATTAATCAAACTACAATTCGGAGGAAAAAATGTTAGAAGGAGACCTGTTTTATTTTATCATCATTGCATTTCTGGTAGTGTTTTCGGCGTATTTCAGTGCCACGGAGACGGCTTTCACATCCTTGAACAGGATAAAAATCAAGAACATGTCAGCTTCGAATAAAAGAGCGAAGCAGGTTCTGAAAGTATCTGAGGATTTTGACAAGCTGCTGTCCACCATACTCATAGGGAACAATATTGTAAACATTGCCATGACCTCTATTGCGACTGTTTTGTTTGTTAAACTTTACGGAGACATTGGAGCTACTCTGTCTACTCTTGTAATGACTCTGGTGGTGCTTATTTTCGGTGAAATCTCGCCAAAGAGCATAGCTAAGGAAGCACCGGAAAGGTTTTCGCTGTTCTCGGTACCTCTTCTGAGATTCTTTATTGTGCTGCTGACCCCTCTTAATTTCATTTTCACAAAGTGGAAAAAGCTCATGAACGCAGTGTTCAGATTTGAGGCGGACAAGGGAATTACAGATGAAGAGCTGCTTACAATCGTTGAAGAAGCCGAGACTGACGGATATATCGATGAGGACAGGTCCGAACTCATCCAGAATGCTATAGAATTCAGCGATCTTGAAGCCTTTGACATATTGACTCCGAGGGTTGATGTGGTGGCGGTAAGCTCCGACACATCAAAGGAGGAAATAAGAGAGATATTCCGAAACACCGGATTTTCAAGGGTCCCGGTATATGAAGACAGTCTTGACAATGTGATCGGCGTTCTGAATCAGAAGGATTTTCATAACTATATCAACGGAACAGACAGGGAGATTCTTGAATATGTCAAGCCGGCGGCTTTTGCTCCGGGAACCATGAAGATAGCCCATCTTCTCAAGGTGATGCAGGAGATAAAGACTCATATTGCCATAATCGTGGACGAATACGGCGGAACCGAAGGTCTTCTCACAATGGAGGACATCATAGAAGAACTGGTGGGAGAAATTTACGACGAGCATGACGCTGTGGAAAATCAGGACATTATTAAGCTGCCTGACGGAAGCTACAATGTGCTGTGCTCCGCTAATCTGGACAAAATTTTTGAGTATTTCGATATTGAGAAGGAGCTGGACGTTACTACTGTAAACGGATGGGTGCTTGTGGAACTGGGAGATATGGCCCATGCGGGAGACACTTTCGAATACAGGACACAGAATACCCTGTTTAAGGTTAGAGTCATGAGAGCTGACGAAAAGAAGGCTCTGGAAATCAACATGACTGTGGAAAAGACAGAGGAAGACGATGAAGAGGGCTGATATAATAAAGGCCCGGCTTTTGAAAGGGGAAGGGATGCTGAAGAGACTATACAACAGGCTGAAAAATCTGCCGCTGTTTAAGAAGATTATTTTGCTTAATATTCTGCTTCTCTGCCTGATAATGGCATTTATGGCTATGTTCATTTTTGACTATTATCCGGTGGTGGAACTAAAGAACAGGGTGTTCAGTTAAACATATAATGATGTGACAGGACATGAAATGACCCGAATAGCTTACCGCAGTACTGCATAACGCATTACTGCGGTATTTTTTGCCCGTTTCGGGAAAGCAATATAAAGAAATATTATAAAGGCGGAATTCGGGGACGGGCCGGATACATAACCTGTTTTTCTGACATTATCCGACAGAAAAAGATACCGTGAAAGATATCGGCATATAAATGATTTGTGACAAGAAAACAAAAGTGCCAAGGAAGTACTTTACAAATTATGTTAACCAATATATCATATGTTATATAAGGTGCGGTTTTGCCGGAGTCTGTTTTGTGATTGTGAATTCTTACGGGAAAATTACCGCGCTGTGTCCCGGAAATGCGGGATTTCTTCCCGGCGGGAAAAGGAGTTATCAACCAGATATGTGGACACCGGGTCCGATTGTAATACATTATGCAGTCAGAAACGAATTCGGTGTTCAGAACGGAAGTGAGGGATTATGATGAGAAAAAAAGCGTTTGCGTTAATGCTTGTGTTCATTATTGCGTTAATGTCAGCAGGCTGCAGCAGCGAAACGGCTCAGGATGGCGGAAATGACACCCCGGGTCAGAATCAGGAGGGTCAGAACAGCCAGCTGCAGGAAAATACGGAGGGTCAGAGCGTTGTAATTAAGCAGTATTTTGGAAGCTCGGCATATGTGTACGATGGACAGGATGAGGTAAACGGTGAGCTTATGCCTCCTGTTGAATATAAACTGGAGTATAAAGAAGGGGATAATGTTTATCTGGAGGCAGTTAATTCACTGAGAAATCTTCCGGAAGGTCAGAGTCAGTACTGCACTATGCTGGATAAGAATTATGTGTGCAACGGAGTTACTGTTGAGGACGGAGTTGCATATGTAGACTTCTCTTCGGAAGGCCTGAACGGAGGATCGATTAACGAGATAGTTCTGATTGACCAGATAGTATACACCCTGTCAAATTCTTTTGAAGATGTGGCTGCGGTTCAGTTTACCGTAGACGGTGAAAAAACAGACACTCTGATGGGTCATATGGACACATCAGAGGCCTTTGTAGCAGATTATCTGTAGCCGGTTACAGATTCCATTCTTCGGCAAGTTTTTTCAGAGCAGAAGGTATGGAGTCCAGCGGAATCCCTGAGTAATAGAAGATGAGGAGATTATTGTCCTCATCTTTTTTATTTGTCTTAAATCTTGTGAGAGGAACCATGTTTATTCCTGTTTTTTCGGCTGCTGCGGACAGGGAGTCCGAATCTGCGGCGACATTGATTTTAAGAAGCATGTTCAGCCCCGACTGACCGCTCAGTATGGATATTTTGTCCCCGAAGTGCTCTTCAATGGCATCTTCCGCCGCTTTTATTTTCTGGGAATACAGTTTTCTCAGTTTTTTTACATGGGTGTGAAGAAGCCCCTTTTCCATATATGTTGCCAGCGCCAGCTGTTCGGTTTTTGAGCAGGTCTGACTGTAGTTTTTCATTACTGTTCCGGCATAGGGCATCATCACCTCAGGAAGAACCATGTAGCTTATTTTAATAGAAGGAAAAAGCACCGAAGAGAAAGAACCGAGATACAGTACGCCTGCGCTGCTGTCCAGACTTTTGAGAGGCGGAACCGGCCTGCCGAAGTACCTAAGCTCACTGGCATAGTCGTCTTCTATGATGATACAGCCGTTTGCAGCCGCATATTTCAGAAGGGAATATCTTTTGCCTATGGGCATAACGGTTCCCATAGGAAACTGTATTGACGGGGAAACACAGATTACCGAAGGGGAAGCTTTTTCAATGTCGTAAAGGGATGCTCCGCTGTCGGATATGCTGACAGGAATTGTTCTGAAACCTCTGTCTTTAAAAATATTCACGGAAGGCAGATATCCTGGGTCCTCGTAGGCAATATTGTCAAGTTCCATCGCGGACAGAAAGCTGCACGCCAGATTTATGATGGACTGAGTGCCGGCGGCTATTACTATCTGGTCCGGAAGGCAGACCACGCCTCTGGTCATATACAGATAATGGGAGATTTCCTGCCTGAGAAATTTTTCACCCTGTACGGAAGCCTCATAAGCCAGAAGATCTGAGTATTCATTTATGGCATGATTGAGACATTTTTTCCATTTAACAAAATCGAAAAGAGTCGGATCGGTATAATAACGAGGCTTTTCTGTGGCTTTTCCGGAAAGGCTGTTTATTCCCGGAGAAGTATATGAAGTCACGCTGCTGTAATCCGCATTTTCGTTAACGTAATAACCTGATTTTTCCCTGCCGGTTATATATCCTTCCACTGCCAGCTGATTGTAGGCCAGTTCAATTGTAGTGACACTGATTTTAAGGCTGGAGGCCAGTGCTCTTAAGGAAGGGAGTCTGGAATCAGCTTCCAGGCGCCCCGAGGTTATCTCTGTTTTAATATAATTGTAAAGCTGAAGATACAGCGGTTTTTTCGAATCGAAATCGAGTATCGGAGTGATAGTGTTCATAAGTCTCTCTATAATTGTATATATAAAAAAATAAAAACTGACTATTTATAAGTATACAGTAATGGGCTATCATAGTCAACGTAAACAACATATAAAGGAGTGATAACCATGAGAAATGATAAAGTCAGAACAATTACTTATATGGCCCTTATGATGGCGCTGGCGACGGTTGCTACAATTGCAGTCAGAATTCCGGTACCGGCAACTCAGGGATATGTGCATTTCGGAGATACGGTGCTTATTCTTTCCGTACTCATTCTGGGAAAGAAAAAAGGCGCTGCGGCAGGTGCTCTGGGACAGGCTCTGGCGGATATACTCGGAGGATATGCAGTATTTGCTCCGATAACCTTTGTCGCAAAAATTCTGATGGGTCTTCTGATAGGAACGGCTATAGAGATGCTTATCAGATATAAGTCTGAAAAGAAGGGCAGTCTGGCAGTATCGTCAGCAGTATTTACTGTTCTTTCATGTGCGGCAATGGCAGGCACATACTACATTGCGGAAAGCGTAATGTACAGCAGTTTC
>JAUNCY010000003.1 GCA_030526325.1 Bacillota bacterium
AGCAATTCATCAATCTCATTGAAGTATTAAAGCTGTCCAAACACATGAAAAGCCCAACTAACCAGCGCGGCAAGGCGAGGCCATACCAGCCGCATGGAAAAGGAAAACGGAAACGCAAATAAACAGAAAAACACGCCACACTCAGCCTTTGAAGCTGAATATGGCGTGTTTTTTCGTTGACCAATCCCGTTTGACAGATGCTCATTTCGTGTTATTTGGCTAACACTGTTTTACGAACACCTGCCAATGCCGCGCCTCTTTATTTCACTGTATTTTAACGAGAATAATATCGATACAGATTTATTGTTCTTTTTTTCTCTTGAGATACATATTTAATTGTCTGTATGAGGGCCTTTTGGTAAAACCATTCTGAAGTGCGTATCCTCAAACTCTTCAAAATAAACAAATAATCCGAACCCATCTCCCACAAGGAAACCTGATTCGGATTATTTTGGTTTGGTGCGGTTGATGGGACTTGAACCCATACGTCTGCTGACACACGCCCCTCAAACGTGCCTGTCTGCCGATTCCAGCACAACCGCATATCTGTTTTGCTCACTCGTTTATAATACCTTGAATCGACAATTTTGTCAAGCATAAGTTTAATATTTTTTTTAATTTTTACAGTTCATCCAGAGCCCTTTGAACATTCGCCCAGGTCTCCTCTATTGTTCCCGAATTGTCTATAACGGTGCACTCTCTTGCAAGCCGCTCCTGCCTGCTCATCTGGTTGGCCATACGGTCCAGCACCTCCTGCCTTGAGGCGCTGTCCCTTTCCATAACTCTTTTTATTCTGACCTCGTCGTCCGCGTCAACTATCCAGAGAACATCCACAAGAGCATCGTATCCGGATTCTATCAGAGTCGCCGCATCCAGCACTGTTATCTCCGTTTCTGACGCCTTTATCTGACGGTCGATTTCCATGCCTATCCTGTTGCTCATAATATAGTTCAGCTTCCAAAGAGCCGTCTTATCCGAAAAAACCAGCCTGCCGAGTCTCTTCCTGTCAAGATTTCCGTCAGGGAGAATATACTCAGCCCCGAAAACATCCTTTATTTCCCCGAGAGCCTCGCTGCCGGGCTTTACTACAAGTCTCGAAATCTTATCCGCATCCACCACGGTTATCCCCTTTTTCTCAAGGTAGCCGGAAACAGTGGATTTTCCGCTTCCTATTCCACCGGTAAGTCCTATAAGCATATATTTCCTCCTATTTCACATCATACCAGCTTTTGCCGCTGTCCATTCCAACCTCGAGAGGCACATCCAGATTGTCGGCCTCCATCATATTTCTCTTCAGCAGTTCTTTTACTGCCTCCTCCTCGTCCCTGAAGGTGTTGATTATCAGCTCGTCGTGAACCTGCAGGATCAGTTTAGATTTATATCCCTTATCCCTCAGTTCATTGAAAACCTTTATCATAGCAATTTTTATGATATCGGCAGCGCTTCCCTGAATAGGCGAATTCATGGCGAGACGTTCTCCGAACTGCCGCTGCATATAATTTGACGCTTTAATTTCTTTTATCTCTCTTCTTCTGCCCTTGACAGTTGAAACATATCCGTTTTCTTTACAGAATTCAATAGTTTTGTCCATATATGCTTTAACGCCGCTGTACTTGCTGAAATAATCCCTGATGTATTTCTCAGCCTCTTTTCTGGTAATGTTAAGGTTTTCCGACAGACCGAAGCCGCTCATCCCGTATATTACTCCGAAGTTGACAGCTTTTGCGTTGCTTCGCTGAATAGGCGTAACCTCGTCTTCAGGTACCTCAAACACTTTTGATGCGGTAGCTGTATGAATATCTATTCCTTTGTTAAACGAATCAATAAGACCCTCATCTTTTGATATATGAGCCAAAACCCTGAGTTCAATCTGAGAGTAGTCTGCATCCACCAGAACGCAGTCCTCTTCCGCAACAAATGCTTTTCTGAGATTTCTTCCCAGTTCCTGTCTCACCGGAATATTCTGAAGGTTTGGCTCCGTGCAGCTGATTCTTCCAGTTGCTGTTCCTGTCTGTCTGAAATGCGCTCTGATCTTCATATCCTCGGGATTAATAAGAGGAAGCAGACCTTCTATATAAGTGCTCTTCAGCTTTGTCAGAGTCCTGTATTGAAGAACCAGGCCTGCAATCTCGTATTCATCCACAAGCTTTTCAAGCACATCCACATTCGTTGAATAGCCGGTTTTGGTTTTCTTTCCTCCCGGCATTCCCAGCTTTTCAAACAGAATAACTCCCAGCTGTTTAGGCGAGTTAATATTAAACTCCTCCCCTGCCAGATCATATATTTTTTCCTGCATTCCCTCAAGTTCCGCATCGATTATTCTTCCGACAGACAGCAGTTCGTCTTTGTCAACGGAAAAGCCGCAGTGTTCCATATCCGCAAATATTTCAATAAGCGGAAGCTCTATTTCGTAATAAACTTCTTCCATCCCAAGGCTCTTAATCATATCTGCCTGAACCTTTTCCATGGTCTTGGTCAGCTTTATGCATTCCGCCCCGTATTCCGCAAATCTTCTCCATCCGCTCCCGAAAAGATCGGTTTGCGCATTGTTTTTATAAAAGCTTTTCTCATCTTCCATTTCACTGCCGGTGTATACCAGGGACAAAGCCTTGTATCCGAAATCGTTTCGGTGAGGCTCGATAACGTACTGTGCAATCCCCGTATCAAAGGCCGTATTGAAAATATATCCTTCCGAAAGGATTCCTTTAAGCATATAATAATCATCCTTCAGAAGATGACCCTTGAAGCCTAATCCCTTTTCGGATATTTCTCTGAAAGCCGATTTTATACATTCCGCGTCCTGCATATAATAAAGCCTGCCTCCCGCCTCTGCGCAGACACCGTAAATTTCCGGATTTCCCGAATGGTTCGGGTTTCCAAACACTTTAATATATACATTTTTTTCGTCTTCCAAAGCTTTAGAAAAATCTTTCACTGTTTCTGCGTCAAGTTCAACAATGTCAACGGCTTCTTCCCCATTGTCTTCCGCTCCTTTTTCCGCTGCTTCTAAAGCTTCGGCATTATTGTTTTCACCGGCGGCGGATTTCAGGGCAGCTTTGCCTATCCAGGATTTATCAAGCTTTGTGAGCAGACTGAACAGCTCCATTTCCCTGTACATTGCAGCAACGGCATCCCTGTCGGGCGCTTCTGGTCTGAAGCTTTCAAAGTCGGTTTCTATAGGAACATTAGTATTTATCTCCGCCAGTCTCCTGCTCATGACTGCCAGCTGAGCATTTTCCTCAATTTTTTCTCTGAGTTTCGGCTTTGAAATACTGTCTGTGTTTTTCAGCAGATTTTCAACGCTTCCAAACTGCTCAAGCAGTGCGATTCCCGTCTTCTCGCCAACCCCCGGTATTCCCGGTATGTTGTCCGAAGTGTCTCCCATAAGTCCTTTCAGGTCAATAAACTGTTCGGGAGTCAGATGATATCGCTCCAGCATCTTTTCTTTGTCGTAAATTTCAAACTCAGTTATTCCTTTTTTTGTGATTATTATCTTTGTTTTTTCTGATGCCAGCTGAAGGGCATCCTTGTCTCCTGTGATTACATAAGGCTCCAGCCCTGCTTCTTCTCCTCTTTTGACCACGGTTCCTATAAGGTCGTCAGCTTCGAAGCCCTCCAATTCCAAAATTTTAATGTCCATTGCGCCAAGGACCTTCTTTATTAGCGGAAACTGCTGAATAAGCTCATACGGAGTTTTCTTTCGTCCCGCCTTGTACTCACTGTATTCCAGATGCCTGAAAGTAGGCGCTTTCAGATCGAAAGCGACCGTAATGTATTCCGGATCATATTCGTCGAACACCTTGTTCAGCATGTTTATGAATCCGTAAACCGCATTTGTGTGAACCCCCTCCTTTGTGGACAGGGGCGGAAGAGCATAATATGCACGATTTATAAGACTGTTTCCGTCTATCGCAATCAATCTGTTTTTTACCATTGGTTTCCTCCAAAAAAAGACCCTGCATATCATCTTCGGATACGCAGGAATCTGTCAGATTATCTATAACACATCGCTGAGGGTAATTCCTCCGGTGTATAACGCTTTGCCTATTACACATCCGAAAATACCCATTTCTTTAAGCTTCCTAACATCCTCTGCCGTAGAAATGCCGCCGGATGCTATGAGATTTGATTTTATTCTGTTTTTCATGTTGTTTATTTCCTCAAAGTTCGGTCCTGCCATCATGCCGTCCTTGGAAATATCGGTGTATACCACAGTCTTAAGTCCGTAGGATTCCAGCTCAACTGCCAGTTCAGCCGCAGTAACATCTGTAAGCTCTGTCCATCCCTTTACTGCAACATAACCGTTTTTAGCGTCAAGGGAAACAGCTATTTTATCTCCGAACATCTGGATAGCCTCTTTAAGAAAATTCTTGTTTGAAAGTGCACTTGTTCCAAGAATAACCCTGGTAACTCCCGCTTCTACCATTTCTTCGACATACTTCATATCTCTGACGCCGCCGCCGAACTGAATAGGAACGTTTACAGCCTCTATCATTTCCATAATAAGCTTTTTGTTTACGGCTTCACCCATTAAAGCTCCGTCAAGGTCAATAATATGAAGGTTTTTTGCCCCCTGCGCAACCCAGTTTTCCGCAACGGCCACAGGATTGTCTCCGTAGGTTTCCAGTTTTGCAAAATCTCCCTGAACGAGTCTTACACATTTGCCGTTTTTAATATCGATTGCGGGAAAAATATTCACACTCTCATCTCCTTATTTTTAAATTGATTTACTGTTTCAGAAACGCATAATATATCTGCGTGTTGTTCTATTATATATCCTGCTAAAAACAAAAATCAATACCTTTTTAGGAATATCCGCCGCTTCGTCCGAATATTTGTATTTTCAGGCTCTTGCGTTTATCTTTTCCTTGACATATACTTTTCTGAGAAAACTAAACACGGAGAAAAATACTATGCTTGATTATCATATTCACACCAGTCTGTCCGACGACAGCGATACACCGTATTACGAAATGCTTGACCGGGCATGCAGACTCGGTCTTAAAGAAGTGGCTGTAACAGACCATCACGATCCGGACTATACCGATCCGGACTTTCCTTTTCAGCTGGATTTCAACCGCTATCACATGATGCTGGAGTCCGCCGTTATGGAATACCATAAAAGAATAGAAGTAAAAAGAGGACTGGAGCTTGGCATTCAGAAAACCTGCATAGACAAATGCCTTCAGTGCGCAAATGCTTATCCCTATGATTTTATTATAGGCTCCTTCCATATGTCCTGCGGCATGGTGATAGATATGCCGGAATTTTATCAGGACAGAAGCGGCATCGAAATTCAGGAAAGCTTTTACAGCTATATGCTGGAATGTCTTAAAGAGTTCAAGGACTACAGCGTTATCGGCCACATTAATATAGTGGACAGATATCAGCATCTGTTCAGACCTGAAGAGCCTCTTAACCCTCCGGAAATAATGGAGATTGTCAGAGAAATTCTCAAGATTGTAATTTACGACGGCAAGGGTATAGAGTTCAACACCTCTTCCTTCAGATACAAAACTCCGCTGACCGTTCCGTCACCGGAAATACTGAAGACTTATAAAGAGCTGGGCGGAGAAATAATAACTCTGGGTTCAGACGCTCACACTCCCGATTACATTGCGTATAACTTCAGATATGCAGCGGAGATGCTTGAGTCCCTGGGATTCAAATACGTTTCCTCTTTTAAAGAAATGAAGCCTGAATTCATAAAGATTTCTCATCTGTAATTAAAATGAAAAAACCCCAAAATACCGTCAAGCCGTTAATTCACGCCCTATCATATGATAGGTGGGTACCCTGCTCCGGCACGCTGACTTCCGCTGTCTGAGGCGGCATGTCATTGTACAGAAAACCCGGATTCCCTTTTGCGAAGTGTAGGTTGAATTAAATAGCTTAAACGAATACCTCAGGGGATACTGTTAATATATGCTTTGATGCTCTTATTATACCACAGCACTATAAATATATTAAGCCCAATTAACAGCTTTTTTTCAAATTTTTAGAACTCATGCAAGGTGGTTTTATGTTTAATATTTCAGCGGAAGCCAAAACCGCAATATACATTCTTGAAGCAGCCGGATACAAGGCTTATCTGGCGGGCGGCTGTGTCAGGGACCTGATTATGGGCAGCGAGCCCCACGACTGGGATATAGCCACATCGGCGGAACCCTTCACAACCAGGGAAATATTCGAAAAGGCCGGTTACAGGACTGTTTGTACAGGAATTTCCCACGGCACGGTAACAGCGGTAATAAATAAAGTTAATCTGGAGATAACCACCTTCCGGCAGGAAACAGGATATTCGGACCACAGAAGACCCGACAGTGTCATGTTTGTAAAATCTCCGGAAGAGGATGTAAAAAGAAGGGATTTCACAATCAACGGAATTCTCTACAATCCTTCAGAAGGTATTCTGGATTACAACGGAGGCATCGAAGATATTAAAAACGGAATAATCCGATGTATAGGCGATCCGGATAAGCGGTTTTCGGAGGACGCTCTCAGAATAATGAGAGCCATGCGCTTTGCATCTGCACTGGGATTTACGATAGAAAAGGAAACCTCCGACTCCATGATTCGAAACAGAAATCTTCTGAACGAAATATCCATGGAAAGAAAAGCTGCCGAGCTGACAAAACTTCTTCTCGGCAAAGATGTGAAATTCATACTGTATGAATATTCTTCTGTGCTGACCTCAGTCATCCCGGAAATAAGGCATATGATAGGTTTTGAACAGAACAACCCGCACCACTGCTATGATGTATGGATACATACAATTGAAGCTGTAGCCGCCGTTCCGGCCGATCCTGTTCTCAGACTGACCATGCTGCTGCATGACATAGGCAAGCCCGACTCCTGTACAATGGATTCCTACGGAATAAATCATTTTTTCAGGCATCCCGGCAGAAGCGCCTCCATGGCGCGAAACATTCTTTCATATTTAAGATATCCCGGAGATGTTATTGATAAGGTCTGCACCCTTATCACTTACCATGATTACAGATTTTATCCGGACAGGAAAAACGTTAAAAAGCTCCTGAACCGAATCGGCGAAGAATGCTTCAGACTTCTTCTGGAGGTCAGGCGGGCAGATATATCGGCCCAGAACCCTGATTATTCAAAAGAGAAATTTGAGCTTATAGAAGAAACCCGCAGAGTTCTTGAAGAAGTGATAGAGGAAAACCAGTGCTTCTCTTTGAAGGATCTTAAAATCAGCGGAAAGGATCTTCTGGAATCGGGTTTTTCACAGGGAAAACATCTGGGTTATGTTCTGGACATTCTTCTTAATATGGTTATAAACGAGGAAATCCCCAACGAAAGGGATATTCTTTTAGAAAATGCACAAAAAATCAAAAAGAGGGCGGATTAATTTTCCGCCCTTATGTTTTATCTTTATTAGGTAATCAGTCTTCAAGATCCACTTCACAGTTGTGATATACTTTCTGAACGTCGTCATCCTCTTCAAGCATAGCAACAAGCTTTTTAAGATTCTTGATATCTCCTTCGGCAGGGGATGATGTCATTGAAGGAATCATGTCGATATCTGCTTCAACCAGCTCATAGCCTGCATTTCTCAGAGCATCTGCCACAGCGTCAAAATCCGATGGATCTGTATAGATTTCAAAGCTGTCATCGTTTACAGTCATATCTTCCATGCCTGCTTCCATGCCGACTTCCATAAGCTCGTCTTCCGTAACCTCATCAGTCTTTTCGATAAGGATGAATCCCTTTCTGTTGAACATATATCCTACGCAGCCCGGTACTCCCAGGTTTCCGCCGCATCTGTCAAAAGCATGCTTAACTGCGGAAGTAGTTCTGTTTTTGTTGTCTGTAAGTGTTTCAACGATAATAGCAACTCCGCCCGGACCGTATCCTTCGAAGGTTCCGCTTTCGTAGGATTCTCCTCCAAGCTCGCCTGTACCCTTTTTGATAGCACGGTTAATATTGTCATTAGGCATATTTATCGCTTTTGCTTTTTCTACAGCGTTTTTTAACGCGATATTATATTCCATATCTCCGCCGGCTTTAGCAGCAACAGCTATAGCTCTGGCATATTTTGTGAATATCTGCGATCTCTTTGCATCCTGTTTTTCTTTTCTACCCGCAATTGTTCCGTGTCTTCCCATAATAAACTCCTAACCGGTCTGTCCTGAATGACCAAGTATTATAAATTTTTTACCCAAGTATTATACACCTATTTACATGAAACGTAAATATTTTTTTAGTTTCTCATGGAATGAACAGGTGCAGGAATCCTTCCGCCTCTGCTTACGAGTTCGTCGCATTTGTATTTGTTGACAGGAATTATAGGTGCGCTACCGAGAAGTCCTCCGAAGCTTACCTCATCGCCCACGGATTTGCCTACAGCAGGAATAAGTCTGACCGCAGTGGTCTTATTGTTTATCATTCCTATGGCAACTTCGTCTGCTATTATTCCGGAGATAGTCTGCCAGCTTGTATCTCCCGGAACTGCTATCATATCAAGACCCACGCTGCATACACAGGTCATGGCCTCGAGTTTTTCAAGAGTTAAAGCTCCTATTCTTGCCGCCTCAATCATGCCTTCGTCTTCGCTTACAGGAATGAAAGCTCCGCTGAGTCCGCCCACGTGAGAGGATGCCATGATTCCGCCCTTTTTAACTGCATCGTTGAGCATTGCCAGCGCTGCTGTGGTTCCCGGTGCACCGCAGTGCTCGAGACCTATTTCCTCGAGAATTCTTGCTATGCTGTCTCCGACTGCCGGGGTCGGTGCAAGAGATAAATCCACTATTCCGAAAGGAACTCCCAGCCTCTTTGACGCTTCTGAAGCAACAAGCTGACCTACTCTAGTTATCTGGAACGCAGTCTTTTTTATAGTATTGGCAACCACATCGAACGGAGCGCCTTTGCATGATTCAAGAGCAGTCTTTACAACTCCCGGTCCGCTGACGCCTACATTAATTACACAGTCCGGCTCACCCACTCCGTGAAATGCGCCCGCCATGAACGGATTGTCTTCAACCGCATTTGCAAATACTACAAGCTTCGCGCAGCCGATACTGTCTCTGTCTGCAGTTCTGTTAGCGGTGTCCACTATTATCTGACCCATCTGCTTTACAGCATCCATGTTTATTCCTGTTTTGGTAGAGCCCACATTTACGGAAGAACATACCGTATCGGTTACAGCAAGGGCTTCAGGTATGGATTTAATGAGAATTTCATCGCCTTTTGTGTATCCTTTATGAACCAGTGCTGAAAATCCTCCTATAAAGTTTACTCCGACATCCTTAGCCGCTTTATCCAGAACTTCCGCAAATTTTACGTAATCCTTGTCATTTGACGCCCCTGCAACTATTGATATCGGGGTAACCGATATTCTCTTATGTATGATAGGTACGCCGAATTCTCTTTCGATAGCCTCTCCCACTTCCACGAGATGTCCGGCTTTTTCCACAATCTTATCATATATTTGCTTTCTGGCTTTCTCTCCGTCGCTGTCAGCACAGTCCATGAGAGAAATACCCATGGTAATTGTACGAATATCCAGCTTCTGCTTTTCTATCATGGAGATGGTCTGCATTATGCTATCAAAATTCAACATAATTAACCCCTCCTTAAATATTATGCATTGAATTAAATATCTGCTGATGCTGGATTCTGATATTCAGATCCATTTCCACACCTTTATCGTGCAGCTTTTTCTGAAGCTCCTCAAACTGTATGGTGCACTTTTCTATATCAACTATCATTACCATCGTAAAGTATCCCTGAAGAATAGTCTGGCTGATGTCAAGAATATTTACATCGTATTCCGCAAGAATTTTTGTTACATTATAGATTATTCCGATTCGGTCATTGCCCAACACCGTAATAACTGCCTTCATTTTCCGCTACCTCCTCAAAATCTGCCGGATGAATATTGTTTCTGTTTTTATCGGTTTTTTTCTTCTCCATATTTTTAAACGCAGCCGCCATCATGAGCTTTATTCGGTTGAGCTGGTTAACTTCACTTGCGCCAGGGTCGAAGTCTATAGCCGCTATGTTCGAAAATTCGTTGTATTTCCTCATGGGCTTTATCATTCCTTTGCCGGTAACATGGTTCGGCAGGCAGGCAAAAGGCTGGAGACATACTATATTCTCTATTCCTCTGTCCATCAGCTCAACCATCTCAGCCGTCAGAAGCCATCCTTCTCCGCACTGGCTTCCCATGGAGAGAATATTTTCCGCTTTTTTCGCCAGTTCTTCTATTCTATCCGGAACATGGAATCTTTTACTGTCCTTAAGTTCCTTTCTGACAATATCACGGATTTTTTCGGCAATTTTGACACCTGTAAGGTTTACCGCCATATCCTTGTAAGAACCGGCAAGTTTTTCATAATTGAATTTCTTATTATACATCCCGTACAGGAAAAAGTCAAACATACCCGGAACTACTGCCTCGCCGCCCTCAGCTTCTATTGTACCGACAATATCGTTATTTGCGCCGGGATGGTATTTAACGAGGATCTCTCCCACCACACCAACTTTAGGCTTCTCAACAGTTTCATCTATTTCAAACTTTTCAAATTTATCTATTATATTTCTGATGAGCTTTCTGAAGTTCCCGAAGCCGGCGCTCCTGACTTCTTCTTTCATAAGCTCATTGCACTCCTCATAAAGCCTGTCGGCCGAGCCCCTGATTTTTTCGTACGGTCTTACCCTGTACAGGAGTTCTGTAATCAGGTCCCCAAGCATTATCGACTTCATGGCTTTTATCAGAATGGGCAAAGTAATTTTAAACCCGGAATTCGGCTCCAGTCCCACAAAATTGAATGAAATTACCGGAATGTTCTCGTATCCCATCTGCTTTAGAGCATAGCGAAGCAGAGCAATATAGTTGCTGGCACGGCAGCCGCCTCCGGTCTGAGACATCATGAGCGCCAGATGGTCTGTATCGTATTCACCGGACTGAACCGCCCTGATCATCTGACCCAGTGCTACAATCGTAGGATAGCAGGCATCGTTGTTGAGATATTTGAGCCCGTATTCTATATCCTGCCTGTCGGTCTTAGGAAGAAGCCTTACATTATATCCTTCACTCCTGATAGCCTGTTCAATGAGTCCGAAATGGTACGGCGCCATCTGCGGGAAAAGGAGGGTATAATCCTTTTTCATATCCGGAGTAAACTCTTTCCTGTTAACATACGGTTCACCGCTTCTCACAGGTTTTATTCCGTTTCTTTCCCTGTCCTCAACAGCGACTTTAAGAGAGCGAATTCTGATTCTTGCCGCTCCCAGATTTTCGCCTTCATCTATCTTAATAAGTGTGTACAGCTTGTTGTTGAGATCCATTATCTCGTTTACCTGATCGGTTGTAACTGCGTCAACCCCGCAGCCGAAGGAATTAATTTGTATCAGTTCCATATCATCATCTTCAGCCACTACCTCTGCTGCTCTGTACAGACGTGAATGATATGTCCATTGGTTGAGTACCCTGAATCTTCTCGGGTCATGGGCAAGATGAGCCACAGAATCCTCTGTTACCACAGCCATTCCGTATGCGGTTATTATCTCGTCAAGGCCGTGATTTATTTCGGGATCCAGGTGATAAGGCCTTCCTGCGAGGACAACGGTTTTACGTCCGGCTTCTTTTGACGACCGGATTATCTCCGCAGCTTTGTTTCTGATATCTTCTTTGAACGCAATGTCCTCCGCCTCGGCAGCTTTAACTGCAGCCTTAACCTCGGCATACGTGAGTCCCCGGTCTTTATAATGCTCGTAAAATCTCTTAGCCAGTTTATCCTTATTGTCATAAGGCATGAAAGGATGGTCGAACCATACTCCGTTTTCCTCGAAGCACTCGTCCATATTGTTCATGACTACTTCGGGATATGTCGCAACAATAGGACAGTTGTAGTGATTGTCCCTTTTTTCATCCTCGGAAACCTCATAGTTGATCGAAGGGTAGAAAATGTGCTTAATACCCATATCCACCAGACTTTTGATATGTCCGTGAACCAGCTTTGCCGGATAACATGCCGTATCCGACGAAATCGTGTCTATTCCCAGCTCATAAACGCTTTTTGAAGAATGAGGAGAAAGCACCACCCTGTATCCGAGCTTTGTGAAAAGAGTGAACCAGAACGGGTAGTTCTCATACATGTTCAGCACTCTGGGAATTCCCACGCTTCCTCTAAAGGCATCCTTTTCCTCAAGAGGTTTATAGTAAGCAAACAGTCTTTCGTATTTATATTTGTACAGGTTTGGAATACTGTCAGAGCTTCCGTGCATTCCCGCACCCTTCTCACAGCGGTTTCCCGTAACAAATTTTTTTCCTCCCGGGAAGGTGTTTATTGTAAGCAGGCATCTGTTTTCACAGCCCGCACATCTTGCATTGTTAACCTCCGCATTGAAATCACTGAGACTGTCGAGAGAAATAATCCCGGAAACATGACCGTCTTCGCATCTCTCTCTTCCTATCAGCGCCGCACCGAAGGCACCCATGATGCCTGAAATATCAGGTCTTACCACATTTCTTCCCAGTATCAGCTCGATGCTTCTGAGAACAGCGTCATTGAGGAAGGTTCCTCCCTGAACCACTATTTTATCTCCTGCTTCTTCGGGATTTCTCAGTTTAATAACTTTATACAATGCATTTTTAATTACCGAATATGACAGTCCTGCCGATATGTCACCGATAGTAGCCCCTTCCTTCTGAGCCTGTTTTACCTTTGAATTCATGAAAACAGTGCATCTTGTGCCCAGATCAACCGGATTTGATGCTTCAACAGCCTTTCCGGCAAATTCCCCTATTCCCAGATTCATGGATTTTGCATATGTCTCGATAAATGAGCCGCAGCCCGACGAACAGGCTTCATTCAAAAGAATATTATATATATATCCGTCTCTGACCATCATACATTTCATGTCCTGGCCGCCAATATCAAGAATAAAGGTTACTCCCGGCATGAAGTGGTTTGCCGCCTTGAAATGAGCCATAGTCTCGATTTCACCCATGTCTGCTCCGTATGCGGCTTTTATGAGAGCTTCCCCGTATCCTGTGGACACGGTGTTGGCAATATATGCTCCCTCAGGTATGCGCGGATAGAGCTCTCTGAACATTTCTCCCGCAGCCTCCAGAGGTCTGCCCTCGTTGTTTTTATAAAACGAATACAGAAGTCTGCCCTCATCGTCGATGAGTGCAGCTTTTGTGGTTGTTGAACCGGCATCTATGCCCAGGTACAAAGGGCCCTCAGCTTCGCTTAATTCCGCCCTCTCAACCGTATCCTGCGCGTGTCTTGCCGCAAATTCTATGTAATCCTCTTCTCTTTCAAACAGAGCCGGAAGATGAGGCGAAGCTTCCGTCTTCACATGTCTCTTCTCCCTGAGCCTGCTCACTATCGAATTGAATTCAACTGCTTCATAATCTCCCGAAATAAGGGCTGCACCTATTGAAACATAATAGTGTGCGTCTTCCGGAAATATTATCTGCTCTTTGCTGAGTCCCAGAGTTATTTCAAATCTTTTTCTGAGCTCAGACAGGAAAAAAAGCGGTCCTCCGAGGAAAGCCACGTTTCCCTTTATCCTTCTGCCGCAGGCAAGACCCGTAATAGTCTGATTCACCACAGCCTGAAAAACAGATGCGGAAATATCTTCGGTTTTTGCCCCCTCATTTATCAGAGGCTGAACATCGGTTTTTGCAAAAACACCGCATCTGGCAGCTATCGGATAGATAATGCTGCTGTTTTTTGCATATTCGTTCAGTCCCGCGGAATCTGTGTTCAGAAGCACCGCCATCTGATCTATAAAAGCGCCTGTACCTCCGGCACAGGTTCCGTTCATTCTCTGTTCAACGGACGGCTTAAAGAAGGTAATCTTCGCATCCTCTCCGCCAAGCTCTATAGCCACATCAGTTTCCGGAATAAATGTCTCTATTGCTCTGCTGCAGGCAATAACCTCCTGGGTGAAGGGCAGCTCCAGCATCTCCGCAAGGGCCAGACCGCCGGAACCTGTCACCGAAATGTGCAGGGTTTTATCTCCTAATTCAGAATAAGCCTCTTCCAGAAGTTCATAGACTTTTTCAAAAATATTTGAAAGATGTCTGGAATATCTTTTATATATTAAATTGTCATTTTCGTCCAAAACTGAAATCTTTACTGTTGTTGAACCTACGTCTATTCCTGCTCTCAGAATTTTCTCAGCCATCTTTTACTCTCCTTTCGCCAAAAACAAAAAAATATTCAGGCAAAATGTCTATGAGTAATTATATCTATATACGTTTTTAATTATCAACATACATTTTTTTCTTTATCTAATCTTTTATATTATATTTATACCTTTAAAAAAATCCACGGCGCAGGATCTTACCCTGTCCATTGCTCCCTCTGGGGTAAACCTGTGATCTGCCCCTTCGACGCTTATCAATTCTATTCCGAACTTTTCCGAAAATCTCAAAGCATCTGCATAAGGCGCAGTTTCGTCCTCCGTTCCGTGAATCATAAGAAGCTCCGTACCGTCCGGTCTGAAATCCCTGAACAAATCGATTTTTTCAAGATCTTCCGCAAATTCCTTTACCACTTTGAGGGGTCTGTCATAATCCTCGTCCAGAACAAGATATCCGTCCTCAAACATCTTTTTCTTATCCTCCTCGGTAAGCCATCCTCTCACTATCCCCGGCATATCTGCCGCAGCGCATCTCAAAAATGATTTTCTTCCTCTGTGAGGTCTTTCTGAAATGTACAGAAGGTTGATAAAGCCTCCGAAGCTTGATGAAAAGTATAAGATTTCAGCGTCAGGATATCTGTCCGCAATCATCTGCTCCACCGAAGCCAGATCATCCATGCAGTTTTCAATTCGAAAGAAGCTGCTGTCCGCTTTACTTTCTCCGTGAGACGGAAAATCGAATCTTACGGCTCCGATACCGGCATCATTAAGCTTTTCCGCCATAGTAACAGCGGTCGGACTTTCCTTGCTGCTGCCGAATCCGTGGCATATTATAACAATCTTTTTTTCATTGCCTTTTCCTTCATATACATATGGTATTTCATATCCTGCTTTCGAAACCAGCATTTTACTCCTCCTTTTGTCTATACAAAAAGCCCCGCTTCCGCAGGGCCGTAGTTTTCGTTTTTGCGAGCAAGTCTGTAAGCCGGGTTCTGTCTCAGACAGCCATCTTTCTAGGCCTGATGTTGCCAAAAGGCTCAAGCGATCCACCTTCGGACCTGCGACGAGCAGCCGCTTTTCAGGTCCATTTTGATCTTGCTCCGGGTGGGGTTTACATGGCCGGCATGTTACCATACCGCCGGTGAGCTCTTACCTCACCATTTCAACCTTACCGCAAAAGCGGCGGTGTATTTCTGTTGCACTTTCCTTAGAGTCGCCTCCACCGGACGTTATCCGGCACCCTGCTCTGCGGAGCCCGGACTTTCCTCGTGATTTATCACGCGACTGTCCGACTTACTCGCATTAGATAAAAATTATATCACACTGAAAAATCTTTTCAAGCAGTTTTTTTGGGAGTCAGACTCAACCACTTCTGCCTTTCCGTTTAATTCATTTTTCAGTTTTTCACCCATATTGGCGCAAAAATATATCTCAGTTTCAAAATGGCCTGCATCTATGAGACTGATTCCCAGTTCCTCCGCTCTCTGGAAATCGTGATACTTCACGTCTCCTGTTATCAGGACATCGCACTGCAGCCCCTGTGCAGCATCTGTGAGAGACGCTCCCGCGCCTGAACATATTCCGACTCTGCGCACATGCTTTTCCGGGTCGCCAGAATAAGCAAGTCCGCTGTTTTTCATTATTTTCCTGTCAACTATTTCGCATAATCTGCTCATTTTTAACGGTTCGTCAAGCTCTCCGATTCTCATTATCGGTTCATTTTCCGGCGCATATACGGAACTTAAACCGATTAACCGGGCCAGATAATCATTGTTGCCGCCTGATACCGTATCGAAGGAGGTATGGGACGAATATACAGATATTTCTCTTTTAATCAGCTCAACTATGTATCTTCCCTTTGCACTTTCTGCATCTATGCTCCTGATCCCCGAAAAAAGCAGCGGATGATGACTTACAATGAAATCGCAGCCTTTCGAGACAGCCTCGTCTATCGTTTCGTCACATATATCCAGACACACAAGGATTCTTTCAATGTCCTCTTTTCCGACAGATATCTGCATTCCCGTATTATCCCAGCTCTCCATAAGCTCCGGAGGCGCAATATGTTCAATAATTTTTATCAGTTCATCTTTTTTGACCGACATTTTTCATTATCCCTTCCAGCAAACGTATTTTTTCTTCCGCTTCCTTCTTCTGTTCGGCAGCAGAAAATGAAACGGATTTACCTGCATTTTCGGCAATTTCCCGTTCAACCCTGATTTTATTTGAAACAAATTCTTCAAGGAGCGGATCGGAATTGCGGATTACATGCTGTCCGACAATATACTGCTCCGGACTTCCGGAAAAGTATTCGTCCTTTGCACACTCTCCTGCCCCCGGCTCAGCACATATTATTTCCCAGACAAAACGGCTTTCTTTTGCGAGAACCTCTTCTGTTATTCTGAAACCTTTATCCAGCAGCCATTTCCTGAGCTTATCCGGCGCATTTCGGGGCTGAAGTATAAAACGCTTCACTGAATCAGTAACCTCCGGTGATTTACCCAGTATTTCCTCTATAAGGAGTCCTCCCATTCCGGCTATTACCACTGCATCCGCTTCTCCCGGTTTCAGGACCTCCAGTCCCGGACCGTGTCTCATAATTATCCCTTTTCTGTCGTCCCCCATGTGCTTCTGAAGGTTTTCCTCCATTTTTTCAAGAGGTCCCGCATTGATATCCGAGGCTATAACGTAGGGGGATATTCCGTTCTGTATCAGATATATAGGAATGTATCCGTGGTCCGTTCCCACATCAGCGGCTGTCATGCCCGCATCAACAAATCCCGCAATCTTTTCAAGTCTTTCAGACAAACGAACCATATCTTCACCTTTTATTCCAGATAATCCTTGAGTTTCTTACTTCTGCTTGGATGTCTGAGCTTTCTGAGGGCTTTGGCTTCAATCTGTCTGATTCTCTCTCTGGTGACATCAAACTGTTTTCCCACTTCCTCAAGGGTTCTTGCTCTTCCGTCCTCAAGGCCGAATCTCAGCTTCAGCACCTTCTGCTCTCTTTCGGTAAGAGTATTGAGAACCTCCATAAGCTGTTCCTTGAGCATTGAGAAAGCGGCAGCCTCAGCCGGTGCAGGAACGTCGTCATCCGGAATAAAATCTCCCAGATGGCTGTCTTCCTCCTCGCCTATAGGAGTTTCCAAGGATACAGGCTCCTGAGCTATTTTAAGAATTTCTCTGACCTTCTCCTCGGACATATCCATCTCAAGTGCAATTTCTTCCGGGGTCGGTTCACGTCCGTATTCCTGAAGCAGCTGTCTTGAAATTCTTATGAGCTTGTTTATAGTTTCAACCATATGCACCGGGATTCTTATGGTTCTGGCCTGATCCGCAATGGATCTGGTTATTGCCTGTCTGATCCACCAGGTAGCATATGTACTGAATTTATATCCCTTTCTCCAGTCAAATTTGTCAACGGCTTTAATAAGTCCGAGGTTTCCTTCCTGAATGAGATCCAAAAACAGCATTCCTCTGCCTACATATCTTTTTGCTATGCTGACAACCAGTCTCAGGTTTGCCTCGCAAAGCTTTTTCTTGGCTTCCTCATCGCCGGCCTCCATTTTCTTTGCCAGCTCTATTTCCTCCTCCGCTGTAAGAAGCGGAACTTTTCCTATCTCCTTAAGATACATTCTGACCGGGTCATCCACGTTTATTCCCTTCGGCAGGGAAAGGTCGATTTCCACTTCTTCCTCTTCATCCACATTAATGTCTGCTTCTTCGTGGTCATCTTCGATAAGAGGAAAATCCTCAGGCTCAGAATCAGAAATAAGTTCCACTCCGTTGGAACTCAGTGTGTCGTAAAGCTCGTCCATCTGATCCTTGTCCAGTTCTACGTTCTCAAGAGAATCCGCAATTTCAGCAAAGGACACTTTGCCCTTTTTCTTGGCTTTTTCTATAATCCCTTCCTGCAGTTCTTTCTTTTTCTGTTCCTGAAGTTCGTTGTTCTCATAATCCATATGCATTACTCCTTTCTCTTCTCCAATTCATTTATTGCGTTTCCTATATCCATTATTTCAGCGGAAAGCTTTTTTATCTGCTCTCCGTTCGTTTCTTCATCAAGTATCTCCAGTACCTTCATAATCTCTCTGCGTCTTATTTTCAGTTTATGCTCCTTTATCCTGAATGCACACTCCAGAAGAGTCCTTTCTTCATCTCCCGGAGGCAGCATATTTTCTTCTATGTCGCGGAAAAGCTCCGCATCATCCTCATCCAGACCGTCATATACCGCGTTGATGTCGACTTCTTCATCATCCGAATAGTTCATGACAATCTGCTCCAGAATATGCTCGTATCCGCTGCCGTAAAAATACTCTGTTATTTCGTCGTTACCGGCTATTATCGGGATACAGCTTCCTCCGGACAGCATAAGCTTTATCAGAGTCCTGACCACGGGAACCTTGTAAGCCTCCCTACCGGGAACCGGTTCACGGACTGTGCTTTCCCCGCGTTCCTCCCGGCTCTCCGTTTCCGGATCCGCAGCGGCGCCTTCAATTTCCCGCATAATAGAGCTTTCAGGGATTCTCGTGATTTCCGACACCTGTTTTACATATGCGGCCTGCTCCACAGGACTTCTGATTTTTTTCAGTTCTCTGCTTATTTCTTCCAGAAAACGGATGCTTCCATCAGTAGTATTAATATCATGGCGTTTTTTTATACAGCCGATTTTATATTCCATGAACGAAACTGCATTTTCCACCAGTTCCTCGAAGGCTTTTTTACCGTTTTTCCTGACAAATTCGTCAGGATCCTTTCCGTCCGTAAGCATCAGAATTTTTACCTTCATTCCGGCGCTCTGAAGAATGTCTATACCTCTCATGGCTGCGTTCTGTCCCGCTCCGTCCGAGTCGTAGGCCAGAACCACAGTGTCCGTATATCTTTTCAAAAGCTTTGCCTGCTCCCGTGTAAGTGCCGTACCCAGAGAAGCGACTGCATTTTCCACGCCTGCATCCGCAAGGGAAACCACATCCATATATCCTTCCACAAGAATTGCACAGTTTTTCTTTCTGATAGAATCCTTTGCCAGATTCAGGCCGTATAGATTATCCTTTTTCTTAAAAATCAGAGACTCGGGGGAATTCAGATATTTTGGCATGCTGTCGTCTATTGCCCTTCCGCCGAAACCTATTACCTTGTCTCTTGTGTTTTTTATCGGAAAAATCACCCGGTTTCTGAATTTGTCGTAGCATTCGTTTTTACTGTTTTTCGCAAAAAGTCCTGCTTCCAGGGCAAGCTCTTCGGAAATGCTTTTGCTTTTAAAGAATTCCACCATATCTCTCCATTCGGCAGGAGCGTAACCTATGCCGAATTTCTTTGCTGTTTCGGGAGAAATTCCCCTTGAAACAACATATCTTATACCGTCATTTGCTCCTTTACGAAGGTTTTTGTAAAAATGAATTGCGGCAGTTCTGGACACTTCATAAAGTTCATCTTTTTTTCTCTCTGCTCTTCCTGAATTTCTTTTGAACTCTATCCCTGCTTCCTCAGCCAGTTTTTCGACAGCCTCCATAAATTCCAGATTTTCCGAATACTGCACGTATCTGATTACATCACCGGTTTTTCCGCAGCCAAAGCATGTGAAAATCTGCTTGTCCGGCGAAACCACAAATGAAGGAGTTTTTTCACCGTGAAAAGGACACAGACCTTTATAATTGCTTCCGGCTCTTTTCAGTGCAACTCTTCTGCCTATGACCTCCACAATATCAAAGCTTTGTTTAACCTGTTCAATTACATCATCATATACTGCTCTGCTCATATTTACCTCTATACTTTAGGCATGAACACCTTTTCATACATTCGCAGCGCATATCTGTCTGTCATGGACGCGATATAATCCTTCACTGCTTCATTTACTCCCCATACCTCAATCAGATTATACATATCCCCCGGCATTTCTCCCGGATTCTCGAGGAAATAATTATACAGCTGCTTTATCATCCTGTTAATCTTCTCGGTCTCATCCCGTCTCCAGGGTGTTTTGTAAACATTTTTAAACATAAACTCCCTAAGACCGTTCATAGCATCCGTGCGCTCTCTGCTCATAACTATTTCGTTTTTTCCCTCGCTGTTTTCCATCATATCCGTAACAAGGGTATTGATTCTTTTGCTGTGAGTATCTCCCAGCACAGCTATGCAGTCTTCTGGCAGCTCTTCGAACCGTATTATCCCGCCTCTCAGCGCATCGTCTATGTCATGATTTATGTATGCTATCCTGTCGCTTATTTTTACAATCTGTCCTTCCAGAGTGAAAGGCTTAACCGGTCCCGTATGGTTCAGAATTCCGTCTCTGACCTCAAGGGTCAGGTTGAGCGGTGAGCCCGAAGGGCTCTTTTCCAGAACGTCCACGACTCTCAGGCTCTGTACATTATGACGAAAACCACCCGGATGAATTGAATTCAGACAGCTTTCGCCGCTGTGTCCGAAGGGTGTATGACCAAGGTCATGTCCCATGGCTATAGCTTCTGTCAGGTCCTCGTTCAGCTCCAGCCCTCTGGCTATAGTCCTTGAAATCTGTGCTACTTCAAGGGTATGGGTAAGTCTGGTTCTGTAGTGATCATCCTCAGGAGCTATAAAAACCTGTGTCTTGTGCATAAGCCTCCTCAGAGCTTTGGAATGTATTATTCTGTCCCTGTCTCTCTGATACTCCGTTCGAACGGTGCATTTCTCCTCTTCTAAGATTCTTCCCCTTGTTTCTGCGGATTTTGAAGCATATGGCGACAATCTTTCGTACTCAAATTCTTCATATTTTTCTCTGTAAATCATAATACCGCCTCTCAGACTCCCTCTGTTTTTTATCACTTTTTTCGTTTCAATTTATTATTCTACAATGCTCTTCAGTTTCCTCTTTTTTTTATTAAAAAAACAAAAAAATTTTTCACAAAAAAAGAGGCGGTAACTTCCGCCTCAAGAAAAAATCCTGACATCTTAATTCCCCCGTCGCGGGTGTGCTGAAGAATCACCGTGTATTCGTATCCCGGCTCCTGCTTACCTCCTTCATCTGCATCCCCTTCCTGCCATCTTATCACTGCTCTTATCACCGCTCCCCCGTGATCCTGTGAAAGCAGCTCGTAATCAAGAATCTCATACCCGATGACATTTTCCAGCTCCGTATCTCCGGTTCCTCTGATATTCATTATGTCCTCCCCCAGCAAAGGCTCGGCAAGGATTTCTCTGAGTTCACACTCGCAGTCCTCGTTTCCGAAATATGCCCTGTTTAAAATTTCCGTCCTTGTATCAAGTATTCTGTTAAATTCCGCTTCATAATCAAAATGTTTTTCAAAATCAACGTCTGCAGCTACGGAAAAAATCATCAGCCATATCATCGGAATTCCTACCGATAATAATCTCATGCATCTTTCCTCCTTATGTGAATATACTGATATTATATCCTGCTGTGCTAACGTAATCTGTCACAACCCGGGGCAGAACTTTCGGGTATTGGGTGATTTTTTTAAGTAATAGGACGAAAAAAGCCGTCGGCAGTAAAAAAAGACAGCCTCAGCCTAAGCTGCAGCTGCCTTTTCACTGCTTAATCAACTATTTCTATGTTGTCCAGTTGTTTTTTGAAATTTGCCCTGAACGCCTCCAGGTACTCTTTTCTCAAAACCGCTCTTTCTTCCGTCTCTTCCGGAGTAAGCGGTCTTTCCTTTGCAATCCTTGCAAGTTCGTTAATTCTTGCCAGACGCTTTGTCTCTATCATATTATAAATATTCCTTCGCTCTGCCCATGTATTCGCCGGTTCTTGTATCGATCTGAACAAGCTCGCCCTCTTCGATGAAAATAGGAACCTGGATAACAGCGCCTGTTTCTACAGTTGCGGACTTTGTTACGTTTGTTGCTGTATTGCCTTTTACGCCCGGTTCTGTTTCAACAATCTTAAGAACAACAAAGTTTGGAGCTTCTACAAGGAAAGCATTTCCTTTATAGAATTTTACTGTAGCCATGTCATTTTCTCTTAAGAACTTGATAGCTTCTTCAACAGTATCAAATGCAAGAGGAACCTGATCATATGTTTCCTGATCCATGAAATAGTAAAGTTCGCCGTCATTGTATAAGTACTGCATCTGTTTTGTTTCAATATGTGCTTTCGGGAATTTGTCGTCCGGATTGAAAGCTTCTTCTCTTGTAGCACCTGTAAGGATATTCTTGTACTTTGTTCTTACAAAAGCAGCTCCTTTACCCGGTTTTACGTGCTGAAAATCAAGAACAACATGAGGCTGACCGTTGATTTCAAATGTCACACCTTTTCTAAAATCACCTGCATATACCATTATATTTTCCTCCATTAAATTATTATTAGTTCTTTATTTGAAGAAGAGAGAACCTCACAGCCTGTTTCCTTTACAAGAACCAGATCTTCAATTCTAACTCCAAATTTCCCCGGCAGATATATTCCCGGTTCAACAGTCACTGCCATACCCGGTTTGAGAATCTCATTCCCCCCCGGGCTCAAAGTCGGCGCCTCGTGTATCTCAAGACCAACTCCGTGTCCCAGTCCGTGACCGAAATACTCTCCGTATCCATAGTATTTTATAATATCACGAGCTGTCATGTCAATGTCTGCAGCATTTTTTCCCGAAGATACAGCTTCAAGAGCTGCGGATTGTGCTTCTTTTACTATGTTATATACTTTTTCCTGCTCCTTCGACGGCTCTCCCACAAGAAGATTTCTCGTCATATCAGAACAGTATCCGTCTACCCTACATCCGAAATCAAAGGTAATGAAGTCGCCTTTTTCTATTTTTTTCTCAGACGGCATACCGTGAGGCATGCTGCTTCGTTTTCCCGACACCACTATACTGTCGAAGGACAGCCCCTCCGCTCCGCGGCTTCTCATAAAGTATTCAAGTTCAAAGGCTATGTCTTTTTCCCTCATTCCTTCTTTTACAAAATCAGTCAGAAAGTCAAATGCCTCGTCCCCTAACGCTTCAGCCCTTTTCAGGCAGTCCATCTCGTAATCGTCTTTTATTATCCTGAGTTTTTCCGTCAGTCCTCCTGCAGATTTTATCGTGCCCCGGAATTTTGAGCTCAGTTCCTTAAAGAAAGAATATGTTATCTCCTCTTCCTCCACCGCCAGACTTCTGATACCCGTGCTGTTTATGAAGTCAAAAACCGTAAAGCTTCTGTCAATTTTCACGGGAGTCAGTCCTGCCCCATTGTTTTCGGCAGCCTCTATATATCTGAAATCAGTAATAAGAAAGTTTTCCTTACCGGTAAGGAGTATATAGCAGTTCGATGATTTAAAATCCGAAAGATATACCACGTTTACGGGCTTAGAAATCAGAACTCCCTCAACTCCAAGAGCATATTTTTCCGCAGCAGCCTTCCGGATTCTCTCAGGCAGGAAAAAATTCAAATTATTCAACTTTAATCGCATCCTCTAAAATCTTGTACACATCGGCAATCATTCTTGTAAACATCATCTCTGCCTGCATGTACTCCACGGCCTTGGGATCTTTCATAATAATCTGATACAGATCCTGTATCTGCTGCATTACATCTCCGTCAACCTCCTGTCCTGAAAACTGTGCAGCCTGAAGCTGAAACTGCTTCTGCTGAAAATCTCCCAGCATCTCGTTGAGCTCCGGAACAGCGGATACTTCTTCTTTGACTTTTGTATATGTCTTGTATTCTTCGCTTGCTTTGATAGCTCTTGCCAGATTATGGGCTTCATCATAAATGTTCATATTTCGTCCTCCCTTTGAAAATCTATATTGATAAATTATTAGACAAAATTAAACCTCGATAAAGATAGGCAGAATCACCGGATTTCTCTTAGTCTGTTTGTAAATAAAGTCTCTGAGCTCGTCTTTGACGCCGTTTTTAAGCACAGACCAGTCCTTGACGCCGTCGTTTCTGTACTTTTCGAGACGTTCCTTAACGGCATTTCTCGCAGCCTCTATCAGGTCTTCGGATTCTCTCACATAAACAAAACCTCTGGAAATAATCTCCGGATTTGTACATACATAGCCTGTTTCCTTTGAAATCGCTGCCACGACTATTATCAGTCCGCCTTCCGAAAGCAGTTTTCTGTCCCTCAGAACGATGTTTCCTACGTCGCCGACTCCGAGTCCGTCAACAAGAATATTTCCGCTGGGGACGGCTTTTTCTGTTCTTACAGCGCCTTTTGTGCTGATTTCAAGGATATCTCCGTTTTCCATCATAAAAATATTGCTGCTGTCCATACCCATGTGCTCCGCTATTCTGGAGTGGGACAGAAGATGTCTGTATTCTCCGTGAACAGGCAGGAAATATTTGGGCTTTATGAGAGAATGTATCAGTTTTAATTCCTCTTCGCTGGCATGACCCGATACATGTATGTCAGCTATGTCTGAATGGATGACATTTGCGCTTTTTTCATAGAGCTTGTTAATGATAGTGGAAACCGGTTTTTCATTTCCCGGGATAGGATTTGAAGAGAATATTATGGTGTCTCCCTTCTTAACCTGAATCATCTTATGCTCGGAATTGGCCATTCTTGTAAGAGCCGACATGGGCTCGCCCTGACTTCCTGTGGTGATAATAACCACCTTGTCGTCATCCATGTTTCTTATTTTATTAATATCCACCAGAGCTCCCTTTGGAATTTTCATATATCCAAGCTCTGTTGCGGTTGCCACGACATTTACCATGCTTCGTCCAGACATGGCGACACATCTTCCGTTTTTTACCGCCGCGTCAATTATTCTCTGAACTCGATAAACGTTCGAGGCGAATGTTGCAATGATTATTCTGGACTCAGCTTCCGCGAAGATATCATCCAGAGCCTCACCTACGGTCTTTTCGGAGGCAGTGTAGCCTCTTTTTCCCGCATTTGTACTGTCCGCCATCATGAGCAGAACCCCTTCTCCCCCCAGAGTGGCAAGTCTCTGGAAGTTTATCGGATCTCCGTCAAGAGGCGTGTAATCTATCTTAAAATCTCCCGTGTGGAAGATATATCCTAAAGGCGTTTTTATCGCGTAGGCCGCGCTTCCAGGAATTGAATGGGTCATCCTTATGACTTCGACACTGAAATTTCCTGCTTTGATTACATCTCCGTTCGTTACGTCCATAAGTCTTCCGGATATCCCGTGCTCCTTGAGTTTGTTTTCTATAAGTCCCAGTGACAATCTCGCTCCGTACACCGGCACTTCTCCGAACTGCTTAAGGAAATATGGTATAGCGCCTATATGATCCTCGTGGCCATGGGTTATGAACATGGCCTTAATCTTATTTCTGTTTTTGTGCAGATAAGAGAAATCAGGGATCACTATGTCAATTCCAAGCATTTCGTCCTCAGGAAAGCAAAGCCCGCAATCCACGATAATGATTTCATCTTTGTATTCGAACACGGTCATATTCTTACCTATTTCATTAAGTCCGCCCAAAGGTATGACCTTAACCGTGCCCGGATTTGTCTGTTTTCGCAAATTTAACCTCCTGTTATTTTACAACGATATTTACCAGCTTGCCGGGAACGCTGATAACTTTTACTATTGTCTTGTCTCCGATCAGCTGCTTTGTATTTTCCCTTTCCATAACAAGCGTCTGCAGTTCTTCTCTTGTCAGGCCGTTTGCAACGTCGAGTTTTTCCTTGAGTTTTCCGTTCACCTGAATTACGATCTCAATCTCGTCTTTTACGAGAGCTTTTTCATCATATTCCGGCCATGACTCTGTATAAACTGAATTTGTATGTCCTAATGTTTCCCACATTTCTTCACATATATGCGGTGTAAACGGAGAAAGTACTCTGATAAGGTTTTCAACAGCAGCCTTCAGCAGTTCTGCATTGATTTCAGCCGCATCTTTGTATCTGTAAATCTCGTTTACCAGTTCCATGATGGAGCTGATTGCTGTGTTGAAATTAAATCTTCCGCCGGCATCTTCGGTAACCTTCTTGATTGTGGCGTTCATCTGATAGGACAGTTCCTTATCGTCTTTATTCTTAATTTCATATTTGTCTCCGGCACCTTTAACTGTATCCGCAAGTTCTGTTACTGCTCTGAACACTCTGTTGAGGAATCTGTAGCTTCCTTCTACGCCTGCATCGGACCAGTCGAGTTCTCTTTCAGGCGGAGCAGCAAACAGTATGAACAGTCTTGCTGTATCAGCGCCGTATTTGCTGATGATTTCATCCGGGGAAACAACGTTTCCTATGGATTTACTCATCTTCTTTCCGTCTTTGATAACCATACCCTGAGTGAGAAGGTTCTTGAACGGTTCTTCTGTTGTAACAAGATCCAGGTCATATAAAGCCATCTGGAAGAATCTCGCATACATAAGGTGAAGAATAGCATGTTCAACACCGCCGATGTACTGGTCAACATTCATCCAGTATTTTACCTTGTCATATGCAAAGGCTTCTTCCTGATTTCTTGCATCGCAATATCTGAGGAAGTACCATGAAGAATCCAGGAATGTATCCATTGTGTCTATTTCTCTCTTTGCCGGCTGTCCGCATACAGGACAAACTGTGTCAACAAAGGTCTTGCTTGTGGCAATAGGAGATTCTCCCTTTCCTGTGAATTCCACATCTGTAGGAAGGATTACAGGAAGGTTTTCTTCTTTTTCTGGCACCCATCCGCAGTGCTCGCAGTAAATCATAGGAATAGGTGTTCCCCAGTATCTCTGTCTGGAAATAAGCCAGTCTCTGAGTCTGTAGTTTACAGCTTTTTTACCGATTCCCTTTTCTTCAACAATATCGGAGAGCTTCTTTATAGCATCCTTGTTGTTCATTCCGTTGAATTCACCGGAATTGATCATTGTGCCTTCTGCGGCGCAAGCAGCCTGTAAATTGTTTACGTCAATTTCAGGATCTCCCGGATCTACTACAGGAATAATAGGAATATCGAATTTCTTGGCAAAGTCAAAGTCTCTCTGGTCATGACCCGGTACACCCATTACGATACCGGTTCCGTAGCCCATGAGTACATAGTCTGTTACATAAATCGGAATTTCCTTTTCTGTAAACGGATTAATCGCATATCTTCCCGTGAAAACGCCTGTCTTTTCCGTAACTGTGGAAGTACGCTCGATATCGTTTTTGTGGGAGGTTTCTTCTATATATGCATTTACGGCTTCTTCGTATTCGGTTCCCTTAACAAGGTTTGCCACTTCAGGATGCTCCGGAGCAATTACCATGAAGGTTGTTCCGAAAATTGTATCTATTCTTGTTGTAAATACTGTAAATACTTTATCTAAATCCTTAACCCTGAAGTCAACCTCAGCACCCGCAGATCTGCCGATCCAGTTTTTCTGCATGATTTTTACCTTGTTTGGCCAGCCGTCCATAGTTTCAAGGTTGTCAAGAAGTCTGTCCGCATAATCCGTAATCTTGAAATACCACTGAGAAAGGCTCTTTTTTCCGACCACGGAACCGCATCTTTCACAGCAGCCGTCCACAACCTGCTCGTTGGCAAGTACAGTCTGACAGCTCGGGCACCAGTTTACAGGATTTTCTTTTTTGTATGCCAGTCCTTTTTTATAAAACTGGATGAATATCCACTGCATCCATTTATAGTATTCAGGATGACAGGTTGCCACCTCTCTGTCCCAGTCATATGAAAGACCGAGTCGTCTGAGCTGTGTGTTCATTTCCGCAATATTTGACCATGTCCATTCTGCAGGCTCAACACCGTGTTTTATGGCAGCATTTTCTGCCGGGAGACCGAAGCTGTCGTATCCCATCGGGTGAAGCACATTGAACCCCGACATATGCTTATATCTTGCAATAACGTCTCCTATGGAGTAGTTTCTTACATGACCCATATGAAGCTTTCCTGAAGGATAAGGGAACATTTCGAGAACATAATATTTTTCTTTGCTCTCGTCCTCAGTTGTTTTAAAAAGCTTTTCGTCAGCCCATTTTTTCTGCCATTTTGACTCTATTGTTTTAAAATCATAATACGCCATATTTCTACCTCACTTACTGAAATTAAATTTATTCTGTTCCTTCAAAGTATGTTATCTCACCGTCTCCCCATAACTTTTCCAGATTATAACGCTCTCTCTGTTCCTTTGAGAATACATTTACAATGATATCCCCGAAGTCCATCAATATCCATCCCGTGCCGTTTTTTCCTTCGCTGTGCTTCAGAAATATTCCCAGCTCAGCAAGCTTATCCTCTACCTCATCTGCAATAGTCTTCATAAGTCTGTCGGATGGGGCGTGGGTAATCACAAAATAGTCGGCAAAGCCCGAAGTCTTAGAAATATCTATCAGCACGATATCCTGACCTTTTTTACTGTCTATCACTTCGGCAATTTTCCATGCTGCTGATTTATTATCCATTCTTTCTCCTTTCGACAAAACATACCTGATTGATTGATCAAGTACTCTTATGCAGGCCTTATTGATATCTTCGAACGCAAGTTTTCTGATTTCATCAACACCCGGATAATCTCTTCCCGGTTCTATGGCATCCGAAACATATAATATCTTTTCCAGCATTTTCATTCCCGGCTTTCCTACCGTATGGCATTCTATGGCATCAAGTATCTCTCTGTCATTCACACCGTACTCGTATTCCAACACTTTAGATGCTGTCTTGCTGTGGGCAAGAGCAGTGTTTCCAAGATATTCACTGCCTATATCATATTTTTTTACGAGAAAATCCGATTCCTCCGTACTGAGATTTTTACAGAAATCATGCAGCAGTCCTGCCTTTTCGGCCTTTTCAATGTCACAGCCGTAATGACGGGCAAGTTCAACCGCCGTATCCCGCACTCCAAGGGTATGCTTAAGCCTGCTTTCCTTGAGATTTTTTCTGAGAAGAGACATTATTTCATTTGTATCCATTAATATTACTCCTCTCATTATTTATAAAGCCCGTTAGCTTTAATGTACTCGTTTACCCGCTCCGGAATCAGTCCAGTCAAATCCCCGTTCTTACCGACAGCCTCTCTTATCTCTGTTGAGGAGACATCAGGTGCCGGAAGATTAATAATACGGATATCTGCTCCGAAACGATTTTTCAGTTCATTGATTTTTTCTCCGACGGTTTCCATACTGTATCCGGGTCTTATCCCTACAATGAAGGAAAATTCCTTCAGAAGCCTTCCGGCCTCGTACCATCTTTCCAGTTCAAGGAGTTCGTCGGTTCCTATTATAAAATATAGGGTGCAGTCCTTTCCGAATGTCTCTCTGAGTCTGCATAATGTAATATAAGTGTATGAAACTCCGGGGCTTCTGACCTCTATGTCCGACACTTCAATCCCTTCTATGCCTTCCACCGCCAGCTCAAGCATTCTCAGCCGGTGCACCGCATCGGGCATATTCTGTTTCTCCGCAAAAGGATGAATCCCATTAGGAATCATTATCACCTTATCCAGTCTGCAGTTTTCTCTTATATAACCAGCCAGAAAAATATGACCGTTGTGAACAGGGCTGAAAGAACCTCCCAAAATTCCTATTTTCAATTTAATCAACATCCTTTTCAGCTGCCGGAAGATTTACTGAAATCGCAAGCTCGTCAAGCTGAACCTGTTCGATTTCTCCCGGAGCCTCACTCATCATGCACACAGCATTCTGATTTTTAGGGAATGCGATAACTTCTCTTATGCTGTCACTTCCGGAGAGGAGCATTACAAGTCTGTCGAGTCCGTATGCCAGTCCTCCGTGAGGAGGTGTTCCGTATTTGAGAGCATCGATAAAGAATCCGAATTTCTTTACTCTTTCCTCAGGAGAAAGTCCGAGAACCTCGAACATCTTTTCCTGCAGCTTCTGATCGTGGATTCTTATGCTTCCTCCGCCCAGTTCAATACCGTTCAGAACGATATCATACGCCAGAGCTTTAACTCTTCCGAGATCTGAATCCAGATACTGAATATCATCCGGATTAGGCATTGTGAACGGATGATGCATTGCATAATATCTGCCGTCCTCTTCGTTGTATTCGAGAAGAGGGAAGTCTGTAACCCAGAGGAAATTGTACTTGTTCTTATCGAGCATTCCCATTCTTCCTGCCAGCTCTCTTCTGAGAAATCCCAGAGAATCGAAAACAACCTTAGGTTTGTCAGCCACAATTAATATAAGGTCTCCCTGTTTTGCCTCCATTCTTTCATAAATGGCCTGCATTTCTTCTTCTGTCATAAATTTAGCAAAAGATGATGTGACCTGTTCTCCCATCTTAACCCACGCAAGGCCCTTTGCGCCGAAGGTTTTTATCAGGTCTACAAGCTTGTCCACTTCTTTTCTGCTGAATCTGTCGTTGCAGCCGTTCAGGTTTATGCCTCTTACGTCCTTGCCTTCTGCCACTGCATTGGCAAAAACTCCGAATCCGCAGTCTTTAACAATGTCGTTAAGATATTTCAGTTCGAATCCGAATCTGGTATCAGGCTTGTCGCTTCCGTATCTTTCCATTGCTTCTTTGTAAGTAAGTCTCGGGAAAGGTGTGGTTATCTCCACATCCATAACTTCCTTCATCAGTTTTGTAAGGAATCTTTCCTGAACCGCAATAATATCCTCCTGATCCACAAAAGACATTTCAATATCTATCTGTGTGAATTCAGGCTGTCTGTCCGCTCTAAGGTCTTCGTCTCTGAAGCATTTAGCTATCTGATAATATTTATCAGTTCCCGCAACCATAAGTATCTGCTTGAACATCTGAGGTGACTGTGGCAGAGCATAAAAGCTTCCCTGGTTCACTCTGCTCGGAATAACATAGTCCCTTGCGCCTTCCGGAGTCGGTTTAATCAGCATAGGAGTTTCCACGTCGACAAAACCCTCCCCGTCAAAGAAATTGCGGGCGCATTTTGTTATCTTATGTCTGAACATAAGATTCTTCTGCATATGAGGTTTTCTGAGATCCAGGAATCTGTATTTCAGTCTCAGGTTTTCTCCAACATCGTCATCATCTTTGATATAAATCGGAGGTGTTTCCGCTTCGGAATAGATTACCAGTCCGTCCGCAAAAATTTCCACATCTCCTGTAGGGAGATCGCTGTTCTTGGATTCTCTTTCTCTTACTGTACCGGTTACTCCGACTACGTACTCACTTCTGAGTCTGTCCGCTGTTTCAAAAGCCTCGCTGTCTATATCTTTGTCAAAAACTATCTGAATGATTCCGGTTTTGTCCCTTAAATCACAGAAAATAAGACCACCGAGATTTCTTCTTTTCTGCACCCATCCGTTAACGGTGACTCTCTGACCTGCATCTTCTATTCTCAGGTCTCCGCACATATTAGTACGTTTCATTACGCTGCCCATTTGGTTTTCCTCCTATAGCTTGTCAATATCGCTGGCGGAAACGGAAATCTGTTCTCCCGTCGCCATATTCTTTACGCTGAATGAGCCTGATTTCATCTCATCCTCGCCGATAATAATCGTATTCTTTGCTTTAATCTTATTTGCGTACTTGAACTGATTCTTGAAGTTCCTTCCCATCATGTCCATCTGCACGCTTTTACCCACTTTTCTGAGCTTTCTCGCAAGGTTTGCGCCGTATCCCCTGGTCTCTTCACCCATGGTGATAATCATATAGTCCACTCCTTCATCCTCCGGAAGCTCTATTCCCTCTTCACCCAGAAGCAGAAGCAGTCTTTCGATTCCCATTCCGAAACCTACTCCCGGTGTGGAAGGTCCGCCAACCTGTTCAATCAGATTATCGTATCTTCCTCCTCCGCAGACTGTGCCCTGAGCCATTTCTTTTGTGGACACAAATTCAAAAGCGGTTTTTGTATAATAATCCAGACCTCTTACGATTCCCGGATCTACAACGTATTCAATTCCGATATCTTCGAGTATTGATTTGAACTGCTCAAAGTGATCCCTGCAGTCGTCGCAAAGATAGTCAATCATCATCGGAGCCCCTTCTGTAAGCTTCTGACATTCCTTGCTTTTGCAGTCCAGAATTCTCATAGGATTTTTATTGTATCTTCCCTTGCAGGTGTCGCACAGCATGTCGTATTTGCCTGACAGAAATTCCTTAAGCGCTTCTCTGTGCTTAGCTCTGCATTTCGGACATCCCACGCTGTTTATTCTCAGTTCCAGATCTTTCATTCCCAGAGCTTCAAACATGTCAGCCGCAACGCTTACTATCTCCGCATCTGCGACAGGACTTTCTGAACCGAAAATCTCGGTACCGAACTGGTGAAACTGTCTGTATCTTCCCTTCTGCATTTTTTCATATCTGAAGCACGGGGTAATATAATACAGCTTTGTGGGCTGGGCTTCCGCAAACATTCCGTTTTCCACGAAAGCTCTGACTGCCGGAGAGGTTCCCTCCGGTTTGAGTGTGATATTTCTTCCGGCCAGGTCATCAAAGGAATACATCTGTTTCTCTACAACGTCGGTCGTATCTCCGACACCTCTTACAAACAGCTCCGTATGCTCAAACATAGGAGTTCTTATTTCCTTTAATCCGTATTTTCTGCATATATCTCTGAAAAGGCCTTCCAGATACTGCCATTTGCCGGACTGAGCCGGCAGTATATCACTGGTTCCTTTTGGTGCCTGTGTTAACATAATCATACTCCTTTAAAAAATCTTTGATATTTCATTATATAACTAATCATATGCTGTTGGCAAATATTAATTGTTCCTTGCGCTCAAGCATCTCATCTATACGGTCGATATAAATCTCATAATTTGAGACATTGGCGGCTCTCTCTATACGGTTTTCCTCCGGATAATACATCTTGCTTATTCCGCCGGCTCCCAGAGCTATCATTGTCTGTCTTTCATCCATTGTCTTAATGTTATATACACACTCAGTGCCGGGTTTTGCATATCCTATGTTCTCCAGATTTCCGACCATGTATTTCTGCCTGTATAAATAATACGGTCTGTATCCGAGGCTCTCCATCAAATTCCTTGAGAAATCAACCATCTGAGACAGTTTTTCAACCTCTCTGTAATTGAAATCGCTGTCCTCCTCTTTAAGTCTGGACGCTCTTTTAAGAGCCAGCGTATGAACAGTAATGTTTTCCGGCTCCATCTCTGTCACAAGGGACAGAGTTCTTTTAAAATCATCAAGATTCTCACCGGGAAGTCCCGCGATGAGGTCCATATTAATTATTTCAATTCCTGCATTTCTCGCCATGGCGAAAGCCTCTTTAATCTGCTCCGGTGAATGCAGACGGCCTATGGCCTCCAGAGTCTTCAGATTCATGGACTGAGGGTTTATGCTTATTCTTCCGATACCGTATTTTCTTATTATCTTCAGCTTGTCCTCGGTTATCGTATCCGGTCTGCCTGCCTCCACAGTAAATTCAGAGCAGCAGCTAAAATCAAAGCTTTCAAAAATCTTCCCGAGAAGCCTGTCCAGCTGGTCTGAATCCAGAGCAGTCGGAGTCCCTCCGCCTATATAGAAAGACTCTGTTTTTATACCTCTTTCCTTCATTCTTCCGGACACGTATTCTATCTCTTTATGCAGGGCTTCCAGATATCTTTCGATTTCCGCCCTACCTGCAACATTTGCCGTAAAAGAGCAGTAAACACATCTCGTCGGGCAGAAGGGAATGCCCAGATAAACTCCCGCCGAGCCAGGTATCTTCTCCCCGGAAAGCTCATACTGGTTTCTCAGAGTGTTCATAAGAAGCCGGGTTTTATCATCATTCAAATAATAGAATTCCTTCATATATGAGGATATTTCCTCACAGCCGATTCCTTTCTGATAAAGCTCCCGCACAATTTTCACCGGCTTTACTCCTGTCAGAATCCCCCAGGGAAGCGTTTTCCCCAGCGAACGGGAAAGCGCATCAAAAATTCCTCGTTTTACTGCATTTCTCAGAGCTTTTTTATCGGCAGGCTTCTCACCTTTATAATAAAAACCCTCAATGCTCCCGGAAATAACCTCTTTCTCAAAAACAACGGAAAAGCTTTGGCTGGTATCCAAAGCTTCATCCACCGTTATTTCATAATTTCCCTTAGGAACAAACATTTTCACAAGCTCCTCAATCTCATATACCGAAACGGAGGAGCAAAGCTTTATTTCATACATACTCTTCACTTTCTAAAAAAACGGATTATATCTTTTTTCTCTTCCGATAGTGGAACTTCCTTCATGACCGGGATAAACCTCCACATCGTCATCCAGAACAAAAAGTTTTTCTCTTATTGATTCAAAAAGACTGTTTGCGCTGCAGAGAGGGAAATCTGTTCTTCCCACGGAGCCCGCAAAAAGAGTGTCTCCCGAAAACAGCCATTTGTCCACTAAGATGCATATGCCTCCCGGTGAATGTCCTGGTGTATGGATAATTTTCAGCTTTGTGTCTCCGAAAGGAATCTCATCTCCGTCATTCAGCCATTTATCTGCCATAAAGGCTATTGATTTTCCGAACATTCCTCTTGAAGCATTGTATTCAGGACTTGTAAGCATTTCCTTTTCATCTTTATGAGCGTAAACAGGTGCTTTGAACTTACTTCTATACGCCTCGACTCCGCCGATATGGTCAGCGTGACCGTGAGTGAGAATAATGAAATCCACCTTTAATTTATTCATCTCGATAAAGCTGTCAAGAGCCGGGCTTACTCCTCCCGGGTCTACGATAAAAGCATTTTTTCTGTCGCTGTCATATACGATATATGTATTTACATACAAAGGTCCTGTGTAGAATTGTCTCATCATTATCATGGGATTCACCTCAACTAAAATAATTTTTTGCTGTCCAGCAGCAGTGTTACCGGTCCGTCATTATATATTTTCACAAGCATATCTGCTTGAAAAATTCCTTCTCCGACTGTGATATCAGACTTTCTGAGTCTGTCCGTAAAATAGTCATACAGAGCCTTTGCCTTTTCAGGGGCAGCGGCCTCAGTAAATCCGGGTCTTCTCCCTTTTCTGCAGTCACCGTAAAGAGTAAACTGGGAAACTGCCAGAATTTCTCCGCCGACGTCCTTGAGAGACAGATTCATCTTGCCGTTTTCATCCTCAAAGACCCGGAGATTGCTGACTTTATCAGCAATGTAATCAGCATCTGCCTCGGTATCCTCGTTCCCTACTCCAAGCAGCACCACAAAACCGTTTTTTATTTCGCCGGTCACCTTACCTTCAACAGTGACAGAACCTTCAGTTACTCTTTGAACTACAGCTCTCATAAATTTTCCTCCGAATTATTACGTGGTAGCTCTGTAAGCATCCACTACTCCTCCTATTGATTTGATTCTGGTCAGCACCCGCCTTATCTGCCCTGCCTCATTTATTCCCAGAGTCATATTAAACATAGCTTTCTTGTCTTTTGTTGTTTTAACGTTCATACTTCTTATGTCAACATCGATTTCCTGCATTGCTATAGATATATCCATAAGAAGCCCTTTTCTGTCTTCAGCCAGAATGAAAATATCAGCCTCAAACGAATGCTTTTCAAGGGCATCCTCGTCCCATTCAACATCTATGAGTCTTCCTTTTTCGGCTTCCGGAACTGCCAGCATATTCGCGCAGTCCTTCCTGTGGACCGATATTCCCCTGCCTTTTGTGATATACCCTACTATATCGTCTCCCGGAACCGGCGTGCAGCATTTTGCAAACTTAATCATAAGGCCTTCCACGCCTTTTACCCTTACGCCGGTGGCGTCTTTTTTGTTCAGTCTGTCGCTTTCCTCTTCCCTGCCCCGGGTCTTTTCTTCATATTCGGCAGCGGAAAGATCCTGCTGCTGGCGCTTCAGTTCCTCGTTTTCCTCTTCCCTGAGCATATCCACAAGCATGTTTGCAACCTTTGTTGCGGGAACGCCTCCGTATCCTACCGCCACATAAAGTTCCTCTATGCTGGGGAATTTGTATGATTTTGCTATCTTCAGCAGCCAGGGCTGTTTAAGCAGCATTCTGCTGTCAAAGGCTTTTCTCTTTACGGCCTTTTCTATGGAGAATCTTCCCTTTTCCAGGTTTTCAGAACGGTTTTCCTTTCGGAACCACTGTCTTATCTTGTTTTTTGCCTGTGTACTTTTTACTATATTAAGCCAGTCGGGGCTCGGGCCTTTGCTGTTGGGATTGGTTACAGCTTCGACTAAATTTCCGTTTTCCAGCACATAGTCCAGCGGGACCATTTTCCCGTTAACCTTGGCTCCTACGCACTTGATACCTACCTCTGAATGGATTTTAAACGCAAAATCCAGCGGAGTGCTTCCGGCAGGGAGCTCTACAACAGTACCCTTAGGTGTAAAAACGAATACCTGATTTGAAAACAAATCGACCTTAAGAGACTCCATAAATTCCCTCGGGTCATTCATTTCCTTCTGAAGTTCTATAGTCTGTCTCAGCCATGCCAGCTTCTTTTCGGTTTCCTCATGGTTTCCCTGAATTCCCTCTTTATATTTCCAATGTGCGGCAATACCGTATTCCGCAACTCTGTGCATCTCTTTGGTTCTTATCTGAACCTCAAAAGGAGCTCCGTGGTTTCCTATCAGAGTCGTGTGTATGGACTGATACATATTCGGCTTCGGCATAGCGATATAATCCTTGAAACGTCCCGGTATGGGTTTCCACAAAGTATGCACTACGCCCAGGATGGAATAACAGTCTTTTACGGAATCCACTATTATTCTTATTGCAGCCAGATCGAAAATCTCATCCAGAGTCTTTCCTTTTTTCATCTTTTTGTATATGCTGTAATAATGCTTGTATCTTCCGTAGATTTCGTATTCGATATTAAGCTCGCTGATAGCCTGCTTCAGTTCCTCTATAACCTTGTCGATGTAATCGTCCTGGGTGTATCTCTTCATCCTGACTCCAGTGACCAGACTGTAGTATATCTCCGGTTCAAGAGCTTTCAGAGCCAGGTCCTCCAGTTCAAATTTAATCTTTGATATACCCAGCCTGTCCGCAAGGGGTGCATAGATGTCCAGAGTCTCCCTGCACTTTTCTATTATTTTTGCGTCGGTCATAAAGTTGATTGTCCTCATATTGTGAAGCCTGTCCGCAAGCTTAATTATGAGCACCCTTATGTCTTTTGTCATGGCAAGAAACATCTTTCTGAGATTTTCCGCCTGACGTTCTTCCTTTGTCTCAAATTTAATGCTTCCAAGCTTGGTGACCCCGTCCACCAGAAGTGCTATATCTTCTCCGAAATACTGTTCAATATCATCGTAGGTATATTCAGTATCTTCCACAACATCGTGCATCAGGGCTGCAGCTATAGTCTGGGAGTCCATATCCAGCTCTGCAAGAATTTTGGCAACTTCTATAGGATGAGCAAAATAAGCCTCTCCGGACTTTCTGAACTGGCCTTCATGGGCCTTTTCTGCAAGATCGTAGGCTCTCCCTATAAGATATAAATCAAGCTCCGGATTTTTTTTCTCCAGAAATTCGATAAAACTGTCTTTACTCATCATTTCAGTCACCCCCTCAGCCGGATAGATTCAAAAGGTGCGCATATTTACACGCACCTTAAAGAATAATTTTTATTTTCCGTGATATTTTTTCTTTGTCATAAGATTGTTGATTTCATACCAGATTGAACCGGATACGAATATTGACGAATATGTTCCGGCAATCAGACCTATCATAACAGGGAATACATAGCTTCTGAGGCTTGAAGTTCCCAGAATCAGCAGAGCCACAACCGCAAGGATAGTAGTCACAGAAGTACTTATTGTTCTTCCGAGAGTCTGTCTCACACTGGTATTAACCAGCTCCGCAGGTTTCATTTTTTTGTTTATCTTTATATTTTCACGTATTCTGTCAAATACAACGATGGTGTTGTTGATAGAATAACCCAGAATTATCAGCAGCGCTGCGATAAACGGAGAGTTCATTTCAATGTAGAACAGTCCGTAAATTGAAATCATTGTCAGCACGTCCACAAGGAGAGCCAGAATAGCCGCGATACCGAACTTGAGTTCAAATCTGACAGCTATATATATGAGCATAAGTACACATGCAATAGCCACCGACTTGAGAGCATTGTTTCTGATTTCAGTTCCCACAGACGGTCCGAACTGGTCGGCACTCATAAGATTACTGCTGTCTAAACTGTACTCTTTGTAAATTGCATCAAGAATCTCATCTCTTGCGTTGTTGTCAAGAGATGCGCCGGTTCTGATAATAATTTCGTCGTTATTTTCTCCGGCATAAATTACATTGGCTTTTACTCCCGCATCGTCAAGAATCTGTTCCACGGTAGCCAGATCTATCTGCTGTTCCGTATCAATCTGAATCATTGTTCCGCCGGTAAAGTCAATTCCTGTGTTGAAGCCTCTGACAGCACCCATAAGGAATCCCGCAAGAATAATGCATATGGATATTGCATACCATATCTTTCTCTTGCTGATAACAGGAAGACTTTTGTCTTCGAATTCCCGGCCTGCTTTTCCTGAGTATACAAAGAACTTCTTCTGTCCTAATGTTCTGCTCTCCGCAAGCACAATGATAAACAGTCTTGTTACGAGAAGAGCTGTTATCATACTTATTATGATACCTATCATGAGAGTCCATGCAAAGCCTTTTACGGAACCTGTACCGAACTGATAAAGAACGATTCCTGCAATAAGAGTTGTAACGTTGGAGTCTATGATTGTGGATGTTGCTCTTGAGAAGCCTGAGCGAACAGCAGCTCTGACTGTTTTGCCCGCAGCAATTTCTTCTCTTATTCTTGCAAATATGATTACATTTGCGTCAACGGCCATACCTATTGACAGAAGTATACCGAATATTCCCGGAAGTGTAAGAACCGCTCCGAAGAATTCGTATATCCAGATATATACAACAATGTAGAGGAGCAGAGCCAGGCTGGCAGCTGCGCCCATCAGTTTATATGCCGCAATCATGAATATAATTATGAAGGCAATGCCCAGCGCTCCCGCAAAGAGAGCTTTATCAAAGGAATCCGCTCCCAGAGAAGCACCTACTATAGATGTTGTTATTTCGTTAAGTGTCACAGGCAGAGAACCGCCTCTGATGAGAGCCGCATCTGCCGCAGCTGTCTCTTTTGTATATGATCCGGAGATGAATGCCTGTCCTCCGCTGATTTCTTCATTTACTCTCGGTTCGGATATTACTTCTCCGTCAAGTACAATAAGTATCTGAGCTCCGTCATATGTTCCGTACTGGTTTGTTACACTTTCCCCTTTATGCTCCAGCGCTTTTTTTGTTGCCTGCCAGAAGGCGTCTGAGCCCTGTGAATTAAACTGAATTGATATCCCCGGGTCGTTCCCTATGCTGTTGCTGTCAAATCCAAGAACTGCGTCCTTGACCTCAGCACCGGTAACCACAACATTTCCCCATGCATCAACAAACTCGAGCTGAGCTGTTTTTCCTATAGCATCAAGGGCCGCCTGGGCATCCTGAGCTCCCGGAAGCTCTACTCTTATTCTGTTTTTTGACTCTATCGTAACTGTCGGTTCTGAAAGTCCCATTTCATTTACACGGTTTTCTATTACCGCCTGAGTCTGTTCCATCAGCTTGTCCAGTTCCTCTCCCTGGGCATCTGTTTCAGCTTCCAGCACAACATATGCGCCGCCTGCAAGGTCAAGACCGAGACTTACGTTATCCTTCGCATTAGGTATGTTTATTGAGCCTGTATTTATCCCGTTCAGGCTTACAAAAAGACCTAATACAATAAGAATCACCATCAAAGCCGATACAATTTTTTTCCACATTTCATTAATCCTCCCAAGTATGTCTGCTGTACACAGCACGATAAATTGAAGTGTACTATAATAACTATAATTTATTATTTTATACTTACGGAGAATAAATTTCAAGAAAAAATGTTATTTATTTACTCCAAGCATTCCCCCTGCAATTCCGGCAGTAATTCCGGCAATAATTTTAAAGACTGACGAAACTCCGAGAATGTTTCCTCCCGAAGCGGCGGCCGCGACAGCCCATACAGCTGCTGAAATAACCAGTGCGGCCGCAAATCCGGAAAAGATGCCCTTTCTTCCAGTGCCGATGCCCATTTTCAGTCCTCCCGCAAAGCATCCTCCTGCGAGGCAGATTCCTCCGGCATAGGTCATCACCTGTTCAGGCACAGGCGTAAACCAGAGCACAAGCACACAGACAGCATTTAATATGAAATATGTACCCAGCCCCGTCATGAGGGATTTCAGCATACACTTTCCTATAGATTTTAAATCAGTTCTGTTTTCGTTCATTTTTTAACACCCCTAAATAAATATATTTAAGGGTAATCCGTTTTATGAAAAAAGCGGAGAAATATATGAAAAAAAATCCGGAGAAACATCTCCGGATTAACTGCATAATAAGTGAACTGTAATTGAATTATTCAGCTTTTTCCTGATTTTCTTCAGCAGGAGCTTCAGGTGCTTCAACAGCTTCAGGCGCTTTTTCTTCAGCTGCGGCAACATCTTCAGGCTTTTCTTCAACAGCCTCTATCTGTTTTTCGGCAACCTTTCTTACACTTCCTTTGCCTTCTTCAAGAACGCTGGAAACAGCCCATCTCATTACTTCCATTCTTACCTTGTCGCCGACTTCGATAATAAGGCTTTCTTCCTTATCCTTGATAACTCTGGCTTTCATTCCGCCTATTGTCAGGATTTTGTCCCCTGCTTTTACACCTTTTCTCATGGCAGCAATCTGCTTTTCTTTTTTCTTCTGAGGTCTGATTAAAATCAGCCAGAAAATCACGAGAATAAGTATACAAGACCCCCAGGTCATTACATTTGGATTCATTAATGTTTCACTCCTTGCTACTAAAAATGGTGCCGGCGATCGGGGTCGAACCGATACGGTGTTGCCACCACGGGATTTTGAGTCCCGCACGTCTGCCAATTCCATCACGCCGGCAGAATAAATTTACGACAGGCTGAAATATGTTATGCCTGCGCCGCTGAAAAGAATTTTAACACATTTCAATATCTGCCGCAAGATATTTATTCATAATAATCAAACTCGAAATCTTTGATTCTGACAGTATCCTCGTCCTTTATTCCCATGTCAATCATCTTCTGCATAGCGCCTTTTTCCTCTATATATTTATACAGGTATCTCAAAGATTCCATATCGTTGAAGTTGGTTGAATCGAAGATTTTTTCAAGCTGTCCTCCCGAAAGAACGAACACACCGTCCTCCACAGTAACCTTGATTTCTCTGTATTCAGGGTCTTTGTCGGCTTCTTCCAGATCGAAGTATACGTAATCATCTTCCTCCGGCAGTTCTCTCAGTTCTGAAACCTTGTTCATTGCCGCCTTCAGCAGCTCATCCAGTCCCTGTCTGCCCGCAGCGGATACAGGAAATACCTCATAGCCTCTGTCCTTTACATATTCGATAAACTCTTCATATTTTTCCTGATCCATGATGCTGTCTATCTTATTGGCGGCAACTATCTGAGGCTTTTCTGCCAGCTTCGGAGAATATTTAACAAGTTCTTCATTAATCTTCTCGAAGTCCTCTATCATGTCTCTGCCTTCTACAGAAGAAACATCCACAACATGAATCAGAAGCTTGGTTCTCTCTATGTGTCTCAAAAAGTCGAGGCCCAGACCCTGACCCTCGTGGGCACCTTCTATTATGCCCGGAATATCCGCCATTATGAAGCTGTCATCATAAAACTGCACAACTCCCAGGTTCGGTGTCAGTGTCGTGAAATGATAATTTGCAATTTTAGGTCTGGCTCCCGTTACTGCAGCCAGAAGTGTGGATTTTCCCACATTAGGAAATCCCATAAGCCCCACGTCAGCTATCATTTTAAGCTCGAGGATTATGGTTCTCTCCACCGCTTTGCCTCCGGCTTCGGCAAAATTCGGAGCCTGTCTTACGGAATTCTTGAAATGAACGTTGCCTTTTCCGCCCTTTCCGCCCTTTGCCACAACGCAGCTGTCTCCGTGCTTTTTCAGGTCTTTTATCAGGTGCCCCGTCTCCTGATCTATAATCAGTGTTCCCGGAGGCACTTTGAGCTTCAGATCTTTTCCCTTCTTCCCGAATTTCTTTCTCTTCATTCCGTCTTCGCCGTTCTCGGCGTTATACTTGACTTTATAATGAAAATCCATCAGGGTGTGAAAGTTTTCGTCTGCTTCAAAAATTACACTGCCTCCGCTGCCGCCGTCTCCGCCGTCGGGGCCACCGTCCGGAACAAAGGGCTCTCTTCTGAACGAAACACAGCCGTTTCCGCCCTTTCCCGATTTAACAGTAATTTTCGCTTTATCTATAAACATGGATTATCCTCTCCATTTCTTCCGTCGGTAAAAAACTACCCCTTAACACTCGATATGTAAGGGGTAGTTTTTTCTTAAGCTTCTTTTGCGTATACGCTTACCTGTTTTCTGGTCTTGTCTTTTCTTTCGAATCTGACAACGCCTTCTATCATAGCAAACAAAGTATCGTCTCCACCTTTGCCAACGTTGTTGCCCGGATGGATTTTTGTTCCTCTCTGTCTTACTAAGATGCTTCCGGCAGTTACTGTCTGTCCATCAGCTCTTTTAACTCCCAAACGTTTGGATTCACTGTCTCTTCCGTTTCTGGAACTACCTACTCCTTTTTTACTTGCCATGTGTTCTTCACCTCCATTCGTGCGGCATGCACAAATAAATTAAACGATTCTTTAAATATAAATTATAAAGAAATACTTTCAATCACAACTTTTGTGAAAGGCTGTCTGTGACCTTTTTTGTTTCTGTAGTCTTTCTTAGCCTTGTACTTGTAGATAACCACTTTTGGTCCTTTGCCGTTTTCTACAACCTTAGCGTTTACAACAGCGCCTGCGATAACAGGTGTTCCCACTTTGATATCAGCGCCTTCGCCTGCAGCCAGAACCTGGTCAAATACAACGGCATCGCCTTCTGCAGCATTCAGTTTTTCGATTGTGATTTCATCACCTTCGTGTACTCTGTACTGCTTTCCGCCTGTTGCTATAATTGCATACATGAACAAATTTACCTCCTCTATCCAGTCTCGCCATTAAGGCAGCATAAGCTTTAAAACCTTTTCTGCGCGGTTCAACTCGTGTATTATACACCATATTGTGTATAGTGTCAATCGTATTGTCCTATAATTTCATAAAATATTATGCCGCCCGGCCGAACCCTTCCGCAGCCTGAGCTTCTGCCGAAACAGTTATACAAACAGGTCAAACAGCAGGGTATCCGGTGTGATAACCTGATATGAAAATCCTTTTCTGTCCATTCTCTCCAGCAGCCCCGGATAGTCCTCCGCCTTTGCCAGTTCCAGGCCTATATGTACAGGACCTTTTTCTTTGTCATTTGATTTGGTATATTCAAATCTGCAGATATCATCGTCCGGTCCGAGAACCTCGTTCAGAAACTCCCTGAGGGCTCCCGGTCTCTGAGGGAATCCCACGATGAAATATCTCTTCAATCCCTCGTAAACCATCGAACGTTCCTTAATTTCCTGCATTCTGGCTATATCGTTGTTTCCTCCGGAAATCACGCATACCACATTTTTTCCTTTGATTTCATCCCTGTGAAAATCAAGAGCAGCTACAGGCAGAGCACCCGCCGGTTCCAGCACGATTGCGCTGTCATTGTACATTTCCAGTATGGCGGTGCATACCTTTCCCTCAGGAACCACTGTAATGGAGTCCAGATTTTCACGGCAAAGCTCGTAGGTTTTCTGTCCTACGGTTTTAACCGCGGCGCCGTCCACAAATTTATCCACTCTATCAAGAGTGACAGGATGTCCCGTATCGAAAGCAGCCTTCATGCTTGCCGCACCTTCAGGCTCACAGCCTATAACCCGGGTTTCCGGATGGAGATTCTTAATACAGGTGCTTATTCCGGCAGCCAAACCTCCGCCTCCGATTGCCATAAATACATAATCTATTTTTCCCGCATCGTCATTGAAAATCTCCAGGCCGACGGTTCCCTGGCCTGCAATGACCATTTCATCGTCAAAGGGATGAATAAAGGTCATTCCGTTTTTAATGCAGTACTCCCCTGCGGCCTTTGCGGAGTCGTCAAAGGTATCTCCTTCAAGCATAATTTCAACATATTTTCCGCCGAATCTTTTAACCTGATTAATTTTCTGCTTGGGAGTTGTCACCGGCATGAAGATTTTACCCTGAGCCTTGAGCTCCTTACAGGAAAAAGCCACTCCCTGGGCATGATTTCCCGCGCTGGCACATACAACACCCCTGGAAAGCTCCTCCTGATTAAGGGAATGCATCTTGTTGTATGCCCCTCTTATTTTAAAAGACCTTACTATCTGCAGATCCTCTCTTTTTAAATACACATTGCATTCGTACTTTTCGGACAAAACCGTATCCTTCATCAGAGGCACATTGTTAAGAACCTTTTTCAGCCCCTGCTCAGCTTTCATTATGTCACCGAGTCCAACCTGAACACTCATGTTATTTCCTCCCGTTCTGTGGAATTGAATTCCGGTATTCTTAGTAGTATAATTTTTAATTATATCATCATTCAGACAATTTTAACAGGAGGTATATTTATGAATATACTGGTTCTCAGCGGAAGTCCCAGAAAAAACGGCAACACTCAAATAATGACTGCGGAATTTATCAAAGGCGCCCGTGAAGCAGGCCACAATGTAACCGAATTCAATGCAGGCACAATGAACATTCATCCCTGCATCGCCTGTGAATCCTGCCTCAAAAATGACGGTAAATGCTTCAGGCAGGACGATATGCAGAAAATATATCCGGCAGTTGAAGAGAGCGATATGATAGTCTTCGCTTCTCCGATATACTGGTACTCCCTTACAGCCCAGATCAAATCCGCTATTGACAGACTTTACGCATTTCTTCTGAAGGGCTTCAAAATCAAATGTTCCGCTCTTCTCCTTAATGCTCACGACAGTTCTCCGGACGTATTCAATACGGCAATATCCAACTACAACCAGATAATAACCTACGCAGGCTGGGAAAATAAAGGAATAATCACTGTCAGTGGAATGGAATTCAAGGGAGCAATGAACAGCGCTCACGAGCTTAAAGATGTATATGAGCTGGGCAGAACACTGTAACTTATAATTCGGATTTTTAATTCGGGAGCAGGTAAAATAAGCTCCGCAGCAGATCTGACACTGCCGCGGAGCTTATTAATTGTGATGACAGACATAATCTTTCTCAGGCAGTCTTCAGCTGTTTACGTTCGGGGCAAATGAACTGCCTCGCCCGCTTTTTAAAAAATCTCCGTCACTTTATAATCCTGATCCTCTACTGCCTGCTTAAGAACAGAATCTTCAACTGCTTTTTTCAGTTCAACAACTGCCTTTCCTTCTTCATAGCTGACTTCAGCCTTTTCCACGCACTCCAGACTCTCAAGCGTTTTCTTTACTCTCGCCTCACAGTGTCTGCACATCATTCCTTCAATTTTCATTGTCTTTTCCATCAGTTTTTCCTCCTCTTCTATACTGTCTTTCTCCGGCTCAGCTTCCCTGTTATACGATTCCGCCTTTTTCAATTCGGCATTGCCCGGATTATACATGTCGAACAAATTCAGCCTTAGAGCATTTGTTACCACACAAAAGCTCGAAAGGCTCATGGCAGCCGCTCCAAACGCCGGATTCATAGTCCAGCCGGTCAGAGAAATAAATACTCCCGCAGCAAGGGGTATACCTGCCGCATTGTATAAAAATGCCCAGAACAGATTCTGCCGAATATTTCTAAGGGTCGCTCTGCTCATCCTAATTGCAGCCGGCACATCCGCAAGGCTGTTTTTCATCAGCACTATATCAGCCGTATCTATGGCAATTTCCGATCCGGCACCTATGGCAATTCCCACGTCCGCTGCCGCAAGGGCTGGTGCGTCGTTAATACCGTCGCCCACCATTATAACTTTGCCCTCGCCCGAATATCTGCGGACCGCCGCCTCCTTCTCTTCTGGAAGAACCCCCGCAATAACCTCATCTATTCCGGCGGCACGGCCTACGGCCTTGGCTGTCCTCTCGTTGTCGCCCGTCACCATCACAACCCGAACTCCCATGTTCCTGAGCTGCCTTACCGCCTCAGGACTCTCTTCCTTTATCCTGTCTGCTGCAGCAATAATACCCAGCAGCCTGCCGTCCTCCGCAAAAAACAGAGGCGTTTTCCCCTCTCCGGACAGCCGGTCCGCAGATTCCAGCGCCCCGGCCGGTATATCAGCCCTTTCCGATATAAAGGAATAATTTCCGCCGGAAATCCCTGCTGCCTGAAGCTCTGCTCCGGGCAGCTCTGCGGCCAGGCCGTTTCCCGGCATCACTCTGAAATTAAATGTTTCTGCCGGTTTAATATTTCTTCTTTCCGCCTCCTCCATTATCGCAGATGCAAGAGGATGCTCGCTCTTTGATTCGAGAGAGCAGGCTTTAAATATCAGTTCTTCTTCCGTAACGCCCGGTTCAGGTATAATATCCGTAACTCCCGGTTTTCCTTCGGTCACCGTACCGGTTTTGTCCAGCAGAACAGTTTCAGCCCTTCCCGCCTCTTCCAGCGCCTCCGCGCTTTTATACAGAATTCCGTTTTTTGCCGCCGTCCCGCTGCCTGTCATTATCGCAACAGGTGTTGCCAGCCCCAGAGCGCAGGGACAGCTGATAACCAGTACGGAGATTCCTCTGGCCAGCGCGAAGCCTGTGCTCTCTCCTGCCAGCAGCCAGATTAAAACCGTAACAGAAGCCACTGCTATTACCGCGGGAACAAATATGCCTGAAATCTTATCTGCAATCCTTGCTATCGGCGCCTTCGTTGCAGAGGCATCGCTGACAAGGCTTATTATTTTTGAAAATGCAGTTTCCTCTCCTACTTTAAGAGCCTCACATCTGATATATCCGGACTGATTTATGGAAGCAGAAAGAACACGGTCACCCACAGTTTTATCCGCCGGTATGCTTTCTCCTGTAAGAGCCGATTCATTTACCGTACTGCTCCCGAAAACCACAATCCCGTCCGCAGGAATACTCTCCCCGGGCCGAACCGCAAATATATCTCCCTTCTTCAGCTGCTCCGCCGGAATTCTTTTTTCTTCTCCGTCTGCAAAAAGAGCCGCTGTTTTAGGAGCAAGGTTTATCAGTTCCTTCAGCGCATTTGTTGTTTTGCCCTTTGAACGAGCCTCCAGCATTTTCCCGAGAGTAATCAGAGTTAATATCACTCCGGCAGCCTCGAAATAGAATTCATGCACATATCCCCCGGCAGCAGCTGTGTTTCCCTCTGCCTGCAGGCCGGTCATTGCAAACAGAGCCGCCGTACTGTATATAAACGCGGCAGAAGCTCCCATAGCCACCAGCGTATCCATGTTAGGAGCCCTATGCATCAGACCTTTAAAACCTGATATGAAGTACTTCTGATTAATTACCATTATTCCTTCAGAAAGCAAAAGCTGCAGCAGTCCCTGCGCTGCGGGATTTCTTTCAAGTACGTCGGGCAGAGGAAATCCCCACATCATATGCCCCATAGAAAAATACATCAGTATTAAGAGAAAAACAGCAGAAAAAATCAGGCGTCTTTTTAACGGTTTTATCTCATCCTCCGGTCCGGTTTTACGGATGCTTTTTTCAGCGGCACCGCCGCCCCTGATATCCGGCTCTGCATCATATCCGGCTTTTCTCACCGCATTCACCACATCTTCGGCAGGAACATTTCCTTCTACCGACATGAATCCGGTCAGAAGATTTACAGCACATCCGCTGACCCCGGGCAGTCCGGACACTGCCTTTTCCACCCGGGCGCTGCAGGCGGCACAGCTCATCCCTGTGACCCTGTATTGTTTCATATTTCCTCTCACCCCTATTTCATAAGCTTCCGGAGAATATCCAGAAGTTCATCTATAACTTCATCGTGGCCGTCGCGAATGTCCCTCACAACGCAGCCCCTGATATGATTAGATATCAGCTCTCTGTTAAACGCATTCACTGCAGCATTTACAGCAGCTGACTGCATCAGAATATCCGTGCAGTAGGCATCCCTCTCAAGCATCCCCTTTATTCCTCTAATCTGACCCTCAATACGATTCAGACGGTTTATAAGCTTCTTCCTGGTATCCTCTGTTCTGAGAGTCTTTTTCCCGCAGCAGCACCCGCTGCCGTTTTGAATACCGTCGGTTAAACCGTCGGACATTTTATTATTTATATTATCACTCATTTGAACCTCCCGTATTCGGCAGCCGGTGCACCGGTCATACCTTAATATTCTCGCTCCATTATATACCCCGTAGGGGTATATTTCAACAAAAAAATAAGGAGTATTCCGCATTTGCGTATACTCCTTGATATCATATACAGGAACTTACGGATTGCAGGCTCCGCAGGGCTCATAGCCTTCGTTGACAGCCTGACTTCTGCTGCCGAAATACACACGGTTTTTCTCCGACATGCCTGATACGGAACTGCAGGAACTCTGATGGAACTTTCCGGAGTTTTTATTGCCTACATACTGAATTTCCGAAACCGAATTGTTCTGACCTAGCGAATTTCCCGCAGAATAAGTCGGATCCGAAGACGGCTCCGTAACGGTAATCGAACCCTCATTTTCAAATCTGCAGGTTTTTCCGTCCGTTTCCATAACTATAGTTCCACTGTTCATAGTGTAATATACGACTGCACCGATCTCATCCAGCCTTTCAAGAGTTTCCCAGTGGGGATGTCCGTAGGAATTGTCCTTTCCTGCGGAAATTATCGCATATTCCGGCTTAATTCTGTTCAGGAATTCCGAACAGGTGGATTTTGACGATCCGTGATGGGCTGCCTTGAGAACAGTAACCTTTTCGAATTTATCAAGATTCTCTCTTTCGGTCTTTGAACCCATATCTCCTGTAAGAAGCACAGAAATATCTCCGAAAACCACCTCCGAAACAACGCTCACTTCATTTACATCTTCATCCTCATCACCGGTTTCTATTATCCTGACATATGCATTTCCCCCCATTTCCCATATCAAATCATCGTCGGGATACACAATGCATTCCTGCTCGTTTTCAAGCGCATCCATGTAATTATAATATGTCACGGTATCCTTGACCGCTCCGCTGTCCACAACGTATGCCACCTGAAATCTGTCAAAAATATACATCATGCCGCCGATATGGTCAGAATCCGGATGAGTGGCAATTATCATATCAAGGGCGCCGTCCACGTATGGAGCTATATAATCTATCACGTCTCTGCTGTATTCCCACTCACCGCAGTCAACGAGAATCTCTTTGTCACCGTAGTCAATAAATGTGCAGTCACCCTGTCCCACATCAATAAAATGGATTTTCATAACCTCCTCATCAGACAGATTGTCAGACGAAGAGCCGGCACCTGTAATCCGGGTACTGACAGAATCCAGATCCACAGGTTCTCCCGAACATCCCGCTGCAGTCATCCAAATCAGAAGCACCACCGCTATACATATAGTTTTTCTTAAAATGCCTTTCATATCTTTTTCCTTTAATAATATAAAACTGTTTATTCTGTCTGATTCTTAAAATGCAGTCCTGTGCAGCTTTATTTCAAACACTGCCCAGATATCCTGCAAGCTCCGCCTTTTGCATATCTCCCCTGCTGTAAACCCTGCATTCCAGCTTTTGCCCGAGAAAATCCTCAAGTTCCGAATCTCCCGAAACAAGCATTTCCTTGCTCTTTCTGGGAAGCTTTTTCAGCCTGTATTCAAGTTTTGCGGCTTCCGAAACCGTCTCACAGATCCAGTAGCATTCAAGCCGTAGGGCTCCTCTTGAGGATACGTATTTTGAGCATCCGGCACCGCCCTCAAAATGAATTTTCAGCCGGTTTTCCAGTTCCGAAGCTATGCCGGTATAAATAGAATCGTCTCTGCATCTCAACATATAAATATAATGCATTTTTCCTCCGGATTACCGTCCTTCTGTTTTTCTGTATTCATCCACGGCGCAGCATATCATTTCCACCGTTTCCTCCAGGGTGCTGTCTCCCGCTTCAATTACAATATCCGCATACTTTTCATACATAGGCGCCCGGAAATGATAAAGGTCTGCGATTGTTTCGCCTTTTCTCAGTATCACGCCTCTGGTTTTAATATTGCTGAGTCTTTTTTCAATTTCTTCAAGAGGAACATTCAGATATACTATTATTCCGTCCTGTCCGAGATTTTTCATGGATTCCGGATAATATACCGCACTTCCGCCGGTGGATATTACCGATTCACTTACATCCACACCGGAAAGAATCTCCTCTTCAATCGCCTTGAAGGTGTCAATTCCGTCTTCGTTCAGAATTGCCTGCAGAGTTTTTCCCGTCTTCTGCTGTATATATAAGTCTGTATCCACGAAATTTTTACCCAGTGTCTTTGCAAGCACAACTCCGGTTGTGCTTTTTCCCGAAGCAGCCATTCCGATAAGTACAATATTTGATTTCATACATCTCTCATAACCCGGTAAAGCGATTCGTGTCCCACCGGATTCTTCCTTTCGTTTTCTTTAATAAAATAATATCGTTCTGATTAAATCATTCTACCATATATTCTATGCACATTAAAGGAGAAAACCGCATATTGCATATCCGGTGTCAGAGGGAACCAATTTCCTTACGCAGGAACGCCCTAAATCGGTTAAATCCTGCTCCCTCAGCAGGCGCCGCTTTAATATTTAACAGCCGCAGATTTACGTCTGAACTTCAAGCCTTCATTCAAGCGGATCTGTGCCTGAACTGCAAAACTATTCACAAAAAGAAGCTGCTGCTCAACAGCCTGTAAAGCTGTATCGCAGCAGCATCATTTCAATTAATCAATATATACGCACTGACTGATTAGGGTCTTAAGAAGCTGTCAATTCCCGCAGCTGCGGTCTTTCCTGCTCCCATAGCCTTGATAACAGTAGCAGCGCCTGTAACAGCATCGCCGCCGGCAAAGATTTCCGGTCTGTTTGTTGCCGCGGAGCTGTCGGTTCCGATTCCGCCTCTTTCGTTTGCCTGGAGATTTTCAGTGGTTTCCAGAATCAATCTGTTCAGTCTGGTTCCTATAGCCATTATCACGCAGTCAACATCGAGAACAAAATTTGAACCCTCTATCACAACAGGCTTTCTTCTTCCGGAAGCATCCGGTTCACCGAGTTCCATCTTCACACATTCGATTCCTGTTACATATGCGTTTTCATCACCGACAACCTTTACAGGATTTGTGAGATACTTGAACTCAATGCCTTCTTCCACAGCATGGTGGATTTCTTCTGCTCTTGCAGGAATTTCCTCTGCCGAACGTCTGTATATGATGTAAACATCTTCTGCTCCCATACGCTTAGCGCATCTTGCAGCGTCCATAGCAACATTACCGCCGCCTACTACGGCTACCTTCTTTGCTTTCTGAATAGGAGTATCGTACTCCGGCAGATAAGCCTTCATCAGATTGATTCTTGTCAGGTATTCGTTTGCGGAACATACTCCGAGAAGATTTTCACCCGGAATGTTCATAAATGTCGGAAGGCCGGCACCTGTTCCGATAAAGACTGATTCGTAACCTTCCTCCTCTATAAGTTCGTCAACAGTAAGAGACTGACCAATTATAGCGTTGGTAACGAATTTTACGCCCTTTGCCTCCAGCTTTGCAACCTCTGCCGCAACAATCTCCTTAGGGAGACGGAACTGCGGGATTCCGTAAACCAGCACTCCGCCTATTTTGTGAAGACTTTCGTAAACAGTTACATCGTAACCCTTGTTGATCAGATCTCCGGCACATGCCAGTCCTGCAGGCCCTGAGCCTACAACAGCAACCTTGTGACCGTTGCTTTCGGCAGGCTTGATTTCTTCATCGCCGTAATTAGCTGCATGCCAGTCGGCAACAAATCTTTCAAGTCTTCCTATTCCTACAGGTTCGCCTTTTTTGCCGTGAACGCATTTGCCTTCACACTGGTTTTCCTGAGGACATACTCTTCCGCATACTGCAGGAAGTGAGCTTGTTTCACTAATTATCTTATATGCTTCCTCGAATTCGCCTTTTGCAACCTGAGCAATGAAGTCAGGGATTTTAACCATTACCGGGCATCCCGTCATGCAGGGTTTTTTTCTGCAGTTGAGACATCTCATCGCTTCTCTTACAGCGTCAGCTTCTGTATAGCCTGTTGATACCTCGAGAAAGTTCTTGTTTCTGACATCCGGTCTCTGTTCCGGCATAGGATTTTTTTCTCTGGTCAGATTAATCATGGTATCGTACACCTCCTGTCAGTCGGCAGACATGTGCCCGGTCTTCAGCTTCCTGCTCACGATAGAATGAATTTCTGTGTATGAGTTCATCCCAGTCTACGAGGGAACCGTCAAATTCCGGACCGTCAACGCATACGAATTTATCCTCTCCTCCGATTCTGGCTCTGCAGCCGCCGCACATTCCTGTGCCGTCTATCATGTATGCCGTGAGAGATGCCACAGAAGGAATATTATATTCCGCAGCAATCTGACATACGAGTTTCATCATAATAGGAGGACCTACCGCAACGATTTCGTCATATGTATTTCCGTTTTCTATCAGCTCTTTGAGCTTATCTGTTGTAAATGCTTTTTCTCCGTATGAACCGTCATCTGTCACCACATAAAGGTTAGTGGTTTCGGCACGGAATTCATCTTCCAGAAAAACAAGATCCTTGCTTTTGAATCCTGTTATCATATCTACACTGATTCCGTTTCTGTGCATTCCAGAAGCGATAGGATAAGCAAGAGCGTTTCCTGTTCCTCCGCCTACAACACAGACTTTTTTCAGACCTTCCATATGGGTCGCTTTTCCCAAAGGTCCTACGATATCTGCAAAGCAGTCCCCTTCTTCGAGCTGATCCATCAGCATTGTGGTTCTGCCTACGGTTGCGTAAATAAGGTCAATTGTACCGTCTTTTTCATTGTGTCCTGCCATGGTAAGAGGAATTCTCTCACCGTATTCGTCAGTTCTGAGAATAATGAACTGTCCCGGTTTTGCCTTTCTTGCAACAAGGGGAGCATAAATTACCATCCAGGTAATATTGTCGTTGAGTTTTCTTTTGCTAGTGATTTCAAACATTTTCATTTATGCCGCCTCCCCTCTATCTATCCAGACTCTTCTTCTGATTCTTCAGATGCCTGTATCTTTCAACTGCAATCTGTTCTGCCTTGTCAAACAGCACTTCGGCTCTTTCAGGGAACTTAATCTTCAGGGAATCGTATCTTTCCTCGCCGCCGATAAATGCCTTGTAGCTTTCAGTAGGCTCACCGCTGTCGATTGATAACGGATTTTTGCCCTGTGCTTCCAGATCAGGATTGTATCTGAGCAGGTTCCAGTATCCGGAACGTACTGCATTCTTCATTTCCAGCATTGCCTTGTTCATGCCGGCTTTTACACCGTGGTTGATACAAGGAGCATATGCTATGATAAGAGAAGGTCCGTTGTAGCTTTCTGCTTCTTTTATAGCTCTGAGGGTCTGTTCCGGATTTGCTCCCATTGCAACCTGAGCCACGTAAACGTAACCGTAAGCAATAGCTATCTGAGCAAGATCCTTTTTCTTTACAGTCTTACCGGATGCGGCAAATTTAGCTACAGCGCCGATAGGTGTTGCCTTGGATGACTGTCCGCCTGTATTTGAATATACTTCTGTATCGAATACGAGCACATTGATATTTTCGCCTGATGCCAGCACGTGGTCGAGTCCGCCGTAACCGATATCGTAAGCCCAGCCGTCTCCTCCGAATATCCACATTGAAGGTTTAATCAGCATATTCTTATTTTCAACAACGTATCTTGCATCCGGGCTGAGATCCATAATCTTTTTACATTCCTCAACCAGTATAGCACCTGTATCTTCTGAAGCCTTTGCATCATCCATCGAAGCCAGCCATGCGCGTGCAGGAACTCCTACGGAATCCGAAAGTCTTTCCACAACAGTTTTCATTTCTTCTCTTCTTGCCTGCATTGAAACAGCCATACCGAGACCGAACTCTGCATTATCTTCAAACAGAGAATTTGCCCATGCAGGACCTCTTCCTTCTTTATTCACTGTGTAAGGTGTGCTCGGAGCACTGCAGCCCCAGATTGAAGAGCAGCCTGTAGCATTTGCTATGAACATTCTGTCGCCGAACAGCTGTGTAACGAGCTTAGCATACGGAGATTCTCCGCATCCCGGACATGCTCCGGAGAACTCGAGCAGAGGCTGTCTGAACTGTGAACCCTTTACGGAATCTTCTTTGAACGGCAGTTCTTTTTCTTCTACATTATTGAACAGATAATCGTATTTCTTCTGTGCTTCCTGTACGTTGTCGTACTCTGCCGGCATCATTTCCAGAGCTTTCTTTCTGGATGGGCATACCTGAGCGCAGCTTCCGCAGCCTGTGCAGTCCAGGGCAGAAATTCCGAGAGTAAAGAATTTATCCTCTGTTCCCTTCATGTTGAGTCTGTCGCCTTCGAAAGCGGCAGCTTCCTCGCTGTTCATGGCAAACGGTCTGATTACGCCGTGAGGACAGACATATGAACACCAGTTGCACTGCATGCAGTTTTCCTTGTTCCACTTAGGAATATCTGTAGCTATTCCTCTCTTTTCGAATGCTGCTGTTCCCGCAGGAATCATACCATCGGCAGTTGATAAAAATGCGGATACAGGTACACTGTCGCCGTCAAGCTTGTTTGTCGGAACGAGAATGTTGTTAAGATATTCTGTCTGCACAGCATCTCTTCCTACCAGTTCGGCAGGAGCTTCTGTTTCAACAGCGTCTTTCCATGCCGCAGGAATTTCCACTTTGTGAATATTTGCCACACCCGCATCTACAGCGGCAATATTCATGTTAACAATCTTTTCGCCTTTTCTGCCGTATGTCTTTTTAATAGCGGACTTCATGTATTCCACAGCTTCATCGATAGGAATGATATCAGCCAGCTTAAAGAATGCAGCCTGAAGAACTGTATTTGTTCTTCTAGCACCCAGACCTATCTGTTTTGCCGCAGATACAGCATCACAGGTGTAGAACTGAATATCGTTTTCAGCGATATATTTTTTTACTTTTGCAGGAAGATGCTTTTCGAGTTCTTCGTCGCTCCATCCGCAGTTAAGGAGGAAGTATCCGCCCGGCTTAACATCTTCTACCATGTTGTATCTGGTCAGATATGCGGAGTTATGGCAGGCAACAAAGTCAGCCTGTTTTACATAATATGTTGATTTGATTGGCGCATCTCCGAATCTGAGGTGGGAAATTGTTACACCGCCCGATTTCTTGGAGTCATACTGGAAGTAAGCCTGTACTTTCTTGTCTGTGTGGTCACCGATAATTTTAACGCTGTTTTTGTTTGCTCCTACAGTACCGTCTGCTCCGAGGCCCCAGAACTTACATGCCTTTGTTCCCGGTGCCGCAACATCCGGATTTTCGGTTACAGGAAGAGACAGTCCGGTGACATCGTCTTCAATTGAGATTGTGAATTCTTTCTTAGGAGAGTCGCTCCAGAGATTCTGATATACAGAAAGAATATCTCCCGGCTGAACGTCTTTTGAACCGAGACCGTAACGGCCTCCAGCAACGAATACGCTTTCAAAAGCGGTTCCTCTGAGTGCAGATATTACATCCAGATACAGAGGTTCGCCAACGCCGCCCGGCTCTTTTGTTCTGTCAAGGACAGCAATTTTCTTAACTGTTTCAGGAATAACACTGAGAAGGTATTTTGCCGAGAACGGTCTGTAGAGATGAACCTCAACAATACCTGTCTTCTTTCCTCTTGCGTTCAGGTAGTCCACCAGCTCTTCAGCTGCTTCGCAGACCGAACCCATAGCGATAATGATTTCCTCAGCCTGAGGATCTCCGTAGTAGTTGAAAGGTCTATAGTCAGTGCCGATCTTTGCATTGACTTTATCCATGTATTCAGCAATAATATCCGCGGTTTCAAGATATGCGGTGTTTGCCGCTTCTCTGTGCTGGAAGAATGTTTCCGGCTGTTCCGCAGAACCCATGCTGTAAGGATTTGCCGGATGGAGGGATTTTTCTCTGAATCTCTTAACCGCATCCCAGTCAACCATATCGCTCAGATCTTTATAATCCCATACTTCAATCTTCTGGTTTTCGTGGGATGTTCTGAAACCGTCGAAGAAATGGAGCATAGGCAGTCTTCCGCCTATAGTGGCGAGATGTGCAACAGCCGATAAATCCATTACCTGCTGAACACTGTTTGACGCCAGCATTACAAATCCTGTCTGACGGCAGCCCATAACATCGGAATGATCTCCGAAAATAGAAAGGGCATGAGTTGAGATCGCTCTCGCAGCAACATGAAATACCGCAGGAGTCTGCTCGCCGGCAATCTTATACATATTTGGAATCATGAGAAGCAGTCCCTGAGAAGCTGTGAATGTGGAAGTATAAGCTCCGCCTGTAATAGCTCCGTGTACGGCACCTGCCGCACCGCCTTCCGACTGCATTTCAATGATTTTTACTTTTTCACCGAAAATATTTTTTCTTCCCTGAGATACCCATTCATCCATGCTTTCCGCCATAGGCGAAGAAGGTGTGATAGGATAAATTGCGGAAACCTCTGAGAATGCATATGCAACATGAGCCGCAGCTGTGTTACCGTCCATAGTCTTAAGTTCTCTCATCTCAATCACACTCCTTTCTCTGCATTCAGGGCATCTGTCTGCAGATAATTGTATTCGGGAACTTCTCTTTCCCTGATGATATTTCTTCGGCAAACATACTGGCAGACCTGACAGTTTTCGCAGAGTTCAGGATCTACAACCGCATGATTGTCTTCCATGTATATAGCTCCGTTCGGGCAGTTTGCCGCACAGTCACCGCATCCGATGCAGGCTGCAGCGCATACTTCTTCCTTGTCGGCATAATCCGCAGCAGAAGAACACGGAACCATTTTTGCGCCTTTGTACGGCACTATAGTAATAAGTCCTTTAGGACATGCATATGTACAGTCTTTGCAGCCTACACATTTATCGGTATCAACGAAAGCAGTACCGTAAACAACGTGAATCGCATCATATCTGCATACCTTTGTGCAGTCTCCGAGACCTGCGCATCCAGTGGTGCACAGACCTTCGTCTAACGGGTTGACTGCGGAAACAGCATCTCTGCAGCTTTCGAAGCCCATAGCTTTATACTTTTCACCCGCTGCAGCACCGCCGCTGCATCTTACAAAGGCAACCTTTTCCTTAAGCTCTGCAAGATTGTGCAGTGTATCAACGATTATCTTTTTTCTGCATTTTACTGTGCACGCAGTACAGCCGACACATTTATCGTAATCAATAACTGCATGATTGTTTTCAATAGAAACAGCACCTTCCGGACATGCTCTTTCGCATTCTCCGCAGGCGATACATCCGAATCCGCAGATTTCCCTTACCTTGTCGTCATCCTCTTCGCAGGACGAACACGGAATAAAGTTTGTTGCATCTGCAGGAATCATATGAATAATTCCCTGTACACAGCTGTCAGCTGAAGCACAAGCTCCGCATCCGCTGCATTTTTCGGAATCAATAACTACTTTCCCCTCTTTTACACTCATTGCATCGAAGGTGCAATACCCGGTACAGCTCCCTGCACCGATACATCCGTCTTTACACTCTCCTCTTACAAATCCGGCTTTACGTGCTTCCGCACAGTCTGAGTAACCGGAAAATCTTTCTTTGCCGGCAGAACTTCCTGCACAGGCAACGAATGCAATCTTCTTAATAACCTCTCTTCCGGGTCTTCCCGTTAATTCTGCAATTTCATCAACCTGTTCCTGAGTGCAGGCAGGACACAGAGCAATATCTTCGCCCTCTGCTATCGCCATCGCACATTCGGAACATCCTGACTTACCGCAGCCACCATGTCCTTTGCAGTCGGTTCCGGGTAAAACAGATAAAATTTTTTCAGCAATTTCCGAAACGCTGCAATTACAGCTAATCATAAATTAGCGCCTCCCTTCAATAAAAATAAATACCTAAATCTCCTTATCCATGATTATCTTATTACGTGATAAAAACAATGTCAACTGAAATAGTAAACATCCCACAATTGTTAATTTTTGAACACTTCCGCGGCTTTTTGCAGTTTTGAAATCAACGTAAATTTTTAGATTTTCATCCGTTCGCTCCGGGAAAAAACAGGGGTCTTTTTTGTGTTCCGGTTACGCCAAAAAATTAGTAAATGCGAATAATTATTATTAACTTTATGAATAATTAACTATGCAGTTTATTATGAACATTAATCAATAAAAAAACGACGGAAACCTTTTCAAAATATACGAAAAAATCTCCGTCATTGTTTTCATACTTTTTTAATTTTTATAGTTCTAAACCAGAAGCATACGGTCGCTGGCAAACTCGCCGGCACTTGCCTGTTCGAATTTTGCAAGAAGATCTTTTACCGTAAGTTTCTGTTTTTCTTCACCGGATGCATCAAAAATTATTTTTCCCTCATGCATCATTATAATACGGTTTCCGAGTCTGAGGGCGTCTTTCATATTGTGAGTTATCATCAGAGTGGTAAGTTTTTCCTCTTCGACAATCTGCTCTGTTATCTCAAGAACCTTCGCCGCTGTTTTAGGATCCAGGGCTGCGGTATGCTCGTCAAGAAGAAAAAGCTTGGGATGATTCATGGATGCCATCAAAAGAGTAACTGCCTGTCGCTGACCTCCGGACAGAAGACCAACCTTTGTGGAAAGTCTGTTTTCAAGTCCGAGACCCAGCTTGGAAAGCATCTGTTTGTATATCTCTCTGTCTGATTTTTTTATCGCCCAGGAGAGACCTTTTTTCTTTCCTCTGTCCATAGCCAGAGACATATTTTCCTCAATCCACATATCGGCTGCGGTTCCCATCATAGGATCCTGAAATACCCTTCCGATATATGAAGCTCTTTTGTACTCCGGAAGCTTTGTCACATCGACTCCGTCGATGGAGATAGTTCCCTCATCGACATAATGAGTTCCCGATACCACATTCAGCAGAGTGGATTTTCCGGCTCCGTTTCCTCCTATCACTGTTACGAAATCCCCATCGTTCAAAGTAAGGGAAAGTCCATCCAATGCAACTTTTTCATTTACGGTGCCGGCATTAAATATCTTTGTAATATTTTTAAGCTCTAACATCTACGAGACCTCCTTTTTTCTTTTTACCGGTTTCGAAAAATAGGTCTGTTTAATGTGAGGAACCGCAAGAAATATTGCAACCACTACGGCTGACAGCATCTTGAGCAGGTCCGTATCCAGGCCAAGGAAAATAACAACCTGATAAACAATATAATATATTACTCCGCCCAGAATTACTCCAAACAGTCGAACCGCAAAGTTTGAGGATATTCTGGATACCAAAACCTCTCCGATAATAACGGCAGCCAGTCCTATTACGATAGCTCCTCTTCCGTCATTAATATCAGCCTTGCCGGAATACTGTGCAAGCAGCGCTCCGGAAAGAGCAACCACACCGTTTGAAAGAACAAAACCGATAACCTTGTTCCTGCTTGTGTTTATTCCCTGGGCTCTGGCCATCTTCTCGTTGCTGCCGGTTGCACGAAGGGCAACTCCGAACTTTGTTCCGAAGAACCAGTATAAAACCGCAACCAGTACGATACAGAATACAGCCAGAATAATAAGTGATTCATATTTATGAAGCTGTGTCACAAGAACGTCGAAGGTTCTTGCCGGAAGAGCCTGGTTGGCCTTCCCCATTATCTTCAGGTTCAAAGACCATAGAATAAGCTGGGTCAGTATACCGGCAAGAATAGCCGGGATTCCCATAGCCGTGTGAAACAGTCCCGTAATAAGTCCTGCAGCCATTCCGGCAACAAATGCAACTAGCATTGCTGCCCAGACATTCCAGCCTGCCACCATCAGCATAGCGCATACAGCCATGCCGGTAACCATCGAACCGTCAACGGTAAGATCTGCCAGATCAAGTATTTTAAATGTCAGATATACACCGATTGCCATAATGCCCCATATCATTCCCTGGGCAACAGCACCCGGCAAAGCATTAAGAAGTCCCATAAATTTCTCCGTTCATTCAGTAATAATAATTTGTATAATCATAAACTGTGTCACTTCCGTTGCCGGCAGTGACACAGTCGGGGTGATGCTATACTGTTAATAGATCTGCTCTGTCTTGTTTCGGACAGTATGATATTTTACTATAAAGCTTCGTATCCTTCAGGAATTGTGATGCCGAGTTCATCACAGATTGTCTTATTGTACTTTTTAACAGGATTTGGATCGTATTCGATAGGCATTGTTGAAATGTCTGCATTTCCTTTCAGAATTTCAACGGCCATTTCGCCTGTCTTTTTGCCGAGTTCATAGTAGCTGATTGACAGTGTTGCAATACCGCAGCCTGAGCATATTCCTGCTTCTCCCGCAATAATAGGAGTTTTTGTTGGAAGTACAACGTTGTTTATTGTTTCTGTGCATGATGCAGCTGTATTATCTGTAGGGATGTAGATAACATCTGCTGCTGCAGCTGCTGCTTCGGCAACCTGTGCAACGTCTGATGATGCCGAGAAAGCAAAATCTTTTACTTCGAGACCTTTTGACTCGAGGCATTCTTTAACAACCGCAACCTGATAAGCTGAGTTTGGTTCTGCGGAGCAGTAAAGCATTGCAACTGTTTTAGCTTCCGGAACCAGGTCTACAACCATCTGAGCCTGCTCTTCAAGAGGAGCCAGGTCGGATGTACCTGAAATATTTCCTCCTACAGTACCGGTGAAGTCAGAAATCTCAAGAGCTACTCCGTATTCTGTAACAGATGTTCCGAGAATAGGAATGTCAACTGTAGCATTTGCGGCAGCCTGAAGCGCACCTGTAGCATTTGCCATAATAAGGTCGACATTCTTAGAAACGAAGTCGTTTACTATTGTTGTGCATGTGTTGTTTTCCCCGGCAGCATTCTGTTCGAGAAATTCCACGTTTTCTTCACCTAAACCTTCGATAACCGCATCTTTAAATCCCTGTGTAGCCGCATCGAGTGCTTCGTGTGTAACAAGCTGGCAGATACCGATAGTGTATGTGCCGCCTTCAGCGTCTCCTCCGGTCTCGCTTCCGCCGCAGCCTGCAAATGATACTGCGCAGAGCATCAGGCAAAGAATCAGTGCAATAAATTTTTTCATTAATTTGTCCCTCTCTTCCTAGCGTTTGATTTATCACTTTAACGCTGTTATGTATTAAAGTAAATATACTCCAATAACAGCAGAATGTCAATGTTATTTCATCGATTACAGTAGAATTATGTCAGATAAAGCACAGAATTATTTGACTGTTTCAATTTTTTTCTCAGCAAATGAAACTTATCTGTTCCGCACCTTATTCAGCGTTCTCTTTTATATTTTTTCCCGCTTTAGTACTTTTTACATTCTGTTTCAGTTTACATATTCCTTGGGTCATAGTTCCCATAGGGCAGAAGCTGCACCAGGTTCTCGGTTTGAAAAGAACCATGACTACAAGCCCTATCAGGGTTGATGTAAGCATCAGACTGTAAAATCCGAAGCTGAACTGAGCCGCCCATTCGGGCACCGTACCTGCCGAATATGCCCAGTCCCAGGGAACTCTGAATGTCCAGAAAAGCTTTATCGCTTCCTTCAGCGAATCTGCTCCCGAGCCCACAAGCCAGGTCTGAAAAATCATATTCCCGAACATGGCTAAAAAGAAAACAAGAAATCCGTATCTGAACCATTTTGACGACAGCCATGACGGAGCTTTTCTGTTCAGAGACAGCTTCCAGTCTTTTCCGGCTTTTCTGAAAAGCTGGCCTCTCCCGCAGTACCGGTTGCAGAAACCTTTGGTTCCCGCAGCTGCGGCAAATATAAGAGGAACCGCAAAATCTATCATGCCCAGCCATGCAAACATAATATTAAAGAATCCGAGAGTGAAATACAAAATGGACCATATCCAGAGATAATCATACCATTTTTTATGCATGGTCATTCACCGCCCTTTCAGTAATTTCTATACATCCCGAAGGACAGTTTCTGCTGCACAGCCCGCAGCCGATACATTTCTCCTCATCAACATATGCAAAGCATCCGTTTCTTATTTCCACTGCGTTTTTTCTGCAGGAATAAGCGCATTCCCCGCAGGCGGTGCATCGTTTTATATCCACAGCAGCAAACTTTTTAATATTCACAAAATTACCTCCATATAAAGATTTATGTTTTATCCGGCCTCTTTTTTTGTTACTAAGTACATGCGGCATATGCGCGACAGCCATACATAAAGTTTTTCCGCGCATTTAAACATTTCAGTACACCGGTCTGTCCTCCCTGGATGCTTTTCTGATCATCCTGTATACAACAACATACATGACTGCTACAAAAGCATAGAATACAATGCTTGCTGCCGCGGTGCCGCTCATAGCGCAGGCATCATAAAAACCGTGCAGCAGAACGGCGGAAACATAGCCCGACACCAGATTTATATTCCTGCCCGCTTTATCACCCCGGTTTTCGCAGAGTCTGGCACGTCCGTAAAACACACCCATAAAGACAGAAAACCCCAGATGACCGGGAATTGCAAACAGTGCCCTTGGAAGCACTACAGACAAACCGTAGGAAAAAACGTACTTTATGTTCTCAAATGCAGCAAATCCCAAAGAGACAAACACCGAATATACAACTCCGTCAAACATATGCGAGAAATTCCAGTCATTCCATGTGCGCCGTTTCAGAAAGAAAAACTTGCAGCCTTCTTCCGCCGCTCCCACCACGAGAAACGCAAGTACAAGAATGTAGTAAGGACTCGACCGCGTAATGGTGTTGTCCAGTATCAGATTTCCTATCCTTTCCAGAACTATTGCACACAGGGCCGCTATAACACCGTACCAGACCAGCGACATTAGCAGTGCCGGCGGCTCTTTTTCAATGCGGTCCTGCCTATATACATATCTGAGCAGGATAAAGGCGGGAATTACCGCCGCCAGAATATAAATGAAAATTATTCGGCTGAACGCCATTGGCATAAAGAAAAACAAGTCCGTACCTCCTTTGCAGTTCTGATTCATCTGATCGTTACAGTCCTGTTAAATCCAGTTTCATAAATATCGACGTACTCATAGGGCTGTCGTTATAGCATTCCGTTATATAAAACCCGAATCTTTTATACAGTCTGACTGCCGATTCCAGAAACGGGAGCGTATCAAGCAGCATAAATGAATATCCGATGTTCTTCGCGTCATCTACTATTAATCGAACAAGCTGCTCACCGATTCTGTTATTTCTAAACTGCGGTCTTACATATAGACGTTTCATTTCGCAGTTTTTTTCATCTATTTTTCTCAGTCCGATGCAGCCTGCCGGCTGTCCTCCGCAATATGCAAGATACAGTCTGCCCATAGGGTATCCGTATTTTTCTTCAAGATGCTCAAGCTCCGCATCATAATTCTGTATATCAAGATATTCTTTAAACGAGCTGTCCCCTTCTATCAGCATACCTATATATTCAAAAAACAAACTCTTTATTTCCTCCGGGTGATTATATGCCGGTACAATTTCTATTTTCATATTTTCCCCTTCCTGTACTCAGGTCCGTCAGCAGGCATCAAAACAAAATACTTCATTTTTTCCTTTCCCTGTAAATCCTTCCATGCAAAACTGCCGTTTTCATAAATCATATATCCGTGCCAGCTTTCCTCTTTCGGAATTGATACCGATCCCGGATTCATATAGATATAGTCCGGGTATTCTGTGCATTTCGGCACATGGGTATGACCGCACATCAGAATATCGCCTTTATGAAGCGGCGGCAGTTTTTCTTCATTGTATACGTGCCCGTGCATCGCATATATCAGCACTTTTTCATCCGCAATCACGCAGTAATCGGACATAATCGGAAACTCAAGAACCATCTGATCCACTTCCGTATCACAGTTTCCCCGCACACAGATAATATCCTGTCTGTAAGCATTCAGCAGTTCTGTCACTGTTTTAGGCTGATAGTCTCTGGGCAGATCGTTTCTGGGGCCATGATACAGGATATCTCCCAGCAGCAGAAGCCTGTCCGCTTTTTCTCTGCGATATGCTTCCAGCAGTTCTCTGCAGTAATATTCCGAACCGTGAATATCCGATGCAATCATCCATTTCATAATTTTCCATCCTTTCCTTAAAATCTGCTCTTTTCTATTGCCAATCTTTTCCTGCAGTATCCATTCAGCATCAAATTCTAATGCCTGCCCTGCTCAATCACCGTATTCGGCAGAACGCTGCGGGCCGAGCATTTTGCACATGGAGACGAATCCGGGAAATCATTATTCAACATAGCAGTTCTGAATTTTTCCATTTCTTCCCCGTTCCAGAAATCTTCTATTGATTTATTCCGGATTTTCTCACAGTCATCCTCTAAATAGAAAGTTCCGCAGCATTTATGATAATTTCCCTCGGTATCAATTGCCAGAGAAATAAACGGGCGTTTACAAATCCCGCTACAGTTCTCCTCAACCCCGAATTCGGATACAGGTACAACACCTGCCCAGTTTACCAGATCTCTTACCTGTACAAAATCACATTTGTCTTTCCACCGGTCAATAAACCCCGGGATATACTTTTGAAAACGCGGAATATTAAAGCAATGCACTGTAACATGTAAATTCGAGCCTGATCTTTGCTTTTGCATAAGAAACTTCTCGCAGTTTTCGTAAACAAGGTTAAAATCATTATCCTGTATCAGCCATTCATATTCCTTCTCAGCAGGCGCGTCAAGGCTTACTGACAGGTAATCCACCCGGCCGTCCAGAATCCAGTTATATTCAGCTTCCGTAAGCAGTTTTCCGTTCGTGTTAAAGCCGGTTTTTATTTTCCGGTTGTGTTTCTTTATAGCGGCAAAAAACTGCGGCAGCTCTTTTACCAGCAGTCCTTCTCCCAGTCCTCCCAGATTTATCTGGACATCCCGGTCATCAACATCTTCCAGAACCTTTTCCAGCAGACCCATGGATAAATCTTCCCTGACATTTGTAAAATCCATCCACTGGCGCTGGCACATAATACACTTTTTATTACATCTGCTCGTCAGCTCAATTTCTATGATTTCGGGAAATTCTATTGCCATGTGTTTTCTCCTTTTACTTTAAAAGTGCTTCTTTCTGCCGATTACAATCTGTTTTTTTCTTCAGAATCCCTGAGCAGCTGCATATCAAACTCTTTTTCGTACCGATGCGCATGCTCCAGAGCCTCCGTGATACTGTCAAATTCACTTTCTGCAAATCCGTTTCTTTCGACAACCCTGCAGCATGACTCACAATGCACAATCCCCCATACGGCGCATTCCCGAATTATAATTTCTTCAATCTCTTCTTTCATGTCCGTTCCGAAAGTCTTTACGGAATCATCATCAGCATTATAACTGTCTGAAATTATAATCCCGCGTACAGGTGCAATCGAAGACGGTATTCTTATTCCGTGCTTATCCCGGTGATGAAGCAGAACAGAAAACACAGCCTTCTGGCTGAAGCAGCTGCTGAGCAGACTTACCTGTTCTCCTTCAAGAAGGCCCACATCCGATATGAATTCCTTTTTTAATATGTGAGATACAAAAATTGTCCTGTACAGATCATCATCCGTTTTCAGCCCGAGAGAATATGTCCGTTCTGCTTTGGGAAAGCTTCGGATACCTTGACAATCTCCTTCAATCGGCTGAATCATGAGAACATTATGTATAAATTCTTTAAACGCCTCATTATATTTATTCCATGCTGCAGCAGCATTTTTCTCTTCTTCAGCAAAAAAACATTCGTATCTCAATATTTCGGAACTGTTATACGATAAATCCGGAGTCTTTTCTTTTATAAAGCCCTTTGTCCAGCAGAACACTCTTCTGTATGAATCAAAGTTTATCCCTTTTTTCCTCAGGCTGTCTAACAGATACAGATAAACCGTTTCCGAAAACGGGGTCAGCATTTCTCCGCCTTCTTCCGTACCGATAACATATTCTTCATTTATTATTGAGTCAGGAAAATATTTTCTGTCAAAAACCGACGGAAAAACCAGTTCTCTCATGTTTAAACTGTGATACAGTCTGCGCAGTTGTTTTTTTAAGTTTTCCAACAGCATAACACCGCCGCTGTCCCAGAAAACGCTTTTTTCCCCGGCTAACGGCAGTATTATTCCCGCTTCAATCAGTTTTTCCACATTTTTTTCATTCCTTATTTTTTCATTCATTTTAATGTTTTTCCCAGCACGCCCCAGCATGAACTGCCGCTGTCTGCAAGTTCTACGCTCTTAAATTTTTTGAAGAAGTCCATGCACTTCTGTTCCAGCATTTGAGGACTGCGTCCTATCCCAAGAAGTGTAGCACAGTTTTCACCGCTTTCACTTGTATAATCTATCCAGGAATTATGAATCCACGTAAAATATCCCAGACTTAATCTCAGTTTTCTGCTTCCGGCATCAGGCATCAGGGTAATCTTTTCCATTGTTTCCAGAATTGACTTTAACGGATTATATTTATCCTCAATATGCACATTAATTACGTCAGCCTCTTCCAGTATAGTAATTTTTACTTCATTATTCCTGACTTCGCCGACGGTCTTATCAAATTTTTCCATAAATTCTATTACAGACCGCGGATTGTCTTTCGGATAAACACCGTATGGGTGCTCGTTTCGGCTTTTGTCATAATATTTAAGCTTTTTCTCAAAGGCCTCTTTGGTAAACCGGTAGAAGTCATCATATGTCCTTCTTTCCACAAACAGATTATAATACTCCTCCGACGAGGTCATATCGGTTCCCGGTATAACATGCAGAGGGCTCGGTCTTGCGTCGCGAACACATTTGAATCTTCGATGAAGTTCAAGTATGTAATTCAGGGTTTCTTCTCGGTCGGCTTCGGTTTCGTACGGATAACCCACAATTCCGGTTACATCTATGATAACGTTCTCTTTGCTGTCGGCATATTCTATAATTTCTTCAAATTCCCTGTTTGAAAAAGCAGGTTTTATCAGATTTTCACTGCTGAGTTTTTTTCTTAGCTTTTCTGAAAAACATTGAATATCAATACAGATGCAGGAGTAACTGAATCTTTCCGAAAACAGATCGATTAACCCTTTTGACGGAAGCCCCCATGAAAAGAAATAGCACCTGTAATCAATTTCCTCCGGCAGACGGCCGAACAGATCCTTCATATAGATTTCGGTACCCTCAAACGACGGATACTCGTAGTCAAAAATAATATGGCTTCGTTCCCCAAACTTCATTATATCATTGGCAACATTTTCCGTACTGCGCATAAAAGGAATACGTTTGCCAAATATTTTTCCGGCTGTGCTCAGATTTTCGGCACAGTAGAAGCAGTTATGGCTGCAGCCTCTTCCTGTCCATACATATGCCATTACCAGTTCCGGTCTGTCGATATATTCGTCAATGCCCTTAAGCTCATAATTGTTCTTTAGAATATATTCGCATTGAAAATCCCTTTCGCTGAAATCGCAGGTATTCCGGTCAGCTATCCCCGGCCCGGTTTTTCCTTCCACAAGTTCAATTATAGTCTTTTCCGAATCTCCCATAAGAACCGCATCCACTATATTTTTTTCCAGAAATTCCTTTGCAAAAACAGTTGCGGTGTGACCCCCGGAAAATATTTTAATGTCTGGATATTTCCTTCTTATCACCTTTGATATCTCAGTGACGGAATAAAGTGTATTCCACCACTTGCAGGTGAGCCCTATCCACTCAGGTTCTGCTTCCTGCACAATCCTGTCGATTTCCTGTTCAAAACTGTCGCCCAGAACCGTATATATTTTGCTCTTATATCCCTTTTCTTCCAGTACAGAAACAAGCCAGAACAGTGCCATATTCACAACATGATCTGACGCTTCTGCGGTTTTGGACGGATTAATAAATATAAGCTTCATAACTCCTCCGATATTTTCAGGCTAAATATACTTTACATATCCCGTAGGAAGTGAGAAACTCTTATCCTTATCTATCAGATTCTCTATCTGGATTTTTACATCCTCGGGAAGCATCGGCATTATCTCTTCCTCCAGCATTTTCATAGCGGTACATGCCCGCGGGTCCTCGGCATACAGGCTGCCGAACGACAGAAGTGCATTTGATCGGCATCCGCCTCCGCATACTCTGACATATCTGCATCCCGCACATTTCTCCAGATCTCTGATCTTTAGTTTTCGATAATTCATATGCCGTTCGCCGTACCACACATTTTCCAGACCCTCCTGCAGAGCAAATCCCAGATTTGCCGGTTCAAAAATTTCCATCGAAGCGCAGAAAACAACCTTTCCGTCAGGCTTGATCGATGCATTTGTCATTGCGTATTTGCAGGGGCTGTCGTCCGGCTGATGATCTTCAAATCCCGTCTCAAAAGAATCAGTTCTGAAAAAATCCGATAATTCCAGTCTGAGTTCCGGTCTTTCATTAAGCCAGCGGATGATCAGTTTCTTAAAGACGGAAATCACTTCGTCAAATCCCACTTCAAGATGCTCATGATTTTCCTCATAACGGCCCAGAACTTTAGGCAGCCCGATTCGCCAGCCCACAATATTTTTGCAGCTTATTATCCAGTCGTACATCTTTTCAATTTCATGCAGATTCCCTTTATATGCCATTGTATTAATAAATACTCTGCATCCTGTCTTTTCCAGCAAATCCAGGGCATTCATTACAAGAGGGAAAGTCCCCTCACCTCTCAGACCCTCGTATGTTTCCGCGGAAATTCCGTCGAGACTGATATACAATGCTCCGTTTTCCCCAAACCGTTCTCCGAATTTTTCAGCACTTTCGGGAGTTATCAGAGTAGCATTTGTGCTGATTACATCAAGAAATATCTTATGCTCGTCTATTGCATCTATAATATCCCAGATATCTTCACGCATAAGCGGTTCACCGCCCGACAGCTGAATTCGTCTGACATTGAGTCTGTCCAATTCCTCTATTAAATTTAAAAGCTCGGCTTTGGTCATTGTTTTATCCTGACATTCCTCGCTGTTGAATTCAGAATTAAAGCAGTGCTTGCAATAAAGATTGCACTTTCCTGTAATCTCCACCAGGACATCGGAAAAATGAGGCGCGCTGCTCTTTCGATAATGGATATCGGCTTTTTCGGTTTTGCTGTCCGAGATTTTCAAAAAACCGTCAGCCGCCTGCTCATCGACAAACTCTTCTATGTCTTTCAGTGGTACTTTTACAACATTCTGTATATCAGTCAGTGAATTTTCACCGGTTGATAAATAAAATGTCAAAAGCTGCTCCCGGGACAGTTCGTAATAATCTCCCGTAACCGGATCCATCAGATAATACAAATCCTCCCCTATTTGTCTTAATGCGTATCTAGTATCAAAAACAGGATATTTCATATTTCGCTCCAATCTTAAAAAATAATACAGCTTTTACAGCTTTGTTTTTTCTATATCAAAATAATAGTGCGTTACCGGAATACACAGTAACGCACCGACGAGTTAATTTTTAACCTCATTATGAATAGTTTGGCATACCTTTAAAGTTAGCTTTTCTCACTACTTTTTTTATCTTCTTGTTCATACCGCTCACCTCCATATTCAATGCAGCAGTTTCAGTCTCAAGAGTCGCGTCCCCTGAAGATTAATACATATTCTGTATAAACCGTATATTAGTTTTATTTATTAAACCATATATTATCTTTAAAATCAATACAGCCGATGAAGGTTTTCCTAGCGGTGTTGGCGGATTTTAAATAACATTTGGGGATATTATTACTTATCCGGCAGTAGTCTAAAACAGTGCGGCAGATGCGGCAAAGGTTCAGCAGGTTTAAGTTTATCAATATCCATCAGTACCCTAAAACCTTAAACTAAATTTATCATCATACCAAATATATTTCAAGTATATCATTCAATATTTATTTCTCGGGCTATTAAAGTCACTGCTTTTTTTCTGGATCTGTCATTTTAATGCAGTGATATTCTTCTACTGCATGCAAATTCTTTTGCAAAATCAAGACATAATCATCAGTTTCAGGTTTAAATTTAAGTCTGACAGCTTCTAAATTTACTTCTATATTCCCGAAAAAAAATTAAGGCCCCGGAACCCCTGAAATTCCAATGCAGTTTTGCACAATTACTGTATTCGGGAAATAAAAAAGAAGACCGGATTTCTCCGATCTTCAATACTTTCCTGTCTATATGAAATTAGTTTCCGAGCTGTTTTGCAACTTCTTCAGCAAAGTTTTCTTCTTTCTTTTCGATACCTTCGCCTACTTCGAAACGTACTACATTAGCAAGTGCGAGTGCTTTGTCTACTGATTCGAGGTATTTTGCAACTGTCTGTTTGCCGTCTTCAGCTCTTACGTATGTCTGGTCGAGGAGACAGATTTCCTTTAACTGTTTTGAAACACGACCGTCTACGAGACCTGCGAAAACTTTATTTTCAACGATGTTAGCTTTATCTGCTACAGCCAGTCCTGCGAGCTTTGTCTTAGCTTCTTCTGAAAGGAAGTTAGGTAAATAGTTGAAGTTGAACTTCTTGTCAGCTCTCTTTTCTGCGAGAATTGCAACGTCTTCTTCGCCCCATACTCCGTCAACAGCTTTGTCTAATAAAGCGTTTAAGATTGGTTTTGGAAGTGTGAACGGATCGTTTAATGCACTTTCAAGAGTGATGTTTCTCATGCTTGCAAGCTCTTCGTCAGAAATTTCATTTCTTGAAACGTACTGAGGGTTCATTGCAGCCACCTGCATAGCAATGTTTGTTAATGCTTCTTTGTTGGCATCTGTAGCTTCTCCGCTGCCTGCGATGATAACGCCGATTCTTCCGCCGCCGTGAACATATGAAGTGATAACGTCGCCAGAAACCTTGGCAACTCTTCTTACTGACATGTTTTCACCGATTTTAGCAATCTTTTCTGTGAGAACTTCTGCTACTGTCTTTCCTTCGTAAGGCATAGCTTTGAAAGCTTCGATATCGTCAGATTCAGCATTTAATGCAAGCTTTGCAAGTCCGTCTACGAATTCTACGAATTCCTGGTTCTTTGAAACGAAGTCTGTTTCTGAGTTTACTTCTACAACTGCTGCGCTCTTGCCGTCTTCAGCGATAGCAACCTTTACGAGTCCTTCTGAAGCAACTCTTCCGGCTTTCTTAGCAGCCTTTGCAAGACCTTTTTCTCTTAAATATTCTATAGCTTTTTCCATATCGCCGTCAGTTTCTGTCAGCGCTTTTTTACAATCCATCATACCTGCCTGAGTTCTTTCACGCAGTTCTTTTACCATTGCAGCTGTTACAGCCATATTGTGTTCCTCCTGTGTATTTTAAACTATTCTTCTGTTGCTTCTTCAGCTTCTTCTGCTTCCGGAGCTTCAGCAGCTTCTTCTGCAGGAGCCATCTGTTCGCCCTGGTTAGCTTCGATGACAGCATCTGCCATTCTTCCTGTGATTAATTTAACGGCTCTGATAGCATCATCATTTGCAGGAATGATATAGTCAACATCATCCGGGTCACAGTTTGTATCAACAATACCGATGATTGGAATTCCGAGAATTCTTGCTTCTCTTACAGCAATCTTTTCTTTCTTAGGATCTACTACGAACATTGCAGCAGGTGTTCCCTTCATGTCTTTGATACCGCCGAGGAATCTTTCGAGTTTTTCGAGCTCATGTCTGAGTTTCATAACTTCTTTCTTTGTGAGCTTTTCAAAAGTTCCGTCTTCTTCCATTGTCTTGATTTCGTTTAATCTTCTGATTCTGCCGCTGATTGTTTTGTAGTTTGTGAGCATTCCGCCTAACCATCTCTGGTTTACATAGAACATGCCGCATCTCTTAGCTTCGTCTTCGATAGCGTCCTGAGCCTGTTTCTTTGTTCCTACGAATAAGATAGGTCTGCCTGTTGCTGCAGCCTGCTGCATGAAAGCGTAAGCTTCATCGATTTTCTTTACTGTCTTCTGTAAGTCGATGATGTAAATTCCGTTTCTTTCTGTGAAGATGTATTCTGCCATTTTAGGGTTCCATCTTCTTGTCTGGTGTCCGAAATGTACACCTGCTTCGAGTAACT
>JAUNCY010000090.1 GCA_030526325.1 Bacillota bacterium
GGTGATTTTAGCTATAGCCTGGTCTGTTCTCTCGCTCATTTCTGCAATTCTCCTTTCATAATTTGTGCCTGCCTGAATACCATATCTGCCGCTTTGGGCTTATTCTCGCGGTAGAGTCTTTCTGACAGTTCTTCTTTTCTTTTTATCTGTTCCAAAAGATATTCTCTTCTGGACATAGGCTTTTGTTTCTGTTCTTTTCTTGCCGGATAAAGTTCTTCTTTCTCTGCCTGTCCGCTATTCTTTAATCGGTTCTTTGCAATTCGCTCCTGCAGAGCAATGTATCCCGGATCATCCAGTATGCAATCCGCACGCGGACATATAGCCAGCTCGTTGTCCATGTAAGAACAGATTGTGTCCCTGTGGGTGCAATAAAGGAAAGAGCCATATTTCTTTACTCTTTCCTTTCTTATGTCTTCCCTCATCATGGCTAAGCTACCGTATATGTAGAAATGATTACTATGTCAAAGAGTGCACCCATTCCCATCGCGAAAAGAAATAATATTATGCTTGCAAAGGGCTCTGTATTAATTTTGTTAAACAGCCTTACAGTTTTATCTGCTATGCTGTTTTCTCTTATTCTGTATTTTTTCATGATCTTGCCTCCATTCTGTCTCTGCAGCCGTCCAGAGCCTCCGTAAAGAAATGGTATTATGTATCTCACACCGTTTTTGTTGCAGAAGTGCCGTATTATATAACTTATTCATTGTTAAGGAGTTATCGGAGGCTCTGAACAACTGCAGAACGCTTGTAGTTTTAACCCGAATTATGCTCTCCTGCTTCTCAGCCATCTTTCGAATTCATCTTTAATTACTTTGAATGGTGCTCCCTCTTTTCTTGGGAGCACCGGGCATCCTTTTGTGGACAGTAGAGCGTATACTTCCTTATTAGTAAATCCGTACAGCTTCATGATGTCCTTGACGCCGATTACTACAATATCTGTTGTCATCTTCTTTTCTCCTTTATGTGTTGTGGATTGCTGTGTGATATAATGTCCCCGAAAGGACGGTGAACCGCTATGTGTATAACTTTTAGTAAGCCTTCTCAGGATGTTATCGAAACAATCGAATCCGCTTATAGATTTTCAAAAAAGATATTTCATCCTAATAACATTCAGTTTTCTATTCTTGAGAAATTCCGGACACGTGAGGAATTTTCTCTTACTTATTCGGAATGTGATTTTTTCTATCTTCTTCTTGAACAGTATCGGAAAGATCTGATTCGTAGAAAGAAGGACACACCAGCTCACTTGGACGGATACCAGTTCGTTTGTAAATATCTATCCATTGTTGAGGATCTGCTTGCATTTCTCGAAGATGAATAGCATCCATTTCATCTAATATTTCGCAGAGGTTTTTGCCTTTGTATTTACGAAGCATCGGATGAAATCTGCAGGTTAAGGTCTCTTTAATTTTTTCGACAAGAGACCTTTTTTTATTTATTTCTTCTATGATTTTTCTTTCGTTATCATCTGGAAGAAAATACTTGATTCGTTCATTCACTTCTTATTCCCCTCTCCTTTCCTGATTGGCTGCTTCGTGTTGTAACTTCCTTTCCCTCCTAAAGGTTAATTTGCTTTAGGTTTTATTCTTACTGTGTAACCATCAGCGACTATAATAGATTCGTCGATTTTATCGTCATTTATTATGGTCGCTATTTCTTCACCTTCTTCTGTTTCAACTATTATTCTTTCAATATCTTCAAACATCTTTTCCTCCTCCCTGATCAGCTGTTTGGTTTAACCGACTTGCAGGTTTTATCTCTGGAGTCCTGTCTACAGTGGCGGCAACACTCCTGTTATCTCTAATAGTGTGATAACGATTATTGACGCTACTGTTCCCGGCAAAAATCCGATTATGAAATCTTTCATCGCTTTAACCTTCCTTTAGGTATTGACCTATTCTTTTGTGGTATTCTGTGATAGACTCTTTTCATGCCATACAGGCAAGAAAGGAGGCGGTTAAATTGTTAACCGAACTTTTATCTATGCCCGTTCCCGATTAAACCTTGATGCTAATGGCAGTGTGGAGCAGGTCTATGACTGCTTAAGTGATGTGCCTGCCAAGAAGCATGTAGTGCTTTGCATGTGCTGGTGGTAAGAACCGACACGCATACAGGTGTCGCCCTGGTAAAAGGCGCGTGCCACCGTTGAGCATGACGGGATGTGCCCGGTATAAAAACTGATGTCAACGGTTATCAGCAGCTGCAACAGGTTCGGGTAAACAAACATAGGGATTATCGTCCGTGAAGCACCACGGGCGATTTTCTTTTCGTGCCAATACAGCATGAAAAGAGTCCATCTTGCTTTAACC
>JAUNCY010000042.1:0-11039 GCA_030526325.1 Bacillota bacterium
ACGCCGGCGGGCTTACTGGATTAGGCGGCATTTCCGAAATCATCTGTATTCTGGCATCAGAACTGTTAGAGGTGATGAACACCTTGTGCTTTTCCCTGCCTCTGTGCACGGACAGAACTATTTCGTCATGCTCCGGCTGATAAACTTTATCTATTTTTCCGCCTTCAAGAAGGCTGTTTAAATCATTAACAACATTTGCTGTAACAATTCCGTCAAAAGGCATAACTAATCCTCCAATTCGGTTGATAATTTCTGATTTTAATATATAATATAAGGATATTTGCAGTACACATTATATCACAAATTTCCAAAGTTTCATGAGGTGTGAAATTTGCGGATATTGTATCATATTTTATAAGGATAAGCGAGTGAAAATGAAATTATGGAAAATGCATGGCGCCGGAAATGATTTTCTGGTGACCGATAACAGAGAATTGATTATTGAAGACAAAAGCGCTGCTGCCGCAGAACTCTGCGACAGACATTTCGGAGTGGGAGCCGATGGATTTATTGCTCTTGAGAATTCGGAAATCTGCGATATTAAAATGTCATTTTACAACGCAGACGGAAGCGAAGACACTATGTGCGGAAACGGAATAAGATGTCTCGCAAAATTCGCACGGGATACTGGCATAACCGATAAGACAGAGTTTACTGTGGAAACCGGCGACGGAATAAAAAACATAAAAGTTATGAAAGAGGAAAAAAGGGTATCCTCTGTCATGGTGGATATGGGAGGATATTCATTTGCAGCCGAGGAAATCGGAATAGACTGTGATTCGGACGAATTCATTGAGCAGGCTGTGAAGATGAGCGACGGGACAGAATTTCTTATGAGCTGTGTCAGACTGGGAGTCAACCATGGAGTGATTTTTGTGGACGATGATCGTGATTATCCCGAACTGTACGGAAGGGAAATAGAAAATCAGCCCATATTTACACGGGATATGAATGTGAATTTTGTGAGATATCTGGATGAATCCCATATAGAAGTTAAAACCTGGGAAAGAGGCGTGGGAAAAACTCTTGCCTGCGGAACCGGAAGCAGCTCTTCTGTGCTAATCACTTCCAGGCTGAAAAACACCGCTGATGCTGTTCATGTAAAACTGCCCGGAGGCAGCATGATTATTCGAATAAAGGAAAACCGGATTCTTATGGAGGGCCCTGCTGAAAAGGTTGCTGAAGTAACAGTCGAAGATTGATGATAGAATAAGGAGGAAAACCAGTGGTTAAAAGTATGACAGGCTTCGGAAGAAGCGAATACAGCGACGGAAAGAGAAATATCACCGTAGAAATAAAATCTGTTAATCACAGATACTGCGATATTTCTGTTAAGATGCCGAGAAGATATTCTTTTGCCGAAGAAAAAATAAAATCAATTGTTAAAGAAACGGCAAAAAGAGGAAAGATAGACGTATCTGTCATGGTTGAGAATATTACCGAAGACGATACAAATATTAAACTGAACACATCTCTGGCAAAGCAGTACTGCGAAAGACTTACAGAGCTTAAGGAAACCTTTGGAGTTGAAGGGGAAATAACTCTTGAATTTCTTTCAGGCCTTCCTGATGTCATGAAGGCTGCTCCGGACGTGGAGGATGAGGAGGAGATTATCGGATCCATGTCGGCCGCTGTTAAGGAAGCGGCAAAGAATCATGACACGATGAGAATTACGGAAGGGAAAAAGCTGGCAGAGGATATTATTAAACGAGGACGTATAATTGCTGGATATGTTGATGAAATAAATGAAATCTCCGACAAGGTTACAGCAATGTATAAGGATAAGCTGCGAGACCGGATAAAAGAGCTCATAGGAAACAGTGTGGAGATTCCTGAGGAAAGAATAATAACCGAGGCAGCTATTTTTGCGGATAAATCAAACGTTACGGAAGAACTGGTTAGACTGGACAGCCATATTAAGCAGATTGAAGATATCATAGGAAGAAGCTCCCAGCCGGACGGAAAAAAGCTTGACTTTATTGTTCAGGAGATGAACAGGGAAGCGAATACCACCGGTTCAAAATCCGCTGATTTGGGTATAACAAACATAGTGGTAGAAATGAAGAGTGAAATCGAAAAGATACGTGAACAAGTGCAAAATATCGAGTAAAACTATTGAATTTTACTGCAAAATGAAGTAGAATTTTATATATAATTTCAATTTATAATAATATTTAATATTTTTCAAATTTATATCAGGCAAGCAAAGAGAGGACGAGTAAAATGGGAATTAAATTAGTAAATATAGGATATGGAAGTATTGTATCTGCAAACAGAGTAATATCTATAGTAAGCCCCGAATCAGCTCCTATCAAGAGAATGATTCAGGAAGCAAGAGAAAGCAACAGACTTATTGACGCGACTTACGGAAGAAAAACACGTTCTGTAATAATCACCGACAGTGAGCATATTATTCTCTCGGGCATGCAGCCTGAAACAGTTGCCAACAGACTTACAGACAAGCAGCCGGACAAGCAGGAATAGCGGAGGTGACTGAAATGGCGGGTCTGCTGATGGTGGTATCGGGACCTTCCGCTGCTGGAAAGGGCACTTTGTGCAGGCAGCTTGTAAAGGAAACCGATGTGGAATTATCCGTATCAGCTACAACTAGAGAGCCGAGGCCGGGAGAAGTTCACGGAGTAGACTATTTCTTTATGACAGAAGAGGAGTTTGTGAAAACCATTGAAGAAGATGGTTTTCTTGAACATGTGGAGAATTTCGGGAAAAGATACGGAACTCTTGTGAGTTATGTTGAGTCAAAACTCAGTTCCGGCTGTGATATGATTCTCGAAATAGATGTTCAGGGAGCTGCTATTATTAAAGAGAGATTCCCGGAATGCATTCTGATTTTCCTTCTGCCGCCTTCCTTAAAGGCGCTGAATGAGAGGATAATAAAAAGAGGAACAGAAACCCCGGAAAAAATCAGCCAGAGACTGTCAAAGGCTTTGGAGGAAATAGAACATATAGTAAATTATGATTATTACATAGTCAACAGAGAAATATCTCAGGCTGTGGAGGATATGAAGTGCATAATCAGAGCTGAACACAGCAGGGTGACAAAAAACATATCCGAAGAAATCATAAAGAGTTTTAAGGAGGAATAAAAGGATGCTTTATCCTGAAATCAATAAACTTAGAGATGCTGCCGGAAGCAGATACTATCTTGTTTCAATGGCTGCAAAGCGTGCAAGGGATATTATCGACGGAAGCCCGAAGCTGGACGAAAGAATAGCTACAAACAAGCCTGTTTCAATCGCTGCTGAGGAAATTGCCGAAAGTCTTTTCTCGTATGTTACAATTGAAGAGACTGAGGAGGAAGAAGATATCGAAGCGGCAGCCGAAACCGATACGGAAGCGGAAGAAGCTGCAGAGGAAGAGATGGCTGAAGAAGAAATTGCTGAGGATGCCGATGCGGATAACGAGCCTTCTGAAGAGACCGAAGAAATACTTTAAATAACCGGAGAGCACTTGCTTATAAAAGTGCTCTTTTTTATCTTACAACCGGAGGTTATATGAAATATATATCTGTTGCAATAGAAAACTCGACAGTGGGAATGGACATATTATACACATATTCATGCAGTGACGACGGTGTTGAAGCGGGAGATGCCGTAATAATACCCTTCGGAAGCGGAAACGGCAGAAGAAGAGGATTTGTCTTTGAGGTGAAAGACGAGCCGGGATATCAGGCAGAAAAGATAAAAGCCGTGTCCGGAATAGAGAAGAACGTTCTGTCACCGGAGGCTGTCAGCCTGTGCAGATTTATGAAGGAAAGATATCTGTGCAGATATATAGATGCGGTTAAATGCTTCATCCCTTCAGGCTATTTCATGTATGAAAATATTTTGAGTATTGCAGATGAAGATAAGGCGGCAGAATTTCTGGCAAATCCTAAAGTTCCTGTGAGACAGGCGGCTCTTATAAAAATTCTCATGGAAAAAGGCCCTGTCAAAAAAAGCGTTTTGAAAAACACCTTCGGGATAGGATATGAGGTAATGCGGGCTGCAGAGAAAAAAGGGCTGGCAGTACAGGGAAAGGTGGAAAAGAAAAGAAGACCTCACCGGGAAATTGCGCCTGACAGAGAGCGGTTTATAAAGCTGACCGATGAGCAGGAGGCAGCCTTCGGCAGAATAAGCGAAGCTGTAACAAGCGGTGAAAAGAGAGTTTTCCTGATACATGGAGTAACAGGCAGCGGAAAAACCCGTCTGTATATGGAGTCTATAAGACAAGCTCTGAAAAAAGGAAGAACCGCGTTTGTAATTGTGCCTGAAATCTCCCTTACAATACAGGCAATAGAAAAATATCGAGGAGAATTCGGCCAAGACAATATAGCCGTAATACACAGCAGACTTTCTGAGGGAGAAAAATACGACGAATGGATGAGAATCCGGCGGGGTGAAGTCAGCATAGTACTGGGAGCCCGTTCAGCTCTGTTCGCTCCTCTTAAGAACATAGGAGTAATTGTAATAGATGAAGAGCATGAGACCTCGTACAAGGCCGACAATTCTCCCAAATACGATGCCAGAGAAATTGCGGAAAAGATAGCGGAATATAATAGCAGTGTACTGCTTCTGGGAAGCGCAACGCCTTCGGTGACAACATATTACAGAAGCGAAGCCGGCGAAATAGAAAGACTCACACTGAAAAACAGATATAACGGAAATCATCTGCCCTCGGTGTATGTTGAGGATATGAGAGATGAACTGGCAAGAGGAAACAAAAGCATATTCAGCGTAAGACTGTACAGAGAAACTGTAAAATGTCTGAAAGAAAAGAAACAGATAATATTGTTTCTCAACAGAAGAGGTTATTCCGGATTCATATCATGCAGAAGCTGCGGATATGTTATGAAATGCCCCGAATGCGGACTTTCAATGACATATCATAAATCCGAAAGAACCGCTGTATGCCATTATTGCGGAAGAAAGGAAAAAATGCCTGAAATCTGTCCCGAGTGCGGCGGCAGATATATCAAGGATTTCGGAATAGGTACCGAGAAGGTTGAGGAAATGACCCGTAAATTATTTCCGGAAGCATCGGTATCCAGACTTGATCTTGATACAGTTAAAAGAAAAGGAAGCGCTGAGAAAATCATATCCGATTTTAAACAGGGAAAAACCGACATACTGATAGGAACACAGCTGGTAGCAAAAGGGCATGATTTCGAAGGAACAGGCCTTGTGGGAATAATAGCTGCAGACATATCCCTGAATATATCGGATTACAGAGCTGCGGAAAACACTTTTCAGATTATTACTCAGGCGGCCGGCAGGTCCGGAAGGAGGAATGAAAAAGGAACAGCCGTGGTGCAGACCTATTCACCGGATCATTTTGCCGTCATGGCTGCAGCCGAAAACGATTATGAAAAATTCTACAGAGAGGAAATAGAAATAAGGAGAATGATGTCATATCCTCCTTTCGGAGATATAATCCAGGTTATATTTGCGGATGAGGATGAAGACAGAGCTATGGAATGTGCCAAGGATTTCTGCGATGAGCTTTGCAGAATAATGGGAGAATCTTTGAGGCAAAGTATTCTTGGACCCGGTCAGGCGCATATAAGTAAAATTAGGGGTAGATATAGATTTAGAGTATTGATAAAATATAGGGAAAGTAATTTAAAAGAGTGCATGGGTGTTATGGATGAACTGAGAGCAAGGCTGACTTCGGAAAAACACAGAAGCACTTTGATAGGAATAGATTTAAATCCATACAGTCTGATATAACGGAGGTAATTATGGCAATAAGAAATGTTTTGAAAGAAGGGGACGAAACCTTAAGAAAGGTTTCCAGAGAAGTAACAAAAATTGACGGAAGAATACTAACACTGCTGGACGACATGGCTGAAACCATGTATGCCAGCGACGGAGTGGGACTGGCAGCGCCTCAGGTAGGTGTTCTCAGAAGGGTAATAGTAATAGATATAAGAGACGAACACGGACTCATAGAATTAATAAATCCGGAAATCGTAGAAAAGAGCGGCACTCAGTACAGCGAAGAGGGCTGTCTGAGCGTTCCGGGAGTAGTTGCGAAGCTTGAAAGACCTTTCGAGGTTACAGTAAGAGGCCTCAACAGAGACGGTGAAGAGGTGGAATACAAAGCAGTCGATTTTCTTGCAAAAGCCTTCTGCCACGAAACAGATCACCTCAACGGCACACTGTTCATAGACCACCCTCATGAACTGGTTGATTACGATGATGAGGATGAAGAGTATGAGGAAGGAGAACAGGAATAATGAAACTTATTTACATGGGAACTCCGGAATTCGCCGTTGAACCGTTAAAAGAGCTGGTTAAAGCCGGACACGAGATACTGTGTGTGGTAACCCAGCCGGATAAACCCAAAAACAGAGGAAAAAAACTCCAGCCTACTCCGGTAAAAGAAGCTGCGCTGGAGATGAATCTTGAGGTTGTTCAGCCGGAAAAGATTAAAGGCAACACTGAATTTATAGAATATATTAAAGGACTCGGAGCGGATCTGGCTATTGTTGCGGCATACGGAAAGCTTCTTCCTAAAGAGATCCTGGATGCTCCTAAAATGGGATGTCTCAACATACATGCTTCGCTGCTTCCTAAGCTGAGAGGCGCGGCGCCTATTCAAAGAGCGATTCTAGAGGGATATCTCTTTTCCGGTGTTACTATTATGAAAATGGATGAGGGCCTTGATACGGGTAATATGATATCAAAGAGCATTTTATCCATAGCAGGAATGACTGCTGATATTCTCCACGATGAACTTATGACAATGGGAGCGGAAATGATAGTCGAGGTTCTGAAAAAAGTAGAGGAAGAGGGCGAAGCTGCGATTACAGGAGAAAAGCAGGACGATTCTCAGGCCACTTACGCACCTATGATAAAGAAGGAAGACGGGCGCATAGACTTCAGCAGAAGAGCAGACGATATTCTTCTGCAGATAAATGCTCTGGAGCCATGGCCTTCGGCTTTTACCTATTATAAAGGAACCCAGGTAAAACTCAAGGATCCTGAATGGTACGGTTCCGCAAGAGAATACAGAGAACCTGGTACTATTCTTTCCGTATCAAAAAAAGGTGTAGTAATTCAGTGCGGCGGCGATCTTCTGCTGATTAAAAAAGTTCAGTTTGCCAATAAGAAGGCTATGAGCGTAGCCGAATATATTAAAGGAAACGAACTGGAAGAAGGCGTTGTGCTTGGCAGGGAGGAAATATGATTAACGATTTGGGATGGTATTCATCCATGATACTGCTCATACCTGCGTTTCTGTTTGCATCTTATGCGCAGATGAGGGTGAGCTCTAATTTTAACAGATATTCAAAAGTTGCAAACCGAAGAAACATTACAGGAGCTGAGGCTGCAAGAAGAATGCTGGATGCAAACGGACTCAGCCATGTCAGGATAAACCTGATAAACGGCAAGCTGACTGACAATTACAATCCGGGAACTCAGATTATCAGTCTGTCGCAGGATGTTTACCACGGCAGCTCTATTGCGGCAATAGGGGTTGCCTGCCATGAATGCGGTCACGCAGTACAGCATGCGGAGGGATATTCTCCTCTTAAATTCAGGAATATAATTATACCTGTTGCCAATTTCGGTTCAAGTCTTGCGATTCCTCTTTTCGTTATCGGCCTTATTTTGCAGATAGAAGGTCTGGAATTTCTCGGAATACTGTTCTTTTCCTTTGCTGTAATTTTCCAGGCGGCAACACTTCCGGTTGAATTCAATGCCAGCAGAAGGGCTCTTGTTCAGATGAAGGACCTGAATCTTGTAGTTGATGACGAAGAAAAGGGAGTAAAAAAGGTTCTGGGTGCGGCCGCAATGACATACGTTGCTGCTTTGCTGGTTTCGCTGATGCAGCTTGTAAGACTGATAGCTTTAAGCAGATCCAGAAGATAGAAAGAAAGGTATTAATGGAAAGAAAAACTGCTGTTGAAATTTTAAATAATATAGATAAAAATAAAGCTTTTTCAAATATAGCAATAAACGAGGCTTTGAAAAGAAACAAGGGCGCGGATGCGGCTTTTGTGAGACAGCTGGTTTACGGAGTCCTCGAAAACAGGATTTATCTGGATTATTTTATCTCAAAATTTATCACCTCGCCGGTTGAGAAGGTAAAGAAAAACTCTCTGAACATCTTAAGGCTGGCTGTTTATCAGATACTGTATATGGATTCGGTGCCTGATTATGCCGCCGTTAACGAGGCTGTGGAGCTTGCAAAAAATACATCAAAGGGACAGGCTCCCTTTATAAACGGAGTACTGAGAAATGTTCTCAGAAACAAGGACAAGGTGAAGCTTCCGGACGGGAGAAAAAATCCTGTAAGAAGACTGTCGATAAAGTACTCTTTCCCCAAGTGGATGGTTGAGTATTTTGTAAACAGCTACGGAATGGATTTTACAGCAAGATACCTTGCCTCTGCAAATGAGACTCCGCCTCTTACTGTCAGAGCGAACACCATGAAAATCCGGGCGGCGGAACTGCAGAAAAAGCTTGAAGAACAGGGCTTTGAAGTACAGCCGGGAAGAAACTCCGACAATGCTCTTATTATAAAAGGCGGAAATCTTCTAAACACAGAGGCGTTCAGAAACGGAGAATTTTCGGTACAGGATGAAAGTTCAATGGCGGCAGTGGAAACTCTGGCTCCTGAGCCGGGAGATTTTCTGATAGATTTATGCGCAGCTCCCGGAGGCAAAACAATATATGCGGGAGAGCTTATGAAAAATAAAGGAAAAATAACTGCCTGCGATATATATGAAAACAAGCTTAATATAGTGGAAAGAACAGCTGCGGAGCATGGAATAAACAATATTTCATGTGTATGTCTCGATGCCTCAAAACTGAACAGTGATTTTGTGGAAGCAGCAGACAAGATAATCTGTGATGTTCCCTGCAGCGGACTGGGAGTTATCAGAAGAAAGCCGGAGATAAAATACACAAAAACAATGGATGACATTAAGCAGCTGTGTAAAATACAATACAGTATACTTAAAAACGCGGCGGCCTATCTGAAAAAAGGAGGAGCCCTTTTATACAGCACATGTACGCTGTCTCCGCTGGAAAACGAGGGTGTGATAAATCATTTTATGAAAAAACACGGAAGTGAAAATTTCCATGTTGATGTTATGAAACAGCTGAACCCGTTTGAAAACGGGACAGACGGTTTTTTTATATGCAGAATCACAAAATTGTAGTTAAAACTCAAATAATGCTTTTATTTTGCGTAGTTTTAAATTAAAATAAATATTTAACAACAGTGTTTTGCAAATGAGAGGGATAATATGGAAATAGGGTATATTACAGATAAAGGGATGCTGAGAGACAATAATGAGGACAGCTTTTTTGTCGACAGTGAAAGAAGACTGTTTATTGTTGCCGACGGTGTCGGAGGGCAGAACGCAGGGGAAATAGCCAGCAGTCTGGCGGTTAAGGAAATATCCGGTTATATCGGGGAAAACTTTGACCGTGCCGGAACCGGAGGAAAGTACATATTTGAATGTATTTCGGGGGGCATTAAACGTGCGAACGATAAAATACTTGAGGAATCCTCGGGTAAAGCGTCTTTTGCAAAAATGGCAACCACTGCTGTGGTGATGATGATGGTAAATGATACTTCTTACATCGCCAACATAGGAGACAGCAGAGCCTATCTCCTCAGAGACGGCATAATGATAAAGCTCACCGAAGACCATACTATGGCTAACCAGCTTATACGTGAAGGAAAGCTGACGGAAGAAGAAGTGGAATTTCTTGCCCAGAAGCAGCTTGCTCTAAATATGTTCAGCACAATAACAAGAGCTTTGGGCGATAAAGACGGAGTTGAGGCTGACGAATTTTTCATAGACATGGAAGAAAACGACATTTTTCTCATGTGTACCGACGGGCTTTACGGTGAAGTTCCGGACGACAGAATGGCGGAGATAATTCTCGGAGAAGTCAGCCCGCAGAATGCCTGCGAGGAGCTTGTCCGTGAGGCTAACCGCAGCGGAGGAAGAGATAACATTACTGCTATTATTATAAAGATTGGGGAAGAGAACCATGAGTAGACTGTTAGGCGGAAGATATGAAATACTGGAGAAGATTGGCGAAGGCGGCATGGCAATTGTATATAAAGCAAGATGCACGCTTCTCAATCGATATGTAGCTATTAAAATACTTAAGCCCGAATATCTTGAAGACAAGAAATTCATAGAAAATTTCAGGCATGAGTCTCAGGCTGCCGCAAGCCTTACTCATCCTAACATAGTAAATATTTATGATGTAGGTCTTGAAGGCAACAACATTCATTACATAGTAATGGAGTACGTTGAAGGAGAAACGCTGAATTCAATCATAGAGAGGGAGGAGCGTCTTTCGGACAAAGATACTGTAAGCATCGCAAAGCAGATTGCTTCAGCTCTTTCCTGCGCTCATAAAAACAACATAATTCACAGAGACGTAAAGCCTCACAATATTATAGTAACTGAAGACGGAGTAGCAAAAATTACGGATTTCGGAATTGCAAGAGCCGTTACAAACACAACTCTGGTGGCAAGCGATTCCATTATGGGCTCGGTTCACTACTTTTCACCTGAACAGGCCCGGGGAGGATACGTGGACGGGAAATCCGACATATATTCGCTGGGAATCGTAATGTACGAAATGGTAACCGGAAGAGTGCCGTTTGACGGGAATAACCCTATTACCGTAGCGATGATGCATATTAATAAGGAAATTGTACCGCCGTCTCAGTATAATCCGAATATTTCTCCGATGCTGGAGAAAATTATTCTGAAGGCCACACAGAAATATCAGGTGAATCGTTTCGGAGATGCGGAGGAAATGCTGAACGCATTGAATTCACTCTCTCCTTCGGAAATCCAGTATTCACCGGTCGGAGCAGTTCTGGGTATTTCTCCGGAAGATGAATACACCGGAGACTTCAGAACAGATGATAACAAGCATTCATCGACGGATACAATCGTAATGGATAAAAATATCGAGCCTGAGGATTACCGGGAATACGAAAATTATGTTCACAGTCAGAACATCCCGTATCAGGATGAAGAGGATGAGGACGACGAA
>JAUNCY010000042.1:11049-14882 GCA_030526325.1 Bacillota bacterium
CTAAAACCAAAAAGCAGTTAAAGGCTGAAAAAAAGGCTCAGAAGAAGGCGGGAAAAAAGAAAAAGAAAATATTTACCGCGCCGAGAATATTCGGAGTCATCTTCGGAATTGTATTCGCTGTCTTTGTAAGCATGGGAATTCTGTGGCTTCTGGATTATGTAAAGCTGCCTGAGGTTCAGGTCCCGGATATTATGGGAATGAACTATCAGGAGGCTGAAAAGACTCTTGAAAGCTTCGGACTTGAAATGGAAATAGTGAGTCAGATATACAGTACCGAATACGGTGTTGACGAGATCTGCGAACAGACCCCTGACGGAGGAGAAAAAGTTAAGGAAGGCTATAAAATCCGGGTAAGCATAAGCAAGGGAGCAAGCGATACCGGAGTGCCGGATCTTGTGGGCAAAACACTCGAAGAGGCAAAGCGCATAATTGAAGAGCAGGGATATAAAATCGGAACTATAGACAAGAAAGAGGATTCATCGCCGGAAGGAACAGTTCTCGAACAGTCTCCTAAGTACGGGGAGGCCTGCGAGCCGGGCAGTCTTATAAATCTAATTGTAAGCAACGGACAGGGCAAGGAAGAGATAACTATGATAAATCTTCTCGGAGCCGATCTCAGCGCTGCTACGGATATGCTCAAAACCGCAAATCTTGTTCTGAACAACGTGGAATACGAATACAGTGACAGCTATGAGGAAGGTCTTGTAATAAAACAGAGCGTTCCTATGGGTGAAAAGATTATGACCGGAACAAAAATCAACATTATTGTAAGTAAAGGCAAAAATCCCGAGTCATCTTCCGGCGGGGAGATTTCTACAGTACCCCTTGTTCTGGATTACACCACAGCTCAGAATGATGTGTTCGATCTTAAGGTAAATCTCGTTCAGGACGGAGTTGTGACCCTGCTGCACAATCAGGTTCACTATAAATCCAATAACGGAGAAGCAATAGAGGTTACCGGAAGCGGCAAGGGAACACTTCTTATATATTATGATGATAAATTAGTGAGTGAGGGGATAATAGATTTTGGAACAGGAACATTCTCTTATTAACGGAACTATAGTAAAAGGTATCGGAGGTTTCTACTATGTAGAAGCCTCCGGTATTGTGTATGAATGCAAAGCCAAGGGACAGTTCAGAAAAAACAGGATAACACCTATGGTCGGCGACAGTGTAATGATAAGCAGGGGAAACCGGGAAGGTGAAACCGTTATTCGTGAAATACTGCCGAGAATAAATGAATTTGTGAGACCTCCGGTGGCAAATGTTGAGATAAGTATGATAGTCGCGGCGTCGGCAGAGCCGGAGCCTGTTTTTTCTTTTATTGACAAACTGCTGGTAATGTCTGAAAAAAAAGACACAGAGGCAGTTTTAGTCTTTAATAAATGCGACCTGATTTCTCCGGAAAAAAGAGATCGGATACGTTCCATATACCGGGGAACCGGGTATCCCGTACTGTTTGTCAGCACTTTTACCGGAGAAGGAATTGAAGAACTGAGAAATCTGATAAAGAATCGCAGAACAATGATGTCCGGAGCATCCGGTGTGGGAAAATCAAGCATAGCCAATTCTTTGGGAGAATTCGGAACCGAGACCGGGCTTATAAGCAGGAAGACTCAAAGAGGAAAGCATACCACAAGACATGTTGAGCTTCTGACTGGAGAAGACGGGACGATGATATTCGACACCCCGGGCTTCACGTCCTTTGAGATTCTCGACATGAAGCCCGAAGAACTAAAGTATTATTATCCGGAATTTGAAGAGCATACGGGAGAATGCAGATTTTCATCCTGCATGCATGTATCCGAGCCGGACTGCAGTGTAAAATATGCGGTTGAAGAGGGCAGTATAAGCAGTGAAAGATATGAATCCTATGTCAGAATCTTTAATGAATTAAAGGAAAAACCTGTAAAGTTTTAATATATAGAAATTAAATACAGCGAGGAGAGAAAAATGAAATACCAGTTATCACCATCAATTTTATCCGCAGATTTCGGAAGATTATACGAGGATACCGTAAAGGTTGAAAAGGGCGGAGCGGACATGCTCCACATAGATGTTATGGACGGTCATTTTGTTCCCAATATCACTATAGGTCCGGTAGTTCTGGAGGGTCTTGCAGGAAAAACAAAGATGCCCTTTGATGTACACCTTATGATAGAAAATCCTGACAAATATATAGATAAATTTGTTTTTGACAATACTGAATATATTTCAGTGCATCAGGAGGCCTGCGTTCATCTTCACCGCACGGTACAATATATAAAATCTCTGGGCGTTAAAGCGGGCGTTGCAATCAATCCGGCAACATCCCTTAGAACCCTTGACGAGATACTTGAATATATAGACCTCGTTATTGTCATGACAGTTAATCCGGGCTTCGGAGGGCAGTCTTTTATAGAATCGGGTCTCAGAAAAATTACAGAGCTGAGAGATATGATAGAAAAAAGAGGACTTAATGTGGATATCGAAGTTGACGGAGGAGTTAAGCTTACAAATGCATCCTCTGTTCTTGATGCGGGTGCAAACATTCTTGTGGCCGGATCGGCTGTATTCTCAAAACCGGATCCTGCTGAGGAATGCAGAAAATTTGCGGAAATATTCAGGGAGATGAAATAATGGGAAGAAAAGCAGCAATATTCGGCAGCGGAAGCTTTGATGCTTCGGGCGTTGATTTTTCTCAATATAAATTTATTGCGGGATGTGACGGCGGCACTCAGTATCTGAGTGATGCGGGAGAGGTTCCTCATATGATAATAGGGGATTTTGATTCCCTCGATCCTGCGGTAATAATGGAAATGTTCATGCTGGGAGTAGCCAGACACGGGCTCCCTGCAGAAAAGGATTTTACTGATATGAAAGCGGCTGTTGACTTCATAGCAAAGCTTGATTACGACAGCATAGACATCTACGGGGGTGTAGGAACAAGACTGGACCACAGTGTGGGAAATATGATGCTTCTTTTTGACCTCTGCGAAAAAGGAATAAAGGGCAGGATTATTGATTCAAACAATATCATAACTGCTGTTTCGGCAGATAAAGGACCTGCATCGATGGAAATTGAGGATGTGCCGGAAGGCTGGTATGTATCCTTTGTTCCTGTCGGAGAATGTACCGGAGTAAATATCAGAGGCATGAAGTATACCGCCGAAAATCTGAACCTTGGAATCGATAATTCCACCAGAGCTATAAGCAACGAACTGACAGCTGAGCCGGAAGAGTCTCCTTCTGTTTCAATAGAAAAAGGCAGGCTTCTGGTTTTCTACAGTAAAGACTGATAATACAGGCAACATTGTCACCTCCTGAGCATAAAATGGCAGGAGGTGATTTCTATGAACTGCAATAAAAGATTCACCGTATGCCGGGAGGATTTGAAAAACTGCACGAGAAAAATACGCAGAAAATGTTGCTGCGTAAGCGCTGACAAATACCGGGAAATAAAAAAGCTTTCAAAGGTAATGGTATGTACCGGAATTCTGGCAATACTTATATTATGCTTTCCTCCTGCTGTGTGGTTTGTGATTCTGGCCATCGTAATGATTGTGGTGGGGATAAAGATATTTTTGATTTAAAGCAGAAAATAAAACAGACTGCCTAAAAGGCAGTCTTTCTTTAAATGATCAGATGGGTTAGATAGCTCTCTGTACTTTGCCGGATCTCATGCATCTTGTGCATACATTGGCTCTTCTTACAGTACCATTATCGACAATTCGAACAGTTTGGATATTAGCATTCCATTTTCTTCTGCTGTGTCTATTTGAATGGCTGACCTTGTTTCCTGAAACCTGACATTTACCTCAAATTTAACATTTTCTTGACATTTCGCTAAACCT
>JAUNCY010000091.1 GCA_030526325.1 Bacillota bacterium
TGATTTCCATACCCAAATGTCATCTGAGGCAGGAAGAAGAACGGAAAAAGGAAGAATTGAAATACTTATATGAAATTGCCAATGTTCTTCCTGGTTTTATGGAAGAACGGGGATTTACACCGGAACCGGCCAATGGAATTAAGATGAGCACGTCTATTTTGATGAAGGATTCCGTGAAACCTTATTACAGGGATTACATTTCCAACCAGAATTCCTACGGATATCAGTCTCTTCATATTACTTTTTATGACAACAGCTCCAGATCATATCTGGAAGTACAGATCCGTACAAAGGATATGGATGATGTTGCAGAAATCGGCTCGGCAAATCATGAGGGCTATGAAAAAAAGCAGGAGAGAGAGCGTGCAAGACGGGATGCCATTCCTAAAGGGGAATGTATCTATTTTGATGAGGCTTATGAACGTGGAATGCGCCTGTTGAAACTGCAGCTTGCAGAACTGGATGTAAACATGTTCTCTGCCCTGAATAATACTCTGATCAATGACTGCTGCGGGCTGTACAGAGGGCGCCTTATCCTGCCCTATGAGCATTTGTCACGATTCCAGAATGATTCTGTGGATTGATTCTAAGACCTTGCGGTTCCTGTAAAAGAGTTACCGGGAGGAGCATGAGGCTTTCGGAATAAAATGTTATTATTGACAATTTCACATACTGCGTTGTATGATGTCGGTAAATATATGTGATTACATATAACGCGAAAGGGGATTTGTCTTGGGGAATAAACAGAAATTGTCGGACAGAATAATTCAAGAGCTTCTGGATAGGATTAATGTTCAAAAAGAATATGTGGTGGGAAGCAAGCTGCCCAGTGAGCCGGATCTGGCTGCTGAACTTGGGGTAAGCCGTACAACCTTGCGGGAAGCTATTTTATATCTTGTTGCACAGGGAGTTTTGGAGATACGTCGCGGAAAAGGCACGTATGTAGCTGATAATTCCAGGGTGGCGGAAAACTTCAAATTTGATGAATTAAATCTGATGCATCATAAACTTAAAGATCTCTATGAGCTGAGGAGCATGCTGGAGCCGGAGATTACTTATTATGCAGCAGCAAGAGCTACAGATGAAGAACTGGCAAACATTATTTCGCTGGGAAAGAAAATTGATGAGAACTGGAATAAAAACGGCGAGAATGCTGATGGAAATAAAGCGTTTCATGTGGCAATTGCAAAGGCGGCTCATAACGAATTCGCACTGAAGATTTCGGAAATCATTAATAACGCTTTAATAGATGCTTTTAAGGAAGAAGGAATCAAACAGACTTTGTATGAGGACACAATGATGGATCATCAGATGATCATGCATTATCTGAAAATGCGCGACAGTGATGGTGCACGCAGTGCTATGAGTCTCCATATGAAGCATTCCATGAATGATTATCTGAAAGAATGAGTTATGAATAATAAAAATACAGGGGGCGATGAAGCGGAAAAGACAGTTTCACCGCTCTTTTTTGCCGGGAAAAGAAAAAAATAAAAAAAAGTCTTTACAAACAGTTAAAAATCGTATATATTACATCATAAGTTCATACAACACACACGTGTTAATACAACAATGGCATAACACACAGGGAAAGCAGCGCCGCTTTTAAGAGGACGCTGCTTTTTTCATTTGAATATTAAACAGGAGAGATATCAATATGAAAATACTTATAATTAAAAGTAGTCCTCATAAAGAGGGATCTTCTAATTTACTGGCTGAGCAGTTTGCGAGAGGAGCTGCAAGTGCGGGACACGAGACAGACATTTTTGATGCGGCACATGCTTCCATAGGTGTCTGCCTGGGCTGTGATGCATGTAACACATCCGGTCCCTGCTGCCAGCAGGATGATATGGAAAAATTAAAAGATGAAATTCGAAAATGTGATTTGATATGTTTTGTGACACCACTGTATTATTATTCCATGTCGGCACAGCTGAAAAAGGTAATCGACCGATTCTACAGCTTTAACGGCGAATTGCAGAGTCTTAAGAAAAAAGCAGTTCTGATCAGCGCTTCCAGTGACAATAAGGAGCATACCTTTGACGGATTAAAGCTGCAATATCAGATATTGTGTGACTATCTGAAAATGCAGGATATGGGAGCTGTTTACGGCGGAGGATGTGGAAATGTGGAGCTTACCAGACGAAGCCCTCATATGAAAGAAGCGTTTGAACTGGGAAGCAGAGTGTAATTGATTATTGAAAAAAGATAGTCGTGCCTCTATAATAAAAATGTGGATAAAATAAAACGTGGCCTGATGCCAGAGGTG
>JAUNCY010000092.1 GCA_030526325.1 Bacillota bacterium
GGAGCGCGAGGCGATTTTGACGGAGTTTCTCACAGATCAGGAAAAAAAGTGGATTAACGAATACCACAAGAACGTTTATGAAAAGCTGTCACCACACCTTAGTGATGACATTGCGGCGTGGCTTAAAATACAGACGGCAGAGATCTAGCCAAGATACAGCCGAAATACAGCAGATACACAACAGAGGAAAGGAAGAACAAAACAAGTGAACATAATAAGCTACGGGTGGCCCATCGCCTTGCTGGTGGTGGCGCACACCATTTATCAGATAAGTGCAAAGTCTGTCCCGGAGGCCATGGACCCATTTGCGGCAGTTTTCTTTAACTATGTAATTGCAGCGGCTCTGGCTTTTGGACTTTGGATGATTATGGGACAGGACAGGAGTTTGCCGACACAGCTGGGTAAAATGAACTGGGCTCCTGTGACCATGGCCATGGCTATCACTGCAGTGGAGGTGGCATCGGTATTCATGTATAAGGTGGGCTGGAATATCAGCATAGGTTCCACTATATCCAGCATTATAACTGCTATTGCGCTGGCAGGTGTGGGAGTGCTTATCTATAAAGAGGCGGTGACGGCAAATCAGCTTATAGGTATTGGGCTTTGTATAGTTGGCCTTGCAGTCATGAGCAGGTAGCAGAAACAGCCAAATGTGCAGGGACAAATTCATGAAAAAAGTCATTGAGCAATTTTCCTGTTGAAATACTCCACTACTGTGTGGTATAATAAAACGGATAACGTATATAAGTTCACAATGAGCTGCTTTCCCGGCCGCATGGGTGAATGTTTCTACAAACTGCCAAACAGTTTTACTATAGGTTATTCCGCTTATAGTACCTTGAGGGCGGTTTTTTTGTGCCCGAAAGGCAAATGAGCTGAAGGTATCAGTTTCGGCAGGTTTTATGGCTAAGGTATTCGACAGAGGCATAAGCCCACACGGTGACGATGAAAATGACAAGGGTGACATCAGCGGCGAAAACGAGTTTTACCCGCTGGATGCTGAAAAGATTGTCTTCATATACAGAAGGACAACAAAAAACAAAACGAGGAGGATTTACCGATGAAATGTGATGTAGTTATAGTAGGAGCAGGACCGGCGGGAATTTTTACGGCGCTGGAAATGATAAAACAGGGCAGCAGCCGGAAGATTATAATTGTTGAAAAGGGCCGAGCTATCGAGAACCGCAGATGCCCTAAGAACGTTACAAAAAAATGCGTAAACTGCAGACCATGCAGTATTACTACAGGCTTCTCCGGAGCAGGAGCATTTTCCGACGGCAAGCTTTCTTTAAGCAGCGAAGTAGGCGGCGATCTGCCTAACCTTATCGGAGAATCTTTTGCTCAGGAAATGATTGATTACACTGATAAAATTTATCTGGAATTCGGTGCTGATACCAAGGTGGAAGGCATCGGTCAGACAGAAAAGGTTAAGGACATAAGAAAGAGGGCAATTCAGGCCGGTCTGAAACTGGTAGACTGCCCTATACGCCACCTGGGAACCGAAAAGGCTCAGGAGATATATTTAGCTATCGAGAGATTCCTGCAGGAAAAGGGCGTTGAAATTCTTTTCGGATATAACTGCAGCGATGTGATTCTGGAAGATGGAACATGTAAAGGTATCATAATAGAAAAAGAAAACGGGGCTTCGGATGACGGCTCCGGCAGCCATTCCGGAAGTGAAAAGATTGAAATATCGGCGGACCATACGGTAATTGCAACAGGCCGCAGGGGAGCGGAGTGGCTGGAAAAGATCTGCGCCAAGTACGACATCGCCCACGCACCGGGAACTGTGGATATAGGAGTGCGTGTAGAGGTGAGAAATGAAATTATGGAGGATGTGAATAACGTGCTCTACGAATCCAAGCTCATCGGATATCCGCAGCCTTTCAAGAATAAGGTGAGAACTTTCTGCCAGAATCCGGGCGGCTTTGTCAGCCAGGAAAACTACGACGATGACCTTGCCGTAGTAAACGGCCATTCATATAAGGAGCTAAAGTCCCAGAACACCAACCTTGCAATCCTGTGTTCTCACGATTTTACTGAGCCGTTCAACCAGCCTATAGAGTACGCCAAGAAAATAGGTGAGCTGACCAACATGCTGGGTGCCGGCCATATCCTGGTACAGCGTTATGGCGATATTCTGGACGGAAAGCGCACATGGGAAAAGGAACTTTCCCGTTCCAATGTGAAGCCGACCCTGCCTGATGCTGTGGCAGGTGATATTACAGCAGCTAT
>JAUNCY010000043.1 GCA_030526325.1 Bacillota bacterium
CTAGGTGCATCGAAAATTCTCTCTGACTGCCGGCGTAAACGAGTATGCCCAATGCCAGTACGATAAATATGATTATGTTAAACAGAACAATGGCATATCGTTTCATAATCAACAACCTTTCTTTTTATTCCCTGCTGAGACTGTCAATAGATTCCTCAAGCAGGTTTTCAGCCGATTTTCCCGGTTCAATGCAAAGTGAAGCAGCACGAACAAGCTGATTGAGTCTGAGCATGGTGTCATTTTCACGGTTCATTCCAACATAATAAATATCGTCTTTTTCAAGTTTATCAAGATATGGGAATTCTTTGCAGCCTGTGTTCATATTTGAGGTAGGCATGTTTTTAACCCTTGCGAGTTCGGCGCTGCCTTCGTCATCAATAAGGAACTGGAGGAAAGCCTTGACATAAGGCAGCTTTTCCTCTTCCACGCCGTCAAATATGCTCATGTAAACAGTGCCGAGCTGCTGAACCACATGTCCGTAACCGTCATTTGAGAAGGCAGGAACAAATGAATATTTAAAGGGCTCTGCGCTGAAATTCTCGGATTTTGCTTCTCTCTTTTTTGTGCCGGAAAAGTTTGATGTGTTAAACGGAACAAAAGCTATGTCACCCTCAAAGAATCTCATGATAGCGCTGTTATAGTTATCCTCAAGAGATGCACTGTCAGGATGAATGTAATCTGAGTTATAAACATTCTCGAGCATTGATAATGATTCCGCGAGGTAGCCTTCGCTGTCTTTTCCGTTGAGAATTGCTTCGGCCTGTTCCTCTGCTTTATCGGAACGGAGTACATCACTTAAAACATTGCTAAGGAAAAACTGAGTAGTGAACAGTCTGTCTGCCTCAAGAACAGGGTAGATGCCCCCGTTTTTCAGGGTGTCACAGCAGTTAATAAATTCATCGAAGTCTGCAGGAACACTGAGATTGTATTTTGCCAGTAAATCCTCGTTTACCATGAGCCCGTAAGAGTGGGCATAAATCGGAACGGCAAACTGTTTGCCGTCAACAAGGCCTGTCTGAAGATATCTTTCATCAACAGAAGAAAAATCCAGATCAAGTTCAAGGGCATTGTCGGTGTAGTAAGAGTATCTCTCATCGTTGCTCAGTAACCAGTCTGTGGTGTAAATATCCACGTTTTCGCCGGAAGCAAATCGGTTGTTGAGGTCAGAGCCGTAATTGCCAAGCTGTTCGTAAACTACCTGAATATTGGGGAATTCCTTGTTAAAAAGCTGAGCGGCGGCATCAAGTGCCTCAAAGTTTCCCCATGTTCCGCATACATAAATGCTTGTGCTGTAATCTTCCGAAAGAGCGGAACCTGTTTTTGCCTCAGTTTTTTTCTCTGAACGGGCGCACAAAGATAAAATGAGCATCACACATAAGGCCAGAGCTGTAAATCTTTTTTTCATGGTATCACTCCTTTGTCAGACAGTTGTATTTGTAAATTATGTTAAATCGGTGTAAATAAAATGTATATTTTAAATATATTATATGATATAGGGGATATAAAATCAATCGGTTATTCGGAATTAAAATGGCAAAATACAGGCAAAATCGAGCACAAAACAGTAAAGCCCACCGCTTTTTTGCAGTGGGCTGAAAATATTTACTTTAATTTAACGGTGATTATCTCATAAGGCTTGATTCTGAGACTGATACTGCCGTTATCCACAGGAATTTCCTGTTCTTCTTCCTCCAGCAGATTGCAGAGATATGCTTTGGTGAATCTGTCGGCAACGCTTAAATTCACCTTTGTAAGAGCGTTCTCGGATTCATACATACGAAGAATAATTCCGTCGCCGTTTTCTTCCTGCTTTACTGTCTCAAGAATAACGTTTCTCTTATCCGCAGAGGCAAAGCTGAAGCTGTCACCGGTGTTTCCGCCACAGCATACCAGTACAGGCTGGTTGAGTTCGTAAGCCTTAGCTACGGTATCTGCTTCCTGCCATGTTCCCGCATGAGGGTAGAGGGCATAGGTGAAGTAATGTTCCTCACGGTCTGCAACAGGGTTTGGTTCGTTCCCGCATTTTATAAGGGTAAGGCCTATGTTTCCGTCTTTTACGGAATGTCCGTACTTGCAGTCGTTAAGAACACTCACGCCGTAGTGACCCTCGGAGAGATCTATCCATTTCTGGCCGCAGCTCTCGAATCTTGCCATATCCCAGCTTGTGTTTGTGTGAACCTTTCTCTTCAGGTTACCGAACTGAATGTCGAATGTAGCCTCGTCGGTGTGCACATCAACAGGGAAGTGAACCTTGAGAAGAGTCTGATTTTCTTTCCAGTCAACATAGGTTCTGAATTCGATTTTCGGGCTGTCTGCGTAGAAGTTAATATCCTGAACAATAAGGGAATTGCTCTCTTTTCTTCTGATTTTCAGGGTGGCAACAACATCACCGAATTCTGTCCATTCCATGGAATCGAGACTGTTCAGATCCCAGTATTTCTCTGTGTAATAGATGTCAATGTCCCAGTTGTCGTAGAACATCGGTTTATCTTCATACATGCGCATGAGGTTACCGTACTGACCCTCTTTCAGAACCTCTCTGTCATTCTCTTTGTCATAGATTCGGCTCATGTGTCCGTTTTCGTTAAACTCGACAATATAGAAAGGTGTCTCAATGCATCTGTCATTGTGAAGAAGCATTCTGCGGTTAGCGGGATGTGCCTCGGAATCCGCTGTGAAGGTTCTGTAACCCTTTGAAGGCAGACCTCTGACATAGCAGATGTCGCCGTCTGCTGTGTGCTGAATAGGGAATATGTTGCCGTTTTCATCCCTGAGGGTTTCGGCATCGGTTTTTCCCAGGTTTACTATGTCATCTCTTGTTCTGCCTGTTGTATTAAAGAGGGTAATGCCGTTTCCGCTTCCTGTAAGGAGCTTCATGCGGTCCGCTGTGATTTCTGCGAGCTTTTCGGAAATTTCGTCATACTCCTCTTTTGTTACATCATAAACCTCACGTATGGATGAGCCGGGAAGAATATCATGGAACTGATTGAGAAGAACGGTGTTCCACATTCCGGTAAGTTCGTTCTTAGGATAGGCTATTCTGTCATTTGCGAGCACGGAGAGAAGTTCTGCGTCCATAAGACCAAGCTCACATTTTCTGTTGGCACGCTTGTTTCTTGCCATGGATGTAAGGGTTCCGCGGTGATATTCAAAGTAGAATTCACCCTCCCATGTAGGCAGACGTCTGCTGTCCTTAACCTTTTCGTAAAGTTCGTCGAAATAGACTTTTGAGAATTCCTGTCTTACTTTCGGAATGCCCTTTATTCCTTTTTCCATGCGCTTGGAGGTCTCCAGCATTTCTCTTGTGGGGCCGCCGCCACCGTCACCGTAGCCGAAGGATACGAGAATATCATTGTTAATATCCTTGTTCTGATATCGCATCCAGCCACCCATTATGGAGTCAGGGTGAAGCATACCGTTGTAGGTAGTGAAATACTTTGAGACCGGCTGAGCAACACTCAGGGTTGTTATCAGGTGAGTGAATACCTCAGAGCCGTCAATGCCCCTCCACATCATTGTGTCATATGGAACCTTGTTGAACTGGTTCCAGGCAAGTTTTGTGGTCATGAAATAATCGATGCCGCATTTTTTCATAATCTGAGGCAGGGCACCGGTATAACCGAATACATCGGGAAGCCAGAGAACCTTGCTGTCCACACCGAATTCTTCCTTGAAAAAGCGCTTTCCGTGAACAAACTGTCTGACGAGAGATTCACCTGAGGTGAGGTTTGTGTCCGCTTCAACCCACATTGCTCCTTCGGGTTCCCAGCGTTTTTCGGCAATTCTTGCCCTGGCTTTTTCGTACAGTTCGGGATATCTCTCTTTGAGGAAGATGTAAAGCGGCGGCTGGCTGGACATAAACCTGTAATTCGGATATTCCTCCATGAGTTTAAGTACGGTAGCAAAGCTTCTGCCAACCTTTTCTCTGGTCTGGGCAACAGTCCAGTACCAGGCAACATCAATATGAGTGTGACCTATGCAGGTGGCTATAACATCATCATATCCTGTGAAGTCCTCATACAGAGCTTTTTTAATGTACCGCTCTGCGTTTTCCACCGAATCATAAAAAGCGGTGGAATAAGGTGTGCGAAGATCAAGATAATTTATTGTGTTGTTCAGTATGTTTTCGATATCACGTCTTGTTTTATCGTCCTTTTCCATTCTGGAGAAGGCAGCAAGCGGAACCCACAGGTCATAGTAAAGTTCCTCAATCTGAGGATCTATTTCCTCAATCTGAGTTCTGAGGGCAAATTCCTCGTGCAGAATACCTGTGTAGGACTGAAGTTCTATTGTAAGAACATCTCCTGCATTGGCACTGCGGGTGATAAGGCACTCCCGGTGGTTCATGTCGATACCCTGAAGAATTTCACCGTTTACAAACAGCAGAAACTGGGGGTTGCGTCCGTCATCCCACTCATCTATCTGAGAGGATACTCTGATCCACATCGGTTTTCCGTCAAGGGATTCGGGTACGGTGTAAGTGGTTCTGAACCAGTAGTGACGGTCTTTGCCGTACCAGTGCATGGTTTTGCAGTCAAAACCTTTCCATGGCTGACTGTCGTTCTCAGCATCCTGAGGGTAGATGTAGTCGCCCTCTTTATATTCCCATGAAAGCAGAGGGAAGACCTGTTTTACCTTGAGTCTTTTCAGTTCTTCACATATGACTTTAACTCTTTCGTCAAGAAACTCCATGATTTCCTCCTTTTTTCCACACCTGTTTAAATTAAGGGTGTTATCTGTCATATTTATTGCTTTTCCGAATACTAATATATATTTACTGTTTTGTCAATCACAGTTTTATAAATCTGTGTATTTTTATTTCACCGAAATTTCACCTTTCAGTCAGTTTTGTTTCAGTATGGATATATATATTCAGTATTATAAGGTAACCTTAAAACTTTTCGGAGGGAGAAATAACATGAAATTCCGTCATGAGTGGAAGCATGAAATAAATTATTCTGACTTTCTTATACTTCAGATGCGGCTTTCGGCGGTGATGCAAAGAGATAAACATGCGAAAAACGGGAAATATCAGATTCGCAGTGTGTATTTTGACACGCCATCGGATAAAGCACTTAGGGAAAAAATCGATGGGGTAAACAAAAGGGAGAAATTCCGAATACGATTCTATAACGGCGACACATCCCTTATTCATCTGGAGAAAAAAAGCAAGATAAACGGCCTGTGTTCAAAGCAGAGCTGTAAAATCACAGAGGACGAAGCCCGCAGAATAAGCATCGGAGATACAGACTGGATGCGCGGCTGTGACAGAGCTCTGATTCGGGAACTGTATTCGAAAATGAAAACCGAGCTGTTAAAACCCAGAACCATAGTGGATTACACAAGAATTCCCTTTGTCTACGGTCCCGGAAATGTCAGGGCAACCATAGACTGCAACATTCGCACAGGGGATTTCAGAACGGATTTTCTGAACCCGGAAACCATTACCGTTCCGGCAGGAGACTCCCCGATTATCTTCGAAGTGAAATGGGACGAATATCTTCCGGATATAATCAGAGATGCGGTGAGTCTACCGAACAGACGGGCATCCGCTTTTTCAAAATACGCACAGTGCCGTATTTACGGTTAAAATATTTAATAACAAGGAGTAACCCAAAATGACATTCAGCGACATCTTCAAATCAAGCTTTCTCGAAAACATCTCAGCAGTAAGTCCACTCGACATGGTGCTCACCATAGCCCTTGCATTCGGCATAGGCCTGTTTATTTTTCTTGTCTACAAAAAGACCTATCGTGGAGTTATGTACTCATCTTCATTCGGCGTGACTCTCATCGCACTCACCATGATAACCTCTCAGGTAATTCTTGCGGTAACCTCAAACGTTGTTCTTTCCCTCGGTATGGTGGGTGCACTCTCAATTGTACGTTTCAGAACAGCCATAAAGGAGCCTCTTGACATTGCATTCCTTTTCTGGTCCATTGCATCCGGAATTATTCTTGCCGCAGGCATGATTCCTCTTGCCGTTATCGGAAGTGTTATAATCGGACTCATTCTTCTCTTCTTCGTAAACAGAAAGTCAGACAAAAATCCATACATTGTTGTTCTCTCCTGTGAAGATCATAACGCAGAGACTGCTGCCCTTGATTATCTTCAGAAAATGACAGAGCGCTGTGTTGTCAAATCCAAATCAGCACAGATGGGACTTGTGGAGCTCAACCTTGAAGTTCGTCTCAAGAGTGAAGATACCGATTTTGTCAATGCACTTTCCGCAATGGATGGTGTAAACAGTGCTGTTCTCGTAAGTTATAACGGCGATTACATGGGATAAGGAGCACAATTATGTCAACGAGTAAGCATATGGATAAAATCTGTATTGCCGCCCTGGCAGTCATGCTCTCAGCAACTGTTATACTGATGAGCTGTTTCGGCGCAGCTTTCGCAAAGGAAAGCACAGTAATGGGTTATGAGAAAAAGCTGTTTGATACCTCATATGTTCACAAGATTGATATAGTTATGGGAGACTGGGACTCCTTTATTGAAACCTGTGAAAACGAGGAATATTCTCCGTGCACAGTTCTGGTTGACGGAGAAAAATACAGCAATATTGCCATTCGTGCCAAGGGTAATACCTCTCTCAGCTCGGTAAAATCTATGGGAAGCGAGAGATACAGCTTCAAGCTGGAATTTGATCAGTACGAAAAAGGTAAAAGCTACCACGGACTTGACAAGCTCTGTCTTAATAACCTTATTCAGGATAACACCATGATGAAAGACTATCTCGTTTACAGACTGATGAACGAATTCGATGTGGATTCACCTCTCTGCAGTTTTGTGTATATAACAGTAAACGGGGAGGACTGGGGACTTTATCTTGCGGTCGAAGGCGTGGAGGACAGCTTTCTCATGAGAAACTACGGTTCCGACAGCGGTGAGCTGTATAAGCCGGACAGTATGAGTTTCGGCGGCGGACGCGGCAACGGCAGGGAATTTGATATTAACAGCTTCGATTTCGGAGGAGACAGTTCTTCCGACAGTGAGGAATCATCGGAAAGTTCAGGATTCCCGGCTGATGATTTCTTCGGTGGAAATATGCCGAATGTGCCGGGCGGAGATTTCTCCTTCGGTGATTTCGGCGGCGGAAACTTTTCTGCTGACAATATGCCACAGATGCCTGATGGTAACTTCCCCGGTGGCAGTATGCCGGGCAGTAATCAGAACAGTACAGGTTCCGGGAAAACAGGTCTGGATTTCAGCTCTGATAACACTCCACAGTTCCCGGGTGGTAATATACCCGGAGGGGATTTCTCCATGGAAGATTTTGACATAAAAGATCTTCCCGACATATTCTCCGATGGAGGAAGTATCTCCGAAAGCTTTTCGGAGATGTTCGGTGGTTTTGGAATGGGGAGTGATGATGTAAAGCTGAAATACGTGGATGATGATCCCGACAGTTACCCGAATATCTTTGACAATGCCAAAACAGATATAAGCAAAGCAGACAAAGAAAGATTAATCTCCGCACTCAAAAATCTCAGTGACTACACAAATCTTGAGAATACCCTGGATATGGAAGAGGTTCTTCGTTACTTTGTAGTTCATAACTTTTCGGTCAACGGAGACAGCTATACAGGCAGCATGATTCACAATTATTACCTTCATGAAAGTGACGGAAAACTCGGAATGATACCATGGGATTACAATCTTGCATTCGGAACCTTCATGGGAGGAAATGCATCATCTTCCGTTAACAGCTCCATAGACAGTCTTGTATCCGGCGGAGATGTAAATGACAGACCAATGTTCGGCTGGATATTCTCCGATGAGGAATATATAGAGCAGTATCATGCACTATACTCCGAATTCGTGGAAGAGTGGATAAATTCCGGAAAACTCCAGGAAATGATAGATTCCACAGTCGAAATGATTTCACCTTACGTGGAAAAAGATCCCACAAAATTCTGCACTTCGGAAGAATTCGAAGCAGGAGTAACTGCCATAAAAGAGTTTGTAAGCCTCAGAGGTGAAGCCGTTTCAAAACAGTTAAACGGCGACACAGCGAAAGTTGAAGTAAACGGACTCAGCATCTCAGACATGGGTTCCATGGGTGGAAGCATGGGCGGTTTCAGCCCTGATTCGGGAAAGAATCCTTCAGGAGATGAAACTTCCGTTATACCTGAGGAAAAATCAGCTGAAAGTGAAACAGATGGGTACAGGGAAGTGAAAAATAATGAATATCAGCAGGAAGAAAGTACTGTTCCCGATTCTTCAAAGTCAGATTTCAGCCCTAAAAACCTGCCGGATAACATGGGAGGTAAAAATATCTCCATGAGTGATTTCGGAGCAGGGAAGAGCGGAAACAATGCTTTAAGCACTGTGATAAGCCTCGGTGTTTCCGTTGCGGTACTTGTTATCGGACTGATTATTGTGTTAAAAAAGAAAATATAAAAATAATACCCACACAGTTTTGCCGAAGTGACTGTGCGGGTATTTTTCATTATAGCTAATATAATTTTACCCTGAATGCGGTTTCGGAACTTTTGAAGGGCTCTGTCATGGACTTTTTTCCGGGCTAAATGATTACATTAAATAGGAGAAACCGACAATAGCAGATACTTACCATAATAGAAAAACCTTCGATTTCAGCCCTTTTAAAAGCTTTACACGAAGGTTTAAATATAGTTCTGATATTTTATCTGATTTCAATCACTCGATACCCCAGATTTTCAATTATATTTCTTAGCTGTTCATCACTTACTTCTTTTTCCATAGACACTACCGCTGTTTTTCTGTTCAGTTTTACACGGGCAGAAACACCATCCGGATTATTCAGTGCGGCTTCAATACGATTTTTACAGTTTATACAGGTCATGCCATCAATTATGATTACTCTCTGCCTTATAATATTCTTCAGTCTTTTTCGCTTTGCTTTTACAACTGAGCTACCGCCACAACATTCGCCTTCACCTTTAAAATGTTTTACAGCGGAGCGCATTCCCAGAATCATCATTATTGATAGAACGCATACTATTAAAAAATCAGTCATTTTTATGCTCCTGAGTCACAGTCGTTTTTTAAATTCACATATTCTGATAAAAGATTCTTCTGAAATCACATGCTCAATTTTGCATGCATCATCTTCAGCGGTGTTCTCATCGACACCTATCTCTTTTAACCAGTTCAGAAAAAACATATATTTTTGATAAACATTTACTGCGGTTTCCCAGCCAATTTCCGTCAGGAGAATTCTCCAGTCATCCTTTATTATAAAGCCTTCCTGCTCAAGCTTCTTTAAAGCCGAGCTTGTACTTGATTTGGAAACTCCCATATATCTGGCAACATCAACACATCTGCATGCGCCATACTTTTTTTCGGTGATAAGAACAGCTTTCAGATAATCTTCTCTTGTTTTTCCCATTGTTGACTGTTTCATTTATTTTCCTGACTTGTTGTGCTTTTATTGATCTGTCCACATTTACAGGATTTACAACATCCTGACATGGGGCAACCGATACACTTTTTACCTTTCTTTTTCTCTTTCCATATATAGAATGATGCCGAACCGACCGATATAATCAGTACAGCCAATATAACAAAATTTTCCATAAATTTACCTCTCATAAATGAAAATGAGGTAACCGTATTTTCACGATTACCTCACACATTGTCATCAAGCGTTATTTAAAGCATATTCGCTTTCCACCTGTCTGTTTGCTTTGATAATCATAGCTGTTAATACAAGTGCAAATATAATCACAGCGATAAGACCACCGACAAATCCGGCACCAAAACTGCCTGTTGTAATAAGTGTGCCTATCTGGTAAACAAGGAAACCTACAGTAAAACCTGTTGCAAGCTGTAATGCAACTGCTCCAAGTAACCACTTTCCGCTTTTCAGCTCTGAATTCAATGCACCTATTGCCGCAAAGCAGGGAGGAGTATAAAGGTTAAACATAAGATATGCGAGTGCGGCCACTTTTGTAATTCCCATTACGGCTGCAACTTCACTTCCACCGGAAATAAGTACAAGTTCTTCTGTATCAATAAAATTCGTTATCGCATAGCATACAGCCAGTGTTCCCACAACATTTTCTTTTGCGATAAATCCTGTAATCGCAGCCGCTGCCAGCTGCCATGCCGCTACACCGACAACAGGTACAAGCAGATATGCAAAAGGAGAAGATATTACAGCAAGAATAGAAGTGTGCTCGAGACCTTCTTCCACTACCTGAAGATGCATATTAAATGACTGCATAATCTGAACTATTGTATTGCACACAAGAATAATTGTTCCTGCCTTTATAATGTATGCTTTGCCTCTTTCCAGCATGGAACCGAGTGCAAATTTAAGGCTTGGAGCTTTATATTCAGGTAATTCAATAATAAAGAAGGATTTTCTGTATTTTGTTCCTGTAATTGCCTTAATAAGTACTGCACCAAGAAGAATAAGAGCAATTCCCACAAAATACATTAAAGGACCGACCCATGCGGCATCGGAGAAAAAGGCACCTGCAAAAAGTGCAATTACCGGAAGCTTGGCTCCGCAAGGCATATATGTTGCAAGCATTGCTGAGGTTCTTCTCTCTCTCTCATTTCTAATTGTTCTGCATGCCATGATTGCAGGAATTCCGCAACCGGTACCGATTACCATTGGTATTACCGTTTTACCGGAAAGACCCACTCTTTTGAAAATGGGATCAAGTACTACAGTTGCGCGGGACATATATCCGCAATCCTCAAGTAATGCAATCAGGAAGTACATGACCATAACAAGTGGAAGAAAACCAACAACCGCACCTACGCCACCGATAATACCGTCTACCAGCAGTGCATAAAGGAACGGGTTTGCATCTGACATCATATCACCAACCAAGCCCTGGAAGGTTTCTATCCATCCGACAAGCCAGTCTGCAATCCAGGTTCCCACAGTTGACTGTGAAATATAGAACACAAGAAACATTATAGCCGCAAATATGAGTAAACCTGATATCGGATGAGTCAGTACAGCATCAAGTCTGTCGCTCTTATTCTTTTCTTTTGTCAGGATTTTTCTCGTCTCAACTTCACTGACAATGCTGTTAACAAACTCAAATCGGGCTCTGTCAGCTTTTTCTACTTCAGACTTATCGTGTAAATTAATATTTCCCTGATGATAAGGAGCTTTCTGCTTTTCACCGGCAACTGATATTGCTTCCTCAACTACTTCCTTTAAACCCGATGTTCTGGTAGATACCGTATCGATAACCGGACAACCAAGTAATTCCGAGAGTTTTGTTTTGTGAATTTCAGTGCCTTTTTTTTCATTGATATCACTCTTATTAAGTGCGACAACTAAAGGTATTCCAAGCTCAAGAAGCTGTGTTGTGAAAAAGAGGCTTCGGCTCAGATTTGTTGCATCCACTATATTGATGATAACATCAGGACGCTCATTTTTAACATAAGTGCTTGTTATACTTTCTTCGGAAGTAAACGGAGACATTGAGTATGCTCCGGGAAGATCGACGGCAATAAGCTCTTCGTCTCCTCTGTAAAATGTCTTTTTAATGACGCTTTCCTTACGGTCAACCGTAACACCTGCCCAGTTGCCAATTTTCTCATTACGGCCTGTAAGCGCATTATACATTGTAGTTTTTCCGCTGTTCGGATTTCCTGTAAGCGCAATTCTCATATACTGACTTCTCCTTCATTATTATTGAGTTAGATTATACTAACTCTGTGTTATAAAAAAAGAATCTTTCGATTCGATTTTCTGATTCTTAATATACTTCAATTGCTTTTGCCAGTTCTTTATCTATGTTATATCTGGCATCCTTAATCGATAGAATACAACTGTTTTTCTTCTGAGAAACAACAGTAATTTTTTCACCACTGTAACAGCCTAATGAAAACAGGAAACTTTTCAGTTCTTCATCATCTGTTATTATGTTTTTCACTGTATAATCTTCTGAGCATTTTGCGTTTGATAAATTCATAATATGACCTGATCCTTTTTCATTTTAAAAGTTAGTAATATCTAACCACGACAGCGAGTTTACCACAACTAACTCTGTTTGTCAATACTAACTTAAATTTTTATTCAAAATTTATTTGTTTTATATTGCTAAAAATGATATATTACTGATATTGAATGAGAGGTGACTGATAAAAGTGAGCTATATCAAACATAAGTCAGATGAATCAATGGAGGACTATTTAGAGACCATTCTTAAACTTAGCAGAAATAAAGGAAATGTTCGTTCCATTGACATAGTAAATGAATTAGGTTTCACAAAAGCAAGCGTCAGTGTTGCCATGAAAGGACTTCGTGAAAAGAGATTAATTACCATGGAAGAAACCGGATATATTTATCTGACAGAAGAAGGTCTTAAAAGAGCTGAAACGGTATTGGAAAGACATAATCTGCTTTCAGAATGGCTTATTCGACTCGGAGTCAGCGAGGAAACAGCCGTTATTGATGCATGCAGAATTGAACATGACATCAGCGAAGAAACCTTTGAAATTCTTAAAAAACACTGTACTAAAAAATAATATTTATTTATAAAGCAAAACTTCGTGCATCTTAATTGATTACACGAAGTTTTTTGTATTATTACGATTTAATTACGTATATTTGTGTTAAGTATATTATACAGTGCTGACCGCGAACTGCTATGAGACCATACAATATTTGTGGATTTAGGAACACCGGACACAGCACACCTTACAGCTTTATGTGAAACTGTATGTGTAAACAGAATAAGTAAATCCGGTTTTCCGACTCTATCCTGCATATCGGCTTTATACTTACAGAATATTTTGGATTTACAGCCAAAATTTTTGCAGATATTCCTGTATTGTCTTTCCATACATTCATGACCGCCAACAATTACAACGCTCATAAAAATCTCCTACATCTTATGCAAGAGCTTTTCCAAGATTTATGCATTTATCAACACCTTCTTCATCCGGAGCTTCATTTACAATAACACTGTCACATATTAATTCTGCTCCTGCAGACCTGCATCTGTCCTCCCAGTCTCTCATCCACTGACCATCACCCCAACCGTATGATCCGAAAAGGGCAATTTTTTTCCCCGAGAGCTTATTCTCAAGCTCTGCAAACATAGGCTCAAAAGATGATTCTTCCAGAACCTCATCTCCCATTGCAGGACAACCAAAAGCAATGGCACTAAACTCATTTACAAGTGAAGCAGAAAATTCATCAGGGCCAAAAATACTTACCTCTGCTCCTGCTGCCTTTGCACCGGATTCAACAGCAAAAGCCATTTCTTCTGTATTTCCTGTTCCACTCCAATAGATAATTGCTACTTTATTCATTTTAATTCTCCTTTAAATCTATAAACTGCATTAACTTTTTACTGTCAGTTGTTCAAGTGTTTTTCCCTGTTTATTCATGTTCTGTAGAATATCTGTACATTTTCTATATTTTATAAAAGTTTCTTCTGCTTTCTCCGGATCAGAATATGATTTCCAGCATCCGCAACATTTAACACCCTCACATGGGCTATTTATAAATCCGGATACATCTGCGGGAGGATATCCAAGAAATAAACCTACCTCATGCGGGAATTCTGAATCATTTCGGAAGTTTCTGATTAACTGACATATACATCTGTCAGAACTTACAAGCTCATAACCTTTTTCTTTCAGGATTCTTTGAGCCAGGGGATGCAATAAATCTCTCTCAAGATAATCCGGTCTGTAAATATATATCAGAATGCGATTGCTGGTCTTTTGGAGAGGAATAACCCTTACGCCTTTTTTGACGAGTACATGATTCAGTTCACGAATATTTTGTAGAATTTCTTTTTCATCTGAATATTTTACAGAAAACATATTACCCGTTTTTATTCCTGCAAGGGTAGGTGCACATTGATTTACTATTGTTTCTTCTGACATATGTTTCTCCTTTTCTAATAGTTAGTTTTATCTAACTCAATGATAAAAAATAAAACCTTATTTACACCTCCTGTTTCATATAGTCGGTAAGATTAACTAACTGCGATTATTATAGTTAGTTATATCTAACCTGTCAATACTTTTTTTCATTTCATTGGATAATATTGATGATTTAAATAACTGATATCAGTTAAATATGAGTGCTTTTCAGATGATAAAAAGACTACAAAAATTGATATTTTGTGGAGTTCAGAACTCTTTTTCAGCCTGTCAGAAGTGTTTTTGGAACAAATTTGGGGCAAATCGACGCTATTTGAAGCTATTTTCATTCTGTTTTAGAATTAAAACTCATCAGAACAAAAAAGAAAAACCCCAGATTTTTGGCTCTGTTAAGCCATTTTTCGGAGGTTAGTTATCTGGCGTCCTCGGACAGGGAGTGACTCCCGCCTAATTACTGCCTCTATTCAAACATAAACAAAAATACCCACCATTCATCAGAATAGTGAGTATCATCTGGCGTCCTCGGCGGGAGTCGAACCCACGGCCTTTCGCTTAGGAGGCGAACGCTCTATCCTACTGAGCTACGAAGACACATTTTCCGCTACCGTGATAGCTTATCTATTGTACAACAGCAGCGGATTTTTGTCA
>JAUNCY010000044.1 GCA_030526325.1 Bacillota bacterium
CCGGGAGCGGAAAGGCCGTACCGGCTGAGCTTCCTGCTTTTAAAGGCGGTGAGAGAGTTAAGCACTCAAAATACGGCGAAGGCATGGTTGTGGGAATAAAGAATGACGGAAGGACAGAAATGATTACTATCATTTTTGACGGGGCAGGCACAAAGGTGTTTGACGCAGGTATAGTAAAGTTAAAGAAGATATAAAAAGGATTGCCATGGAGACATCAAATCTTGTAAAAGAGCGAATAGAGGCTCTCAGAAAACTAATAGAATATCATAATGACAGATATTATAATCAGGATGATCCCGAAATAACGGACTATGAGTATGATAAGCTGTCCGTGGAACTGAGGGAACTGGAAAAGGCCTACCCGGAATTTGCGGACAGCGACTCTCCGACAAAGAAAGTCGGAGGGACTGTTAAACGTGAACTGAAGAAAGTCAGACACGATGTGCCTGTGATAAGCCTTCAGGACAGCTTTTCAAAAGAAGAGGTGCAGGCTTTTACGGAAAAGGTCAGAGCCGAGCTCGGAGATACGGTTTTTGTGGTAGAAAAGAAGATAGACGGTCTTTCTGTAGTGCTGAGATATCATGACGGAAGGCTGACGGAAGCTATAACCAGAGGCGACGGAGTTACAGGAGAAAGCGTTTACGAAAACTGTCTGCAGATAGAAAGCCTCCCTAAGGAGCTTAAGGACAAGCTGCCTTATGCCGAAATCAGGGGAGAGGTATATATGACCAGAGAGAATTTCGAAAAAGCAAACCGAAGACAGAGGGAAAAGGGCGGAAAGCTGTATCAGAATCAGAGAAATATCGCGGCGGGTACTTTGCGTCAGCTGGACAGCAGTATTGTTAAAGAGCGGGGGCTTGATATTTTCGTATTTAACCTGGAAGTGGCGGAAGGCAGAGTATTCACTTCCCATTCGGAAAGCCTTGAATGGATGAAGGCACAAGGCTTTGATATTACGCCGGAATACCGCATATGCAGAAATTTTGACGAAATATGGAAAGCCATAGAGGAAATAGGAGCAGAACGCTGGGAACTGGAATACGGAATTGACGGAGCTGTGGTTAAGGTGGACTCTCTGGAGGCCAGACGAAGGCTTGGAATGACCTCCAAGGTTCCCAGATGGGCTGTTGCATATAAATATGAACCGGAAAAAAAAGAAACCCTTGTAGAGGATATTGTGGTTCAGGTGGGAAGAACCGGCAGGATAACTCCTCTGGCGCTGCTTAAGCCTGTCAGGCTGGCAGGAAGCACAGTAAGCAAGGCCACCCTTCACAACCAGGATTATATCGATACTAAGGATATAAGGGTAGGAGATACTGTGGTTGTTCAGAAGGCCGGAGACATCATTCCGGAGGTTCTGAATGTAATTAAGGAAAAAAGACCTGCCGGAGCGGCAGCTTTCAGACTTCCTGACAGATGCCCGGTATGCGGAGGCCCTACGGTCAGAGAGGATGACGGAGCTCATCTTAAATGCATAAGCGATGACTGTTACGGAAAACAGCTCAGAGCATTGTCATACTTTGCCTCAAAGGACGCTATGAACATCGAAGGGTTCGGGCCGGCAGTTGCAGAAGCTTTATACGATGCCGGGTATATAGAGGAGATTCCTGATATCTATTCGTTGAAAAAATACCGGGAAGAACTTATTTCAGCCGGTATCATAGGCCGGGAAAAGGCGGTGGACAATCTGCTGGAGGCAATAGAAAAATCCAGAGAAAACGGAATAAACCGGCTTATTACGGGCTTCGGCATAAGAAATGTGGGAAAACAGTCTGCAAAGGTTCTGTCGGAGAACTTCCCGGATATGGAGGCGGTAATGAATGCTTCAGCGGACAGGATAATGGAACTTCCCGATTTCGGACAGACTGCAGCAAGGGATATGGTGGAATTTTTCACTTCCGAGAAAAACAGGCAGATGATAGCAAAGCTTGCCGGACTTGGGGTAAATATGAAGTCCCTGGATGAGGTGACAAAGAAGGATGACCGGTTTGCGGGAAAGACCTTCGTACTTACCGGGACCCTGCCTTCCATGACCAGAGACGAGGCTTCAGAGATAATAATGTCGTACGGAGGAAAGGTGTCCGGAAGCGTTTCAAAGAAAACCGCCTATGTGCTTGCCGGAGAAGAGGCGGGAAGCAAGCTGACAAAAGCTCAGAACCTGGGAATAACAATTATATCTCAGGAAGAATTCGAAGAAATGATAAAGTGAAGAGTGGTGATTGAAATTGATACTTCCAATCGGAAAACTTGACAGCGACCTGCTGGAGGCAATCGTATTCAGAAATATTAAATTCAGAAGAAGTGAAGTTATACAGAGACCGGGAATAGGGGAGGACTGCGCCGTTGTGGGCTTCGGAGACTACGAGTGTGTTATGTCCACGGACCCGATAACCGGTTCTGTCGAAGACATAGGAAAACTTGCGATAAATGTCACTCTCAATGATATAGCGTCAAACGGAGTCGAACCTCTCGGAATAATGCTTGCGGTAATGCTGCCTGCAGGGACTTCGGATGAGGATGTGGAAAAGATAATGAAACAGGCCGGAGATGAGGCTGCCCTTCATGAAATAGAGATAATAGGAGGCCACACTGAGATTACAGACGCAGTTAACCGTCCGGTTATTGTTTCCACTGCTGTCGGAAGATGTGCTGCGGGAAAAAGCGTTAATTCCGAAAACATCCGGGAAGGTGACAGGATTCTTGTGAGCAAGGAACTGGGACTGGAAGGAATAGGAATAATAGCTGCCGACAGAAGAGATAAGCTGGAAGAATTCCTCTCGGAAGAGGAACTGTCTCTGGCAAGAAGCTTTATGAAGAAAACCAGCGTGGTGAAAGAAGGCGTAATAGCCGGAAATATCGGCGTTGACGGAATGCACGATATCACCGAAGGGGGACTTCTGGGAGCAGTATGGGAGATGTGCCGTACTTCGGGACTGGGAGCAGAGATTTATTATGACAGTATTCCGGTTTCTCCGGTTACGGAAAAAATCTGCGGTATCCTGGAAATAGACTTTCTCAGGCTGATTTCCAGCGGTTCTATGCTGATTATTGCTTCCGAAAGCAAAGCGCTGCAGCTGATAGAGGAAGCGGGAAAAGAAGGAGTGCCGATAACTGATATCGGAAGGATTGGGGGAACTTCGGCGGTTATGATAAAAGGCGGAGAGCGAATTGAAATTACGCCGCCTGAAAGCGATGAGCTGTATAAAGCTTTAAAATAGAATGAGAGGGATACAATGAGCGTACTTAGATTTGACGGAAGAAAAAACGACGAAATAAGACCGGTTGAAATAATTCCGGATTACATAATGCATCCGGCAGGTTCTGTGTTAATCAGCATGGGCAATACAAAGGTAATCTGCACCGCGTCGGTGGAGGAAAAGACTGCGGCTCACCTGAAAGGCACGGGAAAAGGCTGGGTAACTGCGGAATACGGAATGCTGCCGGGTTCCACTGGGTCAAGAAAACAGAGAGAAAGAAAAAAAGTTGACGGCAGAAGCCAGGAGATACAGCGGCTTATCGGAAGGGCACTGAGAAGCGTTGTGGACATGGACTCTATGGGTGAAAGATCCGTATGGATAGACTGCGATGTAATTCAGGCAGACGGAGGAACCAGAACAGCTTCAATAACCGGAGCTTATGTTGCAATGGTCCTTGCTTTCAGAAAGCTCGTTAAAGACGGTGTGCTGGACAGCATACCGGTTAAGGGATATATTTCCGCAATAAGCGTTGGAATCATAGACGGAGAAGTAAGACTGGACCTCCCTTACGAAGAGGATTCGAGAGCCGGTGTCGATATGAACATAGTAATGAATGAGAAGGGTGAGTATGTGGAAATTCAGGGGACTGCAGAGGACGGAGCCTTTTCCGGAGCTGAGCTTGTCAGGATGCTTGAGTATGCAAAGAAAGGCTGCGAGGAACTCATGGCTGTACAGAAAGAGGTGCTTGAAGGATGTTAACAGTAATAGCTGCTACTCAGAATAAACATAAGCTCACCGAACTCAGAGCAATTATGGAAAAGTTCGGGATGGAGGTTATTTCACAGGGCGAAGCCGGATTCGGAGATATTGATGTTGTGGAAGACGGAGAAACCTTTGAAGAAAACTCATTTAAAAAAGCGAACGAAATAATGAAGCTTTCGGGTAAAATCGCAGTGGCGGACGATTCCGGTCTTGCGGTGGATTTTCTTGACGGAGCTCCCGGGGTTTATTCCGCAAGATATGCGGGAGAACACAAGAGCGACGAGGACAATAACAATAAGCTGCTTAAAGAACTTGAAGGCACGGAAAACCGCGGAGCCAAATTCGTTTCGGTGGTTACCATGGTATATCCCGACGGAAAAGTTCTGTCGGCAAGAGGAGAATGCCCGGGAAAGATTATACGGGCTCCGAGAGGAGACGGAGGTTTCGGCTACGACCCGCTCTTCGTGCCTGACGGATTTGAAAAAACCTTTGCTGAGATAACTGCCGAGGAGAAGAATACTGTAAGCCATAGAGCAAAGGCTCTTGAAAAACTTGAAGAAATGCTTAGATAACCGGAGTGATATTATGAAGTATTTAAAACAGTTCGGAATAATAATGATAATAGCTTTTACCGGAGAGCTTCTGAATATGTTCGTTCCGCTTCCTGTTTCGGCCAGTGTTTACGGCATAATAATTCTGTTTTTATGCCTGAATTTCCGCATTGTCAAGGTCAGCGATGTAAAGGAGACCAGCAGGTTTCTGATAGAAATCATGCCTTTAATGTTTGTTCCGGCAGCCGTCGGACTTATAGAAATGTGGGATGTGATAAAGATTTCGTGGATGCCTTATCTTGTGATTACGGTGGTAAGCACTGTCGCTGTAATGACTGTTTCGGGACATATCACCCAGTTTTTGTGCAGAAAAAAGAAAAGTGGGGAGGCGGATTCGTGAAAACTTTGTTTGAAAACGCCGTTTATTCCGGGATAATGATAAGCTTTGTATCATACGGACTGGGCACGGTATTAAAGAAGAGATTTAAATCCGCACTTTTTAACCCGGTACTGATTTCCGTGACGTTAATTATAGCTTTTCTGACAGTTTTCGATATCAGCTACGAAAGCTACAGCAGGGGAGCGGAATACATAAGCTTTATGCTGACGCCGGCAACTATTTGTCTGGCTGTACCAATGTACGAGCAGTTTGAACTGCTCAAGAAGAATTTCAGGGCGGTAATGACGGGAATTGCTTCCGGTGTTATCACAAGTCTGCTGTGTATACTGCTGATGGCCGTGCTTTTCAGTCTGGACCATGCTTCTTATGTTACATTTCTTCCAAAATCAGTTACTACAGCCATAGGAATGGGGATTTCGGAGGAACTGGGAGGGACTGTCCCGCTGACCGTTGGAATAATCATAATTACAGGGGTTCTGGGAAATATGTTTTCAGAAATAATATGCAGGATAATGCGGATAAAAGATCCTGTGGCAAAAGGAATAGCAATAGGCTCCGCATCGCACGTCATAGGCACGTCAAAAGCCATGGAAATGGGGGAGACGGAGGGGGCCATGAGCAGCCTTTCCACTGTTGTTTCCGGTCTGGTCACAGTGGCGGGAGCGGCTGTGTTTGCGGGTTTCCTGTAAAAATGAAAAGAAATAATAGAATAAAAAAAGCAGGTTGAAGCAGTATCTTCAGCCTGTTTTTTCAATATTGACAGTATTCTATTTTTTTGTGTTTATTTTGAAAGCATGGTTTACCACTATCCCGAATACCAGCACGTTGGATATCAGGAAGAACCACAGTATCAGGACAATAATACCTGAAAGGGCGCCATAAATGGCATTGGATTTGAAAAAATAATTCAGATAAAACTCGAAGCCCAGAGATGCCGCAACCAGACCCAGTGCCGCCACCGCTGCTCCGGGAACAGCTTCACGGAATCTCAGCCTTTCCGTAGGCATACGGGCATATAAAAGAACCAGAATCATAAATATCAGAGCAATTGCCAACGGATAGCTTAGTATATGATAGAGTCCGTAAAGAAGTCTGGAAATGCTGCTCATATCTATAAAACTCACTGCCATATCCAGGCCCACTTTTCCGAATACCATTACCACCAGAGCAATGTTTATTATCAGAATCAGAAGCAGTGTAAGGATTATTGCTTTAAGGTGTCTTCGGAGAAAATTCTTAGGAACTTCCTTGATATTGGAAGCTTCCAGACTGCCTGCAGCATAATCGGCGATTTTTATCAGTGTATACAGGCCTCTTGATGCCAGATACAGGGTAAAGATAAAAAAGACGATGGTTGAAACAAGCCCTGCGGCTGATGAGTTGGGAGTAACTGCGGACAGAATAATATCCGCAATTTCGCCGGGAAGATACTCTTTGATGACAGATGTTAAATATGACGAGCCGGTAAAGAGAAAACCCGCAAGATAGCTCAGGGCAAGCGTAATAGGCGCTATGGACAGCAGAAAATAATAAGCCAGACCCGGTGCTGCACTCAGGTAGAATGGGTCTGACATATCTTTTATGATGGAGTTTTTAATCAGTTCGAATTTTTTTCGGCAGTTTACAGGTTGTGACACAAGTAAGTCTCCTTTATTTTATCACTCTGACTGAAATTAATCCTTCAAATGAAATTTTTGATGCTTCTTCTTCTGACAGGCTTCTGTCTAAATCAAGAAGAGTATAAGCATAGTCGCCTTTTGTAACGGCGGTCATGTTTTCTATTTTAACCGCAAGGTCGTTGCAGGCTCCGGTTATTGCTGTGATTCCGGAATTTGTGTTCTTGTGAATAACTGCAATTCTTCCGGCAGCCTTTGGTGTTCCCATAGAGCATGCAGGGAAGTTTACTGAATTTCTGATATTTCCGTTTTCAAGATAATCGGAAATTTCTTCTGCAGCCATCATAGCGCAGTTTTCTTCAGCCTCTTCGGTAGATGCTCCCAGGTGAGGGAGATTCATTATCTTAGGATTAGACTGGAAACGTTCTGTCGGGAAATCTGTAATATATACGGAAATCTTTTCGCCGGCGAGTGCTGCTTCAAGATCATCTGCATTTACGATTTCTGCTCTTGAGAAGTTGAGGAGTTTAACCGGCTTTGTCAGCTTTGCAAAGGTTTCTGCGTTGATCATGCCCTTTGTATTTGCAAGAGCAGGAATGTGAACTGTTACATAGTCGGCATCTGCCAGAAGCTCATCCATGTCTCCTGTTACCTTTATAGAAGAGTAGAGATGAAGAGCCGAAGCGACTGACATGTACGGGTCATAACCCACAACGTTCATTCCTAAATCTGAAGCTGTGTTGGCTACAGATACACCTATTGCTCCGAGACCGATAACAGCAATTTTTTTGCCTGCCAGCTCTGTTCCGGCAAAGTTTGATTTGCCTTTTTCAACAGCTTCGCTTATTCCGGTAGGTTCGAGAGAATTAACCCACTCAACTCCCTTAACGAGATTTCTTGCTTCTGCAAACATTGCGGCAAAAACAAGCTCTTTTACAGCGTTTGCGTTTGCTCCCGGAGTATTGAATACTACGATACCTTCTTCTGCGCATCTGTCGAGAGGAATATTGTTTACTCCTGCGCCTGCTCTGGCAATTGCCTTAAGGCATTGAGAAAATTTCATATCATGCATTTTGAAGCTTCTTACAAGGATACCGTCCGCTTCTTCGATAACATCTGTTATTTTGTAGTTGTCTCCCAGCTTTGCAAGGCCTTTGGGAGAAATTTTATTTAAAGTTCCGATTTTATACATAGTATTACCTTCTGTTCAATTATTTGTTTTCTGCTTCGAATTTTTCCATGAATGCGATAAGAGCATCTACGCCTTCTTCCGGCATAGCGTTGTATATGCTTGCTCTCATTCCGCCTACTGTTCTGTGACCGCCGAGGTTTACAAGACCTGCAGCCTTTGCTTCAGCTACGAATTTCTTGTCCAGATCAGCATTTCCTGTTACAAATACAACGTTCATGAGTGAACGGTCTTCTTTGTTTACAGGGCAGTTGAAAAGTTCGCTTCTGTCGATAGCATCGTAAAGCTTAGCAGCTTTTCTTTCGTTGATTTTCTGAAGCTCTTTAACTCCGCCTTTTGATTTAACCCATTCGAATACAAGCTTAGCAAAGTATATGGAGTATGTCGGAGGTGTGTTGTACAGAGAATCGTTGTCTGCCTGTGTTTTGTAATTAAGCATTGTTGGGCAGTTTTCCGGAGCAAATCCGATAAGATCTTCTCTGATAGCGGCAACTACGAGACCTGCAGGGCCGATGTTTTTCTGAGCGCCGGCAAAGATAAGTCCGAATTTACTGATGTCATATTCCTGTGACAGTATATTTGACGACATGTCAGCAACGAGAGGAATATCACCTGTGTCCGGAATGTAAGGATATCTTGTTCCGTAAATTGTATTGTTTGCTGTGATGTATACATAATCTGCATCTTCTCTGAAATCTTCCTTTTTCACTTTAGGGATGTATGTGTATACATCAGGCTCTGAAGTGGCTACTACTCTGATATCGCCGAATTTTTTTGCTTCTGTCATGGCTTTCTTTGCCCACTGACCTGTTACGATATAATCTGCTTTTTTTGAATTTCTCATGAGATTGAGCGGTACCATTGCAAACTGTGTGGAGCCGCCGCCCTGAAGAAAGAGAACCTTATAGTTATCAGGGATGTTCATGAGTTCTCTGAACAGAGCCTCTGCTTCTTTAATAATGTTGTCAAAATCCTTTGATCTGTGGCTCATTTCCATTACGGACATTCCTGCTTCTCCGTAATTTGTCATTTCTTTTCCTGCTTTTTCGAGTACTTCAAGAGGAAGCATCGACGGACCTGCCGAAAAATTATACACTCTTTCCATTTTCTTTTCTCCTTAATTATATGTCTCACAGAAAGCGGCATAAGCCGTCTCTGCGTTTAAAACCGGTTTGGTAATTCTGTTAATATCGTTAAGCTGTGAAGAAGTAATCCGCCAGTTCATAGCCTGTTGCGAAATACATTCCCTTGCTGCCCGCTGCTTCGTTATATGCATTTTCTTCGTTAAATATTTCTTTTCTGCTGTCATATAACACGAATGGAACTGATTCAGAAGAATGGGTTCTGATTTCCAGCGGGGTAGGATGATCCGGAATTACGAGAATCTTGTAATCGTCTCCGCAGGCTTCCAGATATTCCTTCATAGGACCCACGATTTTTTCATCGATCAACTCAAGACATTTGATTTTTCCGGGCATGTCACCCTGATGTGAGCATTCGTCCGGAGCCTCAAGATGTACGTAAACAAAATCAAGTCCTTTGTCAAATGCTGCGACTGCAGCATCTTTTTTGCCTGTATAGTTTGTGTTGAGAGTACCTGTTGCACCCTCAACGTCTATAGATTCGAGACCTGCACAGAGGCCGATGCCCTTGATAAGGTCTACTGCGGAGATGGCTGCGCCTGTAATACCGTATTTTTCTGTAAAGCTCGGAAGCTTAGGCTTTCTGCCCTGCCCCCAGATCCATATGGAGTCGGCTGTATTGAGGCCTCTTTCTCTTCTGCTTACGTTTACCGGATGATCCTTTAAAATATCATAGCTCTTTATCATCATGTCTCTGATAAATCCTGTTTTATCGTCGTCGGCAGGCATGTATCCGCTGATCTTCTGAGTAAGGATATCGTGAGGCGGAGTTAATGTAAAATCAGTATCTCCGTTGTGAACTATCATTGCATGTCTGTAGCTGAAACCCGGATAAAAGCTGATTCTGTCTGTTCCAAGCTGTTCCTGTACGGCTTTAATCAGTTCGGCAGCTTCTTCGCTGGTGATGTCCCCCGAACTGTGGTCGAGGATTGTTTTTTCAAGATATGGCTCATCCTTTGAAAGTGTGACAAGGTTACATCTGAAAGCCACATCGGTTTTTGTCATATCAATTCCCATACTCACCGCTTCAAGCGGTGAACGTCCTGTATGATAAACTTTCGGGTCGAAACCCATTACAGATAAATTTGCAGCATCGCTTCCCGGAGACATTCCCTCAGGGATAGTCTGAACCGTACCGATTTCTGAATGTTTTGCCATTTCGTTAATGTTTTTGAGTTCAGCAACCTGAAGAGGGGTTTTTCCTTCCAGCTCCGGAATCGGTCTGTCGCCGGCACCGTCTGTGAGCACTACTAAATATTTCATCTTTCTACCCTCCCTAATAATTTACCCTTTATTTTAGCAGAAACTACGTTATATGGGAATAAATAATTATAGATATTATAAAAAAAATTAATGCCGGTTTTTCTGTTTAACTACCGGTGTTATTGTGGTAATATTATTAAATCCGGACGGTTTTAGCGGATGAAAGGCGAAATATTCGCAAATTATGGATGGAATTAAAAAAATTCCGCGCTTTTGCAAAAGCTGCGGTGATAGTATAATGTATCGGACGAAGCCGGAAATTAAGCCGGTAAAATTAGAATATTAATAATACAGGTGAAAAAATGAAAAGAAATATTTACAGAAGAATCGTATTACCGGTTCTCGTTTTTACACTGATTTTTTCGTTGAACGTTTTTCAGGTTAACGGGTTGAGCCTGACCGGATCGGATATACCCGGAGTAACCGATATAGAGAACAGAGGAACCCTTCCGGAGATAACTGCGGCCTCAGCCGTACTGATTGATGCGTCGACCGGTCAGATTCTATATGAAAAAAATGCTCACGAAAAGAGATATCCCGCCAGCACGACGAAGATAATGACGGCTCTTCTTGCCGTGGAAAACCTTAAAATGGATGATACCGTTACTGTCGATGCGGAGGCGGCTTCCATGACAGGCAGCCGGATATACCTGTCGGAAGGGGAGTACATATTTGTAAAAGACCTGCTGTATTCTCTTATGATTGCATCAGCCAACGACTCTGCGGTCGCTCTGGGCAAGGCTGTTGCGGGAAGCGTGTCGGAATTTGCAGAGATGATGAACGATAAGGCAAGGCAGTGCGGTGCGCTCAATACACATTTCAACAACACAAACGGTCTGCCTGACGAGCAGCATTATACAACCGCCTACGACCTGGCAATGATAACGAAAGCCGCTTTTGCACATCAGACATTCAGAGATGTGGTGGCCACTGCTGAATATAAGATTGCTCCGACAAATAAGTACGGAGAAAGAAATCTTGTGAACGGAAACCGCATGCTGTGGGATGAAAAGCCGAGATACGATTACAACGGTACCCAGATTGCGCCAAAATATGAGGGAACAAACGGAGTTAAAACCGGATTCACGGAGGCGGCAGGAAGCTGTCTGGCAGCATCGGTAAACAGGGACGGTCATGAGCTTATCGGTGTCGTAATGGGGTCGGAAAGAGATATGCATTTTTTCGACATGATAAAGGTAATGGACTACGGTTTTGACAACTATGACAGACTGACGGTCTGCAGTGCCGGGGACTTCAAATACAGCGTTAAGGTGAAAAAATCCGAGGTGAAAACCATAGATGCAGGAATAGCGGAAGATATAAATATTACTCTTCCTGCGGGAAGCGACACGGAAAAGATTACAACAGAGGTCAGCCTGGATAAAAAATTCGAAGCTCCTCTTGAGCAGAATCAGGCTATAGGAGCTCTGACCGTGTATTATGACGGCAGTCTGCTGTGTACGGCAGATATAATTGCTCTTCAGGAAGCTCCTCTCAGACAGGGACCGGATATTGCGGGAATAGCGAAAACCGTTTTAAAAATCATAGGAGCTGCAGCGGTTATACTTCTGATACTTGTACTGGCGGTCAACATAGTCTACAGGAGAAAGAAAAAGAAAAAAAGAAGATAACAGTATAATAATGAAGCGAAAAATGACGGGAGAAAGCTCCCGTCATTTTTATATGCTTGTTGATATTTTGTACAAATCATATGCCTTAATGAACACTTCCTTTGGAGGCGAAATCTCTTCGGGAAGATTGTCTATAGAAAACCAGCCTACATTTTTACTTTCGTAACTGCATCTTAATGAGCCGAAAAGGTAAAGGCAGACGTAGGTTAAAAGTCTTGCGTTGACTTCGGGATATTCGTAAATTCCCAGAGGCGCAAGAATTTCACATGATACTCCCGTTTCTTCAAGAACCTCTCTTTCGATGGTTTCGGGAGGAGTCTCGCCGTGATCCGGAAAACCGGCAGGCGGTCCCCATACCAGAGGAGGAAATCTTCTCTGAACCAGCAGAACTTCGTCTTTTTCGTTAAAAACTATTCCGCAGGGAGCGTTTCTGAGTTCCTGGCTAAATATATTCATAATTTCTCCTTCAAGGATTAGACATTAAAACTTGTTGCTGGCATTTAAGACATTTCTGATTTTATGCTGAACCATTTCTTTTATAGCGGTTCTGCCCGGTCCCAGATATTTTCTCGGGTCGAATTCCGCAGGATTTTCAACGAGGACTTTTCTTATAGCTGCTGTCATAGCAAGTCTGAGGTCGGTGTCTATGTTAACTTTGCATACGTGGTGTTTTACTGCCTGACGAATCATGTCTTCCGGAACGCCCTGAGCACCCGGAATATTTCCGCCATACTGGTTGCACATATCTACGAATTCTCTGAGAACTGTAGACGCGCCGTGGAGAACAAGCGGTGTGTCCGGAATGAGTTTTTCAATAGCCGCAAGTCTTTCGAAATCGAGGTAAGGGTCTCCTTTGAATTTGTATGCGCCATGGCTTGTTCCTATGGCAATAGCAAGGGAATCAACACCTGTTTTTGCAACGAATTCCGCTGCCTGCTCAGGATTTGTGAATTTAGCGTCTCTTTCGCTTACGCTTACAGCGTCTTCAACGCCTGCCAGAGTACCCAGTTCAGCCTCTACAACTACGCCGTGGGCATGAGCATATTCAACAACCTGTTTAGTAAGAGCGATATTTTTTTCGAATTCGTGCTTTGAACCGTCAATCATAACGGATGTAAATCCGTCGTCAACGCATTTTTTGCAGATTTCAAAATCAGCGCCGTGGTCGAGATGGAGTACGATGTCCAGACCGGAATCCTCCATAGCTGCTTCTACCAGTTTTCTTAAATATGCAGGCTTTGCGTAATCTCTTGCCCCTGCGGAAACCTGAAGAATAAGCGGTGCTTTTTCCGCCATCGCAGCGTCAACTATGCCTTGAACGATTTCCATATTATTAACATTGAATGCACCTACCGCATAATCGCTTTCAAGCGCTTTAGCAAACATTTCTTTGGAAGTAATAAAAGCCATGTTATTCAGCCCCCTTGATTATATAATTATTTTTATGTAATACATCTTATATAGGTATTATATCCTATCGGGATGGAAAAAAACAGGGGGATTTTGAAACTCATAACCTAAAGTGCGTTGAAAAGGGACATCAGCTGCATCATCTTGGCGAGGTCCAGATCTTCCATTCTTTTTAAAGTGCCTACCATGCTGTTAATTGTGTCTTTTTGGGGTATGCTTTCGTCGGGAAAAAGTTCCATAGCCAGGCTGACGGTCTGTCCAAGCTCGCTCAGAGTTTTAAGATCTGTCAGGGAAAGCTTCGACCCGGAGGAGGACAGCTTTTCGCTGCGCTTTAAAAGTTCATTTGCAATCTGCATTTTTTTCAGCATTACATCGGCCCGGGTGGTGAAATCCTGCAGCTTTTCACTGCTCATATATATCAGTCCTTTCAGATAAATAAAAACAAAATTACCGGCTTTACATTATATGCGAAACATACAGGATTAAGCCGCATATTATAAAGTATGTGTTTTAATAATTTAACAGGTGTGAAGGGAGAGTTATATGGCAGGCATAGGCGATATTCAGATGTTGAAAAGTGCGGCAGAGAAGCTGAAGGGAAAGAACGATGAGGAACTGACCGCGGAAATAAAAAAGCTCAGATCGGCAATGGGCGGGGATGAGGAAAAAATTAAAAAACAGATAGAATCGATAAAACCCTTCAGACAGATGCTTGATGAGGAGCAGAGAAGCCGTTTTGACCTGATAATCAGGGCTTTGCTTGAGGATTGAGGCGTAAACGGAATCTGCACAGGTATAATCATATGTAATTAATTATAAGCGGCTGCTCCAATACCCCGGTTTCACAAGGTTGACATTTCGCCCGACGTAGTTTAGAATTAACTCTGTGTTGTTTTTTGTAAACAATTACATTCGCTAAAAACAGGGGTTTTTGGGGATGTCCCTGACATCGCGATCAAAGGGAGGAATTATGAAAGAGAGCAGTTTTAGAGAGTTTTCAACCAAGCAGGCCAGGGAAATGTACTGCAGTCTGATGAGTGATAAGATAGCAAGATGCAGTCAGATAGACAGTTCGCTTTATGAAGTGCACGATGTAAAAAGAGGCCTGAGAAACAATAACGGCACAGGAGTATGTGTCGGTTTAACAAAGATAGGAATGGTAGACGGTTATGATGTTGTCGACGGCAAAAAAACAGCGGTCGAGGGCAGACTGTTTTACAGAGGCATAAATGTTCAGGATATAGTTGACGGCTGTCTGAAGGACAAGCGTTTCGGAT
>JAUNCY010000045.1 GCA_030526325.1 Bacillota bacterium
ATTACGGCGCATTTATCGAAATCGAACCGGGTCTTGACGGTCTTGTGCATATTTCGACGAACGGTTTACTACAGTTATGGCCGAAGACGTACTTATAGACGCATCCGTCAGAAGAAAAGATCGAAAACTGGTTGTAGATAAAATGGCAGCTGTAATAATACTTCAAAGCTGGCTGGATGCCAGAGATAAACAATAATTTTTTTATGTCAACAGATTTCTGTGTATGCCCGGAAAAATCCGGGTATACACTTTTTTTGTCTAAATTTCCGAATCAGAATCCCGGAAGAGGGGAGTCCAAATAATCCACAAAGTTATCCACAGAGAATAATACACAGGTTTATCCACAGGACAACGTTAAACACAACTCTTCCTTAAATGTCTATTTTGGGAAGAGTTGTGGGAGGGGTTGGCCATTTTCGTTACCTGAAATGCTCTGAGCATGCTAGTCATGATTTAATAATCATCTTATACATTATTTGCTGATATGAGGCTCTGATTTTAGTTTTAAGCGTTTTTATTTCTATTTTAATATTCCCGTACCTTTATTATTATCCCGGTGCAGGCATTCTTATTATTTCTGTTAATGAATATTGTTAGTTCTATTGTGCGCTTTCGGATTCGGGATTTTTTTACTTACGTATTCATTAGTCATGCTTTATGATCTGCGGTTTTAAACCCTTATCTTAGTTTTTAATGCCAGCTGCCTTACAATCTGCTTTTTTATTTTTATCTGTGCATTATCATTGCTTTTTTTACTTCATTAATATTTTGTCCTGTATTTCTGCTTTTCAATTATATATGTATTATCTTTCCCGGTTCCGTTAATCGTATTTAGTTTTTAATCTAATTAAAAACGCCCTCTTAGAACATTTGTTCCAAAAGGGCGTTTTATGTCATTTTTAATTATTAAGTCTTATTGTCATGCAACGCCGGCATCAGTCTTCGACGACTTCTATTTTAAAGGTTACAGGTCTCAAACCGTCGTTGCAGGTATTTATACATACTTTGTCTTTTCCAAGCCAGCCTGGGAATGTGAAGGAATCAAGCCCGTGAGCCATGGCAAATGCATATTTTTCGAAAGATCCCCATGCACCTCCGCAGAGTTCAGGAGGTTTCTTTCCGTCTATCACGTACATTTCCTGACCCACTTCGTGAACCGGGCATGGAACTATATCCGGAGCTCCGTATTCTTTGCAGAGTTCTTCGTTAAAATCAACTTTTAATACTGTAATCTTTAGTTTTCTCATATTTACCTCCTGCAAATTATTGAAGTTCTTATAAATTAATCTTTCGGACTTTATCCTATTTGCCGAATTACAGTCAGAAATATTTATTCCGCAAGAGCGGCCACTTCTATTTCTAATCTTGCTCCTTTTGGAATTCCTTTTACTTCTACGCAGGTTCTGGCCGGGAAATCACCTGTAATAAATTCTTTATATACTCCGTCAATTGCAGCAAAATCTTTTAAATCCGTAATAAAAATGGTAGCTTTAATCAGGTTATCGAATGATGTTCCGGCAGCTTCAAGAATAGCGCCTATGTTTTTCATCGCCTGTCTGGCTTCATCCTCAACGGAACCTTTTACAAGTTCATTTGTTTCCGGATCAATACCTAGCTGACCGGAAGAGAAGAATATTCCGTTTACTGTAATCCCATGTGAATAAGCTCCTACAGGCTTTGGTGCATTTGGTGAAAATACTGTATTCTTTGCCATTATATTTATACCTCCCGTTAATATATGCATATTAAAATGCAGCGAATTTCAATATTACTCTGTTACGAGTATTTTATACCCTGTTCTTTAATAATTGCAACATCAAAGACTTATATTATTTTTTTCTCCGTTCTTCATCTTTTCTTCTATTTTCTTCGCCGAAGGAGTTGCAGTTATTCCTGCAGCCCCGGTGCATCTCAGTGCAGGATGAATCATACGCCCCGCCTCATTAAACGCATCTATAGTTTCATCCAAAGGAATAACAGCATTAAATCCCGCAAGAGCCATGTTAGCGGATGTAAATGCATTCACTCCCGCAAGAATGTTTTTTCCCAGACACGGAACTTCCACTGCCATTGCTACCGGATCACATGTCATTCCGAAGACATTCTGCAGTGCCATTGACGCTGCGCTGCAAACCTCTTTGGCGGTGCCGTCCATCAGCTGAACAAGAGCAGCTGCAGTCATCCCGGAGCCCGAACCGCATTCAGCCTGGCACCCTGCGACTTCAGCTGCGAATGTAGCTCTTTCAGAGATAAAAACACCTACTATACCGGCTGCAAACATTGCTTTTACTATCTGGTCGTCGTCCATTCCGAAATACTCAGCTGCCGCGAGAACAGTCCCTGTGAGGCATCCGCATGAGCCGGCAGTCGGAGCTGCTACAAATACGCCCATAGAGCTCTTCACTTCCATAATTGCAGAAACAGACTGTATTATGCTGTTAACAACATCGTCTTTGATGAGTCTTTTCTTAACATTCGGATCCGAAAGCAGCACAGACTGGGCTCCCAGAATTCTGTTTTCATATTTCGTACCGCTTAATCCGTTTGCTCTGGAAGTCTTCATTATTTTCACAAGGTTTTTCATTTTATCGTATACTTCATCTTCAGATATACCGCCTCTCTCGCTTTCGTACATCACAGCAGTTTTCCATACAGGAAGGTCTTTTTGCTCTGATATCTCAACAAGTTCCTTTGCAAAAATAAAAGGCACTCGTGGATTAATTTGAGAAACAACAGGAAGCACAGGTTTTATTTTTATCAGTCTGTCAGCCTTGATTAAGTCCTTTATCCTTTCAATGCAGTATGCAGGCAATTCATCTTCGGATTTAATTGTATACATACATCTTCCGTCAGACTTATAGTCATAACTTACCAGATTATCTGATATAATCATACTCGAAATCTGTTCTGATTTTTTTATACAATATTCTTCAGATGAGGCTTCGGAAAATATAAGAAACTCATAAAATCCCCCGCATATTTCCGTTTTAAATCCGTTCACCTCAATAATCTCTACCATTCCGCCCCCTACTGACAGAGCCGTAGAATCAATACTGTTGCCGTATTCATCAGACAGCTGCATTTTATACGTATTAGGATGTGAATTCGGAAAAGAAGTTATATTGAATTCCGCCTTGAGTCCATTTTCTTCCGCAATCCGGAAGACACTTGAAAGCCTTTCATCATCAGGATACATTCCCAACAGACCCGCAGTCAGTCCATAATCCGCCCACTGCTCATGAAAACATGGAGCAAGAGCCCCGTCTTTATCAAAGTACGCCTTGAAGTGCACCGGCTTCCCCGGAACCATCTGCCTCACCATCAGTCCTATCCTTACAGATGCCGCTGTGTGTGAACTCGAAGGCCCGTTCATAACAGGTCCCAGAACATCATTAAATATGCTTGAATATTGCTTCATATTAACCATCCTTTCATCCGTATCAAATCAATAACATTCTTCGGTGATATATTTTCATAATATATTAATTTTCAAACAAAAACAATCAGATGTCTTACGAAAAGCAAAGAATTTAAAAAGCATATCAGGAAATAAAGAAATGTATAAAAATAATATGCGTTAAATATGCGGCTGCATCATAACAGACACAGCCGCGGTATAGGAGATCAGCAGTCAGGAACAAGAAGTTCCTGACCGGGATAGATTATATAATCATCAATACTGTTAATATAACATATTGCACTGACAGTCTCTCTGACATCTCTTCCTTCACCGCAGAATACCTTTGCAATACTCCACACCGAATCACCTTCGGCCACCTCTACCAGAGTATATTCAGTGCACATATCATTTGAATAAAGAGCATCCGCGCCTTTTACCGCACCGTATACACTAATAACCGATAATACAATAAGAATTGTCAATACTGTTAACGAACCTAAAAGCCTTAGTTTATTTATCTTGTATCTTTTTCTTCTCTTTCTCATTTTTTATCCCTCCGTTCGCAGTTAGAACATTTGTTCTTAGATGTATCTATAATATCAGAACAAACGTTTCTTGTAAACATTTTTCGGGATATTTTGCGAAAATTTGTTCTTTCTTCGTTTATATTTTTTCTTATAAAAAAAACATGTCCTTTTTTTACAATATTTTGTTTATAAGAAAAGGCTGACCACAAAATACGGTCAGCCTGCATTTCTTATTATTTTATCAATCCTTTGCTGTACATTGCCTGAAGTGCTTTTATTACTCCTATCTTGGAATATTCGTAAGTGAGTCCCCCCTGAAAATATACAATATAAGGTTCCCTTAGCGGTCCGTCTGCGCTCAACTCTATTGACGATCCCTGAACAAATGCGCCTGCAGCCATTATTACCTGATCATCATATCCCGGCATATCCCATGGCACAGGTGTAACATATGAATCAACAGGAGCAGCAGCCTGGATTCCCTCACAAAAGGCTCTCATACCTTCTGCACTTTCAAGTTTTACACATTGAATTATATCACTTCTCACATCTTCGGATCCCGGGCATACCTCAAATCCCAGATTTTCGAATACTCTGGCGCACAGCATAGCTCCTTTTAAAGCACCGTTTACCACTTTGGGGGCCATAAAAAGCCCCTGAAGCATAGGTCTGGTCTGTCCGAATGTCAGACCGCATTCCTTTCCTATACCTACAGTTGTAAGCCTGTACGAAATCAGTTTAATAAGATCTTCCCTTCCGGCAATATAACCTCCCGTAAGAGCCAGACCGCCTCCGGGATTTTTAATAAGAGATCCTGCCATTACATCGACGCCTACTTCCGTAGGTTCTTTAGTATCGAGAAACTCTCCGTAGCAGTTATCCGCCATGCATATAATATCGGGATTTATAGATTTTACAAACCTGCAGCATTCTCCCATCTCATCCACTGACATAGATTTTCTCCATCCGTAACCTGTAGCTCTCTGCATGCACACCATTTTTGTTTTATCTGTAACAGCCTTCTCAAGAGCCTCCAAATCGATTGTTCCGTCTTCCTTAAGTTCAACCTGCTTGTATGTAACTCCGAAATCCTTCAAAGAACCGTCACCCGGATTACCTTTAATCCCTATTACCTGCTCTAAAGTGTCGTACGGGCCCCCTGTACAGTATATCATCTCATCGCCCGGCCTTAGAATTCCGGTAAGAGTCAGTGACAGGGCATGAGTTCCGTTTACGATAATAGGCCTTACTATCGCGTCCTCTGTTCCAAACAAATCCGCAAAAACACGTTCCACGGTTTCTCTTCCGGAATCATTGTATCCGTATCCGGTATTCCACGAAAAATGTTTGTCACTTACCCGGTTCTTCTGCAGAGCACCCAGAACCTTGTACTGATTAAACTCTGTAACGTCATCAAGTATCTTATACTGTGATTCCAGCTGTGATTCAGCCTCGTTTACGTACCCCAGAATCACCGGATTAATATTCAGCTCATCAATAAGAAATTTATCTGTTTTTTTCACCGTTATCCTCCTCAAATTCGTCCAGCCATTCAAAATTATTTATCAGTTCTCTTTTTGTATTCCTTTTATGCGCCGCATACAGCTGCGTTGTAGTAACATTGTCATGGTCGAGAAGAGCCTGGACGTCAAAAATAGAATTTCCCTCTTCAATAAGCGCTGTCGCTGCCGTAGCTCTGAGCTTATGAGGGCTGTATCCGTAATCCCTGCCCTTTGACATTGCAATGGAAGTATATTTTTTCACGAGATCTCTGATAGCTCTCTCCGTTATCCTGCGCTTCTGAAGTGACAGGAATAAAGCATCCCGGTGTTCCTCAGCAACCTTGCTGTCTGCCGGTCTTTCAAGTTCAATATAATCTCTTATTACCTTTTCAACCGATTTATTAAGGGGCATTACAGATTCCTTCCCCCTTTTTCTGTAAATTTTAAATTCTCCCTTTTGAAAATCGAAGGAAGAAATATTCAGCTGTTGAAGCTCATAAAGTCTGAGCCCGTAAGTAATAAACAGCATCAGAATCGCGGTATCCCGGTACTTAGTTTTTGACCAGTATTCCTTCTCCTTTTTGGTCAGCCCGCTGCCTTCGAAAACCGCGTCTATCATTATTTTAACTTCATCTATATCCAGCCTTTTTATCTCTCGTTCGCCCGGCTTAGGAAGTCGTATAGGATCAAATCCGTCAGTGATATTGTTCGGAACGGTCTCATCCCTGTATAAATATTTGAAAAGCACAGACAAAGACGATTTTTTTCTTGACAGAGATCTGTTGCCGTTTTCATAAATATATACTGCCGTTTCCTTTTCTACCCGGTAATGCCTGCAGTAATCATTAATATAATAATTAATGTCCGAGGCTTTTATTGCCGCAAATTCCTCAGCTTTAATATTTCGGGGTTTATCTGCCGAAGTCAGATCAGTTTCGTTTACCAGATATTCGCAAAAAAATCTGATATCAAACAAATATGCCATTCTTGTATTGGGCAGAACGCCGCTTTTAAGATATGAAAAAAAACCTCGCATAAACGCCGGAAGTTCACTTTCCAGTTCTCTGCACTTTTCCATTATCTCATTTTCACGCTTTACAATATTATCAGGCTTATCGCTTTTATTGTGAATCCTTATTTCTTTCTTGCTTTCTTTTCTGACAGCCATTTATACACATCTCCAATATTCCAAAATATCGTTAACAGCAGCATCTGCGGAAAAATATTCGCTGAGATTTATCCACTTTATATCCTCATATCTTCTTAACCATGTCATTTGACGTTTTGCATAATGTCTGGTGTTTCTTTTTATCAGTCTGACAGCCTCCTCAAGGTCATATTCGCCCCTCAGATATCCGAAGAGTTCTTTATATCCAATGCCTTTCATTGAAATATTTTCTTCGGTAAGCCCCATTTTTTCCAGCATTCTGATTTCATCTAAGAGACCCATATCAATAAGAATATCCACTCGTCTGTTAATTCTGTCGTACAGTTCCTCCCGGTTCCTGCACAGACCGATTAAGCAGTAATCATAATCTGATGTTTTCACAAATGATTCTTTGAACTCTCGGACTCTCTCCTGTCCGAGGCTGAGCATTTCGAGCGCTCGAATGACTTTTTTTACGTTGTTAGGATGTATGCGCAGCGCAGCCTCCGGGTCTGCCTTTTGAAGCATATCATGAAGTGCGGAAGTCCCTTCACGCTCCGAAATTTCAACAAGGTGTCTTCTGTATTCGTCATTGTCCGGTCCGGCGGAAAAATCCATTTCGTAAATCAGCGAATTGATATATAATCCTGTCCCTCCGGAAACAATCGGAATTTTACCTTTTGCGAAAATCTCTTCGATGCATTTCTTTGCCATCTTTTGATATGAATAAACGGAAAACGATTCTCTCGGGTCTATCTCGTCCACCATATAATGCACTGCTGCAGCTCTTTCCCCGGCAGTGGGTTTGGCACTTCCTATATCCATATACTTATACAGCTGCATGGAATCCGCCGACACAATCTCTCCGTTTATTTTTTTAGCAAGCTCTATAGAATATTCTGTCTTTCCTACAGCAGTAGGTCCTGCCAGAATCAAAATTTTTCTATCACTCATAAATCATATCCTTTTAAACATTTTTTCCATCTCTCTGACACCCATTTTAACTATTGCAGGTCTCCCATGGGGGCAGGAGAACGGATTTTCGGTATTCGACAAGTCATTCAGCAGGGCTTCAACCTCCCGTAAACTGAGCCTGTCATGAGCTTTTACAGCACTTTTGCAGGACTTCATGATTATTTTATCGAGAGTTTTTCTGTCCTTGAAATCCGTTGATTCCGAAATACTGTCAATGTAATCGTCAAGAAAGCCTTCCGCCTCCGAAAGGCTCATATAAGAAGGGATTCCTTTAAATAAATAAGATTTCCCTCCGAAATGTTCCAGAATAAACCCTGCTTCCGTAAGGAATTCTTTCCATCCGAATTCCTCTTCGTCCGCATAATACGGTATTTCTTTTATCAGAGGCGCTAAAAGCATCTGAGGTGAGGAATTTTCATCATAAAAAGCATTTCTGAATTTCTCATAAAACACTCTTTCATGAGCTGCATGCTGATCTATCAAATAAAAAGTTTCATAATCTCTTGCAGCTATATATGTATCGAAAAGTATTCCCATTACTTCTACGCCGGAAACATCAAATTTCTTCACTCTTTTTTCTGTTTTTTCAGTATCTGAATTTCCTGAAGAATAATCATCATTTTCCGGTTTGTCGGTCCTGTTGTTTAACTCTTCACCGGTTTCTGTTATCGGCTCTTTATTACCTGTAAAGACTCTGTGTTCAGATACAGGCGCCTCCCGGTCTTTTTCACTTATTTTTGTTTCGTTCCTTCTCTCAGCGATTTCCGAAAAATATCCGGAGCCGCTTTCCATTACTGCCTCGGTTTCATTCCGTTCCTCTGTTTTTTCAACATCGTCATCTTTCGTTTCCTGTAATTTAATTATGTTAACCTTTCCCGACGTCGGGGAAAATTTCTTTCTTTCAGGCTTCCGGATTTCAATTTCCACCTGGTTCTCTCTTTCTGCCAAAGCTTCAAATCCCGCAAAAGGATTGCGCATTCCTGCAGCCGTTTCGGAATCCCTTAAGGAAATATCATTTCTTTTAAGGATTGCGTCGGAAGGCACATCCGCAATCCCGGATTTTGTATTCAAACAGTCAAACACGGTTTTTCTTACAAAATTCTCAACGCTTTTAGGATTACCGAACCTTATTTCCTTTTTATTAGGATGTACATTTACATCAACCGACTCCGGCGGAACATCCAGAAACAGATAAGCAACAGGATATCTTCCCTCCGGAATCTTGTCGCCGCAGCCTTCCGAAAGACCTTTTTCAATCGTCTTATTCACAACATACCTGCCGTTGACAAAATAAAACTGGTTCCTTCTGCTCGACTTGGTATATGAGGGATTAGAAATATAGCCTTTAATATGCATCCCGTCTTCTTCATTCTCAAAAGGAATAAGACTCGATGCGGTTTCTTTTCCGAATATCATATATATATTCTGAAGCACATCACCCCTGCCGCTTGTAGAAAACAGTATTTTTCCATTATTAATAAATTTAAATTTTACATAAGGGTAGGCCATAGCCATTTTTGAAATGAAGTCCGTTATCATAGAACTCTCGGTTCCGTCCTTTTTTAGAAACTTCTCTCTTGCCGGAGTATTGTAAAACAAATCTGTAACCACAATTGTAGTTCCTTCTGATGCGCCCACAGGCACCTTTTCGACTATTTTTCCCCCTTCAATCAGCAGCTTTACTCCCGCAGCCTCTTCGGGAATCCTTGTTATCATCTGCGTTCTGCTGACTGCAGCAATGCTGGCCAGAGCCTCTCCCCTGAATCCCAGAGTTCTTATGCCGGTAAGGTCGGAATCTGTTACTATTTTATTCGTTGCATGCCTGAAAAAGGCTGCTTCAACCTCATCAGGCGGTATGCCGCAGCCGTTGTCCGTTACTCTGATGTAGCTTTTTCCTCCGTTTTTGATTTCAACGGTAACAGAATCCGCTCCCGCGTCTATACAGTTTTCCGTAAGCTCTTTTATAATTGATACAGGCCTGTCTACAACCTCACCTGCAGCAATTCTGTCGGCAACGCTTTTGGGCAGACTTAATATCTTTTTTCTTTCAAAAAAACCCTTAATATTCATACTATCACCTCAATTACTGAACGGCTTTTTTCAATTCCTCCAGAATAACAAAGGCCTGCGAAGGTGTAATATTCATAAGATCCAGATTCTTTATTTTCTCCACAACAGGATTTGGCGCAAAGCCGAAAAAGCTTATCTGATCTTCTTTTACGTCTTTCTGCACTGCCTTATTTTTCCCGCTCTCTGCGCTTATATTTTCTAAAGCAGCGCCTCCGTTTTCAAGCTCGTTAAGCTTTTCCTCAGCAGAAACAAGCAGATTTTCCGGCACTCCGGCAATTCTGGCAACATGTATTCCATAGCTTCTGCTTGCGCTTCCCTCGATTATCTTATGAAGGAACACTACAGTTCCGTTATCCTCACGAACATCCACATTTAAATTCCTGAAGCCTTTAACTTTTCCCTCCAGCACTGTCAGTTCATGATAATGTGTTGCAAAAAGTGTCCTGACTCTTCTATTTTTGCTGCATAGATATTCCACAACCGCCCAGGCAATTGATAAACCGTCATAAGTACTTGTTCCTCTTCCTATTTCGTCAAGAATTATAAGGCTCTTGTCGGTAGCTGTGTTAAGAATATATGCCAGCTCGCTCATTTCAACAAAAAACGTGCTCTGGCCCTGTGCCAGATTGTCAGATGCGCCTATCCTGGTATAAATCCGGTCAACTGTTCCTATAACAGCGCTGCCGCAGGGCACAAAGCATCCTGCCTGAGCCATAAGAACAATTATCGCATTCTGACGCATATATGTGGATTTTCCTGCCATATTAGGACCGGTAATAAGCAGCATGCTGTGTTCATCTTTATCAATGTACAGGTCGTTGGAAATAAATACTCCGTCTGTAATAGTCTGTTCAATAACAGGATGACGTCCGTTTTCTATAGTAATCTCGTCTCCGTCATTAATCACAGGTTTAACATATCCGTATTTGGAGCTTACATCTGCAAAAGACGCAAGAACGTCAAGTTCTGCCACAGCAGACGAAGTTTTCTGAATTTCAGGGATGAATTTATGTATTTTCTGTCTTATTTCAACAAACAGCTCATACTCCATCTTGTTTATCTTTGTTTCAGCATTCAATACAACGGATTCTACTTCTTTCAGTTCCGGAGTAATAAATCTTTCACAGTTTGCAAGCGTCTGTTTTCTGATGTATTCTTCCGGTATAAGGTCATAATATGACTTTGTCACCTCAAGATAATATCCAAAAACCTTGTTGAATCCCACCTTCAGATTCTTTATTCCGGTTCTTTCCCTCTCTATGCTCTCCAGTGATGCTATCCATTCTCTTCCGTCCTTTATTGAATATTTGAGTTCGTCAAGTTCTGCAGAATATCCCGGCTTTATTATCCCGCCTTCTTTTACAGTGAAAGGAGGATCATCCGCAACTGCCGATTCAATCAGGTCATGAAGTTCTTTAAGGTCATCGATTTGGCTGTTAATTTCATCAAGAAGACTTATTCCCGTATTATACAATTCATTTTTTATCGAAGGTATTACTGCTACGGAACGTTTAAGCGCCGCCATATCTTTCCCGTTTGCATTTCCGCATGCTATCCTTCCGGAGAGTCTTTCCAGATCGTATACTTCCTTTAATGCTTCCTTTAAATCATTTCTCAGAAGATAATTGTCAAACAGAAATTCTACTGCATCCAGACGTCTGTTTATCTCTTCAGAATTATTTAATGGTTCTCTAATCCACTGCTTCATCTTTCTGCTTCCCATAGCAGTTCCTGTTCTGTCAAGAACTCCAAGAAGTGAGCCCTTTACTTTTTTGTCAAAAAGGGTCTCTGTAAGTTCAAGATTTTTAAGAGTGGCCTTGTCCAGCGACATGTGATTCTTGTTATCAATCACAGTAAGACTGATAATATGAGACAGGGACTGCTTTTGAGTCTCATACAGATACTGAAGAAGTGCGCCCATGGAAATTACTGCCTCAGGCATGTCCTCAAGACCTATTCCTTTCAGAGCCGCTACTCCAAACTGACTAAGTACTGTTCTTTCACAAGGGGTTTTATCAAAATAATGAGAATTAATATTGTCAAAAAATCCTTCGCAGGACAGCTTCATATTTTCAATCAGTCCGTCCAGCCCCGCATAATCATTAAACAGTATTTCCTTTGCCTTTATCTTGACAAGTTCATTTGTAAGTCTGTCTTCAAAAGATGGGCCGGTGAATTCTCCGCAGCCCGTTTCACCCGTTGAAATATCACAGTATGAAAGCCCCGCTCCGTTTTCATTTATATAAATACAGGCCAGATAATTGTTTTCCTTTTCCGAAAGCATAGCCTGACTTGTTATTGTGCCCGGAGTAACTATTCTTACTACTTCTCTTTTAACTATACCCTTCGCTTCAGCAGGATCTTCCATCTGCTCGCAAATTGCAACCTTGTAGCCTTTTTCTACAAGTCTGGCAATATAAGTATCCACAGCATGATGAGGAACTCCGCACATAGGAGCTCTCTCTTCCATTCCGCAGTTTTTGCCTGTAAGCGCAACTTCCATAACCTTAGAAGCAACAATAGCATCATCAAAGAACATTTCGTAAAAATCGCCCAGGCGATAGAATAAAATGCAGTCCCTGTATTTTTCCTTTGTTTCCAGATAATGCTGCATCATCGGAGTATATCCCATTATATAACCTCTCCCACAAGACTGTAGGTCTTTCCTTCAATAATCTTTACATCAACAATCTTTCCGATCAAATCTCTGCTTCCCGCAAAGTTTACTATCTTCATTGATTCCGTTCTTCCGGTCAGAGTTTTAATGTTAGTTTTACTGCTGCCCTCAACAAGAACCTTTACCGTTCTTCCTTCGTATTTTTTGTTGTTATCTGCCATTCCCCCATCGAGAATTTCCCTCATGCGGTTGAAACGCTCATGCTTTATTTCCTCCGGTATCTGATTTTCGAATTTTTCTGCCGGAGTTCCTTTTCTTACAGAATACAGAAACGTGAACGCAGAATCATATTTTACCTCTTCCAGAAGAGACAGAGTCTCCTGAAAATCCTCCTCGGTTTCCCCCGGAAAACCAACAATAATATCTGTCGTAACTGCAATGGTATTTCCTGTCACCTCTCTGAGTTTCCTTATGATTTCAAGGTAATCCTCTCTGGTATATTTTCTGTTCATAAGCTTTAGTATTCTGCTGCTTCCCGACTGAACCGGCAGATGTATATGATTTGCAAGTTTTTCGCAGTCACGATAAGCTCCTATAAGCTTGTCTGAAAGATCCTTCGGATGAGATGTCATGAATCTTATTCTCTCTATTCCTTCAATATCATTTATTGCATATATAAGGTCTGCAAAATCCATGTCAAAGCCGTCAGCGATTCCGTATGAGTTTACATTTTGTCCGAGCAGCATTACCTCTTTCACTCCCGAAGCCGCCAGTTCCTTAACTTCACTTAAAATATCCTCTGGTTTTCTGCTTCTTTCCCTTCCTCTCGTATAAGGCACAATACAGTATGTGCAGAAATTATTGCATCCGTAGGTAATGTTCACCAATGCTTTAAAATCGTATTTTCTCTTTGAAGGCAGACCTTCAAAAACTCCCTGATGCTCATCCCATACGTCTATAATCTTCTGTCTTTCATTAATTACCTGATTTACCAGTTCCGGAAGCAAATGTATATTGTGTGTTCCGAAAACTATGTCCACCCAGCTGTATTTCATTTTAATAGAATCAATAATATGCTGCTGCTGCATCATGCATCCGCATACCGCTACTATTTTGTCGGGATTTTCAGTCTTAAGTCTCTTGAGCTGGCCAAGGCTTCCGAAAAACCTCTTGTCGGCATTATCGCGTATACTGCATGTATTTATTACAATCACATCAGCTTCCGCCCTTTTTTCTGTTTCAGCGTATCCCATATTTTCAAGCATTCCTGCCATTATTTCCGAATCGTGTTCATTCATCTGACATCCAAAAGTCATGATGTAATAGTGTTTATTATTCAATTAAATTTCCTCCAGACTACATCTTCCTATTCTCAATTATTCCTTAAATTTTATCATAAAAACCGTCGAATAACCATAAAAAAAAGCAGATGATTAATCATCTGCTAAAAAAACATTCATTAGTCTCTGTCGAGCATATCTAAAAATGACTGAACAGTTGATACTTCTGCCAAGTCTTCTTCTTCGAGCACAATACCGAATTCATCTTCAATGTACATAGCAATATCAACAACATCCAGAGAAGTAAGCTGCAAATCATCAAATAAATGGGCGTCAGGTGTAATGCTGTCTTTATCTATCTGGAAGTTTGCAGCCATATATTCTTTAATCTGTTCAACCATCATCAGGTCTCCTTCCATTTTTATTCTAATGGACATTATACAGTATAGTTTTTTTAATTCAACAATATTGTGCAAAAAAGTTTACAAGTTTTTAATATAATTTATGTACTCTCCAGTATGAATCTTCGTCATCAATAATTATCCGGCTTTCGAATTCCCGGC
>JAUNCY010000004.1:0-32138 GCA_030526325.1 Bacillota bacterium
TTATACACTATTTCAAGCGAATATAGCAGGTTGATTTTCCGGTTCCTTCACGCTTAAGTTCGCCGGATGCCACCATTTTCCGCAGCGCACCCTCAACAGAACTAAGGCTCAGTGAGGGACACTGCTCCCTGATATCCTGTTTAGTGAAACGACCGATTTTATTCAAAGCAGCCTTGCGAACCATTTCAACGGCAGGCAGCTTTTCTTCAACGATGGCAAATCTGTCGCCGAAGTCTTTATACGCAGCCAAAACGGTACCCAGAAGATATTTAATGAACGGAACGGCATTCTCGGTTCCTTCATGCCAGCCATGCTGTGCACGTCTCAGTGCGTCATAATACAAATCCTTGTTTTTAGCAATTTTTGCCTCCAGGGAGATATATTTTCCGACATAGAATCCGCTGCGATATAATAGCAGCGTTGTCAGCAGGCGGCTCATTCTGCCATTGCCATCATTAAACGGATGAATACACAGAAAATCGTGGATGAAAATCGGAATAGCAATCAAGGGTTCCAACTCCATATTGCCTATAACCTTATTGTACTCCTCACAAATCCTGTCCAGTGCTTCCGATGTCTCCGACGGGGCAAGGGGAGTGAAAAGTATTTCGGTATGACCGTCAGGGAAAGTCGCACTGATATAATTCTGTACATTTTTAGTCTGTCCAGCCATAGGGTTATTCATATGGCTGTACATAATCTTATGAAGCTGCAGGATATAGTTCTTTGACAGAGGAATAGCTTCATAGCTTTCATGAATAATAGAAAGCACATCTCGATATCCCGCAATTTCCTGCTCTTCTCTGTTCCTTGGAGTGGTTTTTTCCTCGACAAGCTGTCTGATTCTTGTATTGGTGGTAACAATCCCTTCAATTGCATTGGATGCCTCTGTACTCTGAATTTTTGCGATTTCAACCAGTTTATCCAATTCATCCGGGCGATGCTTCAGATAAAACTCCTGCTTTCCGGCCTCTTTATAGATTGCCGCAATAAGCCCGAGAATATCAGAATCCCATTTCTGGTTCCTGACAGATGAATAATTAAAAGTTCTCATTCCCTTATCCTCCATCTCTTTCCCTTATATTATATTCATTTATAATGGAATGGTCAACATTTTATACAGATTTACCCTTTATATCCCCATATAAATAAGGGAAAGATGCTCCGGGTAAGGAATAGTATATCCATATTTTCAGTGCCGTATTCGTTACAGAATCCCTTGATTTGCAACACTGTGCGGACGGTACTCGGATTTCTCAGGCATAAACGCATCATACTTAATACAGGTGCCCTTGCAAAAGGGACAAATTACGTGTTTCATATATCCTCCTCAAAATACTTATTACAAATAAGATATAACCCTGATTTGTATTGAAATTTCAATACTTTCAGCCGTTTTTACCAACTCTTTTTGTCCACCCTGTATCCTGCCCGAAAAAAATATAACGGCTGTAACCGTTAATATTCTCATGTTATATTAAATCCCCGGGAAACCAGCCTCCCCGGGGATTAGTCATTTTTATTCAGTTTTTACATGCTGGTTTATGCAGCCTTGCGCTGCCGCCCTTCGTTATTTAGCAACTGAAACAGTATATGTGGACGGTACCCAGATTACGTTTGCTCCGAATTTCTCAGAGATGTATCTGATAGGAACCATCGTTCTGTCATTGCTTATTACCGGCGCCGCATCGAAGCCTTCCAGCCGCTGACCTATAACCATGGTCATTACATTTCCTTCCAGTTCAATTGTTACGGTTCTTGTACTGCCGTCCCAGTCAACCTTTGCTCCGAAAGCCTCCGCAATGAATCTCACCGGAACCATAGTTCTGTCCTGAGAGATGATCGGTGCGGAATCCAGCTCCTTCTTCGCGTTGTTTACAACTGCTTCATTGCTGCCAATCTGAAGAGTGATGGTGGTAAGGTTGTCCTTTTCAACTGCATAATAATCGCCTTCCTCCGTAATATATCCTTTTACTGCCTTTTCTTCGGCATCATATGAGCCGCCGACAATTTCCAGTTTTCCTGTTTCCGGATTGAATTTTGCTATGGTCAGATTGTTTACATCATCCACATTCTTTGTATCCACAGGAATTGTCAGAACTGCAGGCTCTGTAAAGTCTTTGCCCGATACAGCGGTACCCTGTCTGTTCACAACCTCCAGAGTCTTATCCGATTCAGCAGCATCCGATGCGGCTTTATTTGTTTCCGCTGCAGCAGCTGCAGTGTCGGCTCCAACTGCAGTACCTGTTCCCGGGATTTCCTCCGGCTGTAACACCGGCTCTGAAGAAGCCGGACGACGTTTCTTAGGGATTACAACGGTCTCACTGTATCCGCAGATTTTACAGGTGCAAATCTTTTCTCCCGCAGAGGTATAAGTCGGATAGACAGTTATTTCTTCCTCAAAATCGTGAGGAGCGGTTCTCACATAACCGCATAAATTACATGTCGCATCGCATACATCATTGTATTCATGACTGCATCTGATCCATGTTGCCGTATAATCGTTCTCACCCTGAACGGCATTCTCTACAGTTTCATAAATCTGATCATCTATGCCCGATTTCCATCCCTGAAAAACAAAGTTTACAAGTTTTGGAACCTTCACGTTCGGTGTTGTCTGTCCGATAACACAATTTAAAACATATGTATCAAACAGTTCTCCGTTCATTCCGTCAGAATAAGTAATCGTGCAGGTGTTTCCTTCATAATTATCTGTATAATCCGCAATAGTTAATTTTGTATTGTCATAATCATTCATATCGACATCAATTGCTCTGTTTTCGCTGTCGACAATCGTTACATATTCAAGGTTTACTGCCTGCGCAAAGGCGTTTTCGGAAATTCCCGATGCTCCTTCTTTGATTGTGATGCTTTGAAGCCCGGAAAGAGTCCCCCAGCTTGCTGATAAGCTTTGGCAGTTTGTTACAGATTCGGGAATAGTCAGGCTTTCCAGGCTGTTGCAGTTAGAAAAAGCTCCCGAAATTTTTGTTACCGAATTCGGAATCACTACTGACTTAAGCTTTGTGCAGTTCTGGAATAATCCATCTCCCAACACAGAAACCCCCTTCGGTATATCTATGCTTTCGATGGGACTTGCCATAAATGTATACATTCCCTTGTCGGTAATTGTATCTGAAAGAACGACGTTTTTCAGATTAGGCGCAGAGGCAAAGGCTCCCTGACCCAGTTTTTTAGTGCCGCTCTGGAGAATTACGGTTTCAACGCCCGAGTTTTTTACTATGTACATCGGAATTGTCTCTACTGTTCCCGGAATTGTCAGTTCTTTTAAACTCTTGCAGCTTTCAAATGCTGACTGTCCTATTGTTTTTACCCCGCTGCCTATAGTAACCTCTGTGAGTTTCTGACAGTTGAAGAAAGCATTTACTCCAAGCTTTTCAACTGTGTCCGGAATTACAACTTCTGTCAGATTGGTAGATTGCAGTGCATAATCACCTATTTTCTTTACTCCGGAAGGGATTTCAATGGATTTTAATCTGCTGCCGCAGAATGCGCCCGACGGAATTTCTGTTAATGTGCTCGGCAGGAACGCTTCTTCCACAGCAAAACAGTAAAAACAATTTGAAGAAATTGATGTTACATTTTCTTCAATTACAATTCTCGTAACTGTATTCTGGTATTCTGCCCACGGAGCCGTGGTATTTCCGCCCGAAAGTCCATACCCGTTCATTTTTCCGGTTCCCGTAACAGTAAGGGTGTATGTGGGATTTTCATCATCCTCATTGTTTTGCTCCACATATGCGGTTACGTTGTTTCCTTCTCCCGAAGCGGAAACATTCCATGGATTTTCTTTTGTGCCTTGAACCGGTGCTCCTCCGTCCTCTTCCACATCCAGGGCAGATGCAGGCAGTGTCCACATAACAAGGCACATCGCCAGCAATATAGCCGTAATTCGTTTTTTCATACTCTCAAAAACTTCCTTTCCTTAAAAATCACATTAAAAATAAAAGCTTTGCTCATATAACGCAAAGCCTGTCAGAAACAAAAAAGTTGTCAAATTGCAGCTGGCTGCCATCCCGAAAACAGTAAGGCCCTTTAGCTTTGCGCCACCGGCTTTCGCCGGGTTTGCCAAATATATAATTTTATTTAATCACTGAAAATATGCTACCATATATTACCTCATTGTCAACAGATTCACCGCATTTTCCTTAAAAAAATATGTCTTTTTTGCACGTGATGCAAAAAAGACATATTTTGCTCCGGAACATAAAATCCCCGGGAAACCAGCCTCCCCGAAGATTAGTCATTTTTATTCAGTTTTTACATGCTGGTTTATGCAGCCTTGCGCTGCCGCCCTTCGTTATTTAGCAACTGAAACAGTATATGTGGACGGTACCCAGATTACGTTTGCTCCGAATTTCTCAGAGATGTATCTGATAGGAACCATCGTTCTGTCATTGCTTATTACCGGCGCCGCATCGAAGCCTTCCAGCCGCTGACCTATAACCATGGTCATTACATTTCCTTCCAGTTCAATTGTTACGGTTCTTGTACTGCCGTCCCAGTCAACCTTTGCTCCGAAAGCCTCCGCAATGAATCTCACCGGAACCATAGTTCTGTCCTGAGAGATGATCGGTGCGGAATCCAGCTCCTTCTTCGCGTTGTTTACAACTGCTTCATTGCTGCCAATCTGAAGAGTGATGGTGGTAAGGTTGTCCTTTTCAACTGCATAATAATCGCCTTCCTCCGTAATATATCCTTTTACTGCCTTTTCTTCGGCATCATATGAGCCGCCGACAATTTCCAGTTTTCCTGTTTCCGGATTGAATTTTGCTATGGTCAGATTGTTTACATCATCCACATTCTTTGTATCCACAGGAATTGTCAGAACTGCAGGCTCTGTAAAATCTTTGCCCGATACGGCGGTTCCTTTAGTATTTACAAGATCTACTGCCAAATCAGCTTTTGCAGCAGCTGCCGCTCCTTTATCTGCCTCTGAGCCGGATGCTGCAGCGCTTGCGGTATCATCCTTACTTTCCAATGTTCCTTCAGCAGGTTTTGTTGTATCTTCGGAAGAAGAACCTCCACTATTGCTCGGTCGTTTCTTGGAGACATTCAACACCCCATTTTTATAATGAATATCATAATTTCCACTTTCTTGGGCTGCGCCGGATACAATAATTGAGTATTCTCCTATCTGATTCATATCAGCCGCACAACTTAATTCAGGCAAAGTGGTCAGTTCATCTGTACCTTTAAGACCTGAAACAGTATAAGTAAGTTCAGGCATCTCATTGCCTATATACGCGGACTTATTATCAGCAGCTATTACCAATTCAGCAGGATATATTGTAACCAATGCTTTGCCCGTTACTGTCTTTGAGCCCTTTGAAGCGGAATAGTAGATTTCATGAGTTCCTGCATTCTTATATACAGGCAGTTCCTCCAGCGTAACATTGTCATAGCTTTCGCCATATTTAATCGTAACTCCCTCAGATGAAGTTATTGATGCGCTGTGGTACTCAGAATCATAAATATCAACATAGTTCTTAACCAGTACCTCCGGAACTTCTTCATCTACTTCATAAGAGACTTCAATTTCTCCGGTATAATTTCCTGTAAAAGTAACAAGGAATTTATGATTTGTTTTGTCATTTGTGATTGTATAGTCTGTGCCGTATTCAAGCATACTCCTGCCTGTTACCGTTTTATTGCCTTCAAAGCAAATATCTATATCTTCAATTGCATTATCGGCATCTGTTTCGGAAGAATACTTATCATTAGAGCCGTAAACAGCTACATCATTACCTGTAAGTGTTTTCTTTGAAATGCTGACAGTCGTATCAAAAATAGGATACTCAAATGTGAAGGTTTTATTGCCGTATGTCATCTCTTTTCTGATATATCCCTTAACTGAACTTTCACCGACACCAACTGCAGTAAGATTGTCATTGTTATCAATTTTAATACAATCTCCATCGATTTCCCATTTAATTAGACCATTGCTCATTAAATTATTACCCTGAATCAGCTTTATTACGTCTGTGTAGTTCATGTTTACATCTGTAACAGGTGCAATAATACCGATATTCCCTGGATTTATATTCGGATTATTATTATTTGTTTCACCCAGAGAATCAAGAATATTTGCATCGTCTTTATACCAATAAACACTTTGCAATGTATATCCCTCTACAGAATATCCTGCCCGTCCTGCAAAACCTCCGGCACTGTTTACTTTGCTTGTATTTGCATTTTCGGCAATTACATTTCCTACAACAAATGTATCATTTAAGTTAAGGAAATAGTTATGATATCCGTATGCACCGCCTGCATAAACATCTGCATTACAGCTGCTGTTTTCATTTTTAGCCGTAATTGTTCCGGTAGAGAAGCAATTTCTGCTGCCATATGCATACTGCTGTGTCCAGCCCATAAAGCCTCCGACACAAATTTTATGCTGTGTATTTCCCGGAAGACTGTTAATTGCAGAAACATTTCCATAGTTAATAATCTGGTCATCAATACAGTAGCCGTCCATATTTCCGGATATACCCCCTACATACCAGTCTGCATTGTTTGCTGCTGCACCGGCTACATTAGAATCTACCAGAACATTGCCACGATTTATTCTGTAGTTGCCTCTTGTTCCGTGAGGATCGTATCCGGCAATACCGCCAACGTATGCTTTTGCATTTTCTGCCGCATGAACGGTAACATCGCCATTATTTTCCCACCAGCCTGTCACCATACAACGGAAATAACCAAAAACACCTCCAACATATACATTACCGTTTGCATTCAGATCCGTAATTACAGTGACATTCGCCTTATTTACATTGTTACCGCCACAAGGTGTGTATGTTGCATTTGTAAAAGCTACATACGTGCCAATTGCAGAATTTGCTCCGGCATTTTTAACGGTAACAGAACCGTCAATGATACCGTTGAACACGCCTGCAGCTGCACCATATGTATTCTTATCCAGAACTCCAATCAGACCATAGTACAGCTTGCCGCCGTTTGCATTTACAATTACATCATTAAATGTAACAGTATGTCCGTCCATATCAATGCAACCCCGGAAAGGCACTTTTTCAGTACCTATACCTTTAAATCCGCTGTCGTTGTTTATTTCAATATCATCTGTAAAGACAAATTTAGAATTCGCTAATAATAACTGCTGTGATTCAATAGAATAATAATTCTTTGAAATATAACTGTCAGCCACAAATTCTGTAACAGCATTTTTTGCAGTGTCATCGGTTTTCACGTCTGCACTAAGGGCATTTTGCAGCAATAACAATTTTTCCAGTGAATCTATATTAAATGTATGATTTTGTAAATTGACTACATGGTCGAATTCATCATCTGCATCAATTTGATTTTTAAGTCCGTAAACAACACCGCTTGTATCTTTTACATGACCCAAATATAAAGATGTACCGCTGTTTTCAAAAGTAACATAGTATGTACCATTATAGTTTGATGAACCAATAAACTGTATATTAGGGTTTAACCAGCCTTCACCGTTTTCATCAAGAACAATCGGATTTTCCGGATCTTTTGAATATATAACCTTTTCGCCGGGCTGACCTTTAAGTTTGATATAAAATAACACATTATTATCTTTATTCTCTTCGAATGTGGCTAACGGCAGTGGTTTGTCATTACATATTATGCTGCCATAGTTGGCAAGATCCTTTTTTACAAGATTTGATCCGGCACTAAAAGGAGCAAAAGCGGTCAAGTCCAGTCCTTCTGCCTCGATTGAGCCATAGTTTTTACAATTTTCAATTGTAAAATCATAATATGACCATGCTGTTAAACCGGCAATACGGATTTCGCCCTGTTTAACAGAGCTGTCAATAGAACCTCTGTATACCTTAATATTTCCATGATTTTCAGAATTTGTAATGCTGCATGTTCTATCGTTCTGCTTTGCATTGATAAAGCCTGCTATACCCGCAACACCACAATAGTTAACAGAATTAACATCTATATTACCGTAGTTGACGCAATAATCAAAATCACCCCATGCATATCCTGCAAAACCACCTGCATAATTTGAAGCGCCTTCAACTGCACGGTTCACTGTAATATCTGCATAGTTTGTACAATTTATAATGCTGTTTCTTTCATTATTGCTGTTGTTGCCGCCGTAAATTGAACCAACATATAATATTGCTTTGCCGCTTGAAGTAACTGAAATGGAAGACCCCTCTGCAATTGTCAGATTTTTAATTGTTGCAGAGCTGATATCCTTAAAAAGGCCTATTTGTACAGAACCTGATTCTGTACCATCCGTAACATTTATACTATATTTGATTGAATTACCGTTACCGTCAAAAGTACCTTTAAACAAGCCGGCACCGGAAAATGTTGATTCATCACTTAAATCAATGTCATTTGCCAATTTAAAATAACCGCTCTGAAGTGAACTGAATCCATCTTTAAAGTTCTCATCTATTCCAAATATCTGATATGCTTCTGCCACTTCTGAAGGAGCAGCATCATTTGAAGCCGGCATACCGCTGTTTAGAATTTCTGAAAGGGCCATAAACTGTTCTGACGTAGATATAATATATGGATTATCCTCTTCGCCCGTTCCCGTCAAATCTTCAGCAAATGCAGAAGGTATAATGGTAAATATCATTGCTAATGTCAGAAAAAATGTCCAAATTTTCTTTAACTTCATATTTTTCCCTCTTTCTTTTTTATTTTATATTGTGGTAAATTCAAAAAGATTCTCAGCCCGTTTAAATTTTCTGCATAATATTATCCTTATGTGTCCCGACCGAACATCAGTTCTTTCTTGTACAGCATTTTTTCATATGTTATGCATATCATCCTCCTCTAGTAAAACATTCCTGTTCTTACTTTACATTTCAAGGCAAATAAAAAAGCTTTGCTCATATAACGCAAAGCCTGTCAGAAACAAAACAGTTGTCAAATTGCAGCTGGCTGCCATCCCGAAAACAGTAAGGCCCTTTAGCTTTGCGCCACCGGCTTTCGCCGGGTTTGCCAAATATATAATTTTATTTAATCACTGAAAATATGCTACCATATATTACCTCATTGTCAACAGATTCACTGCATTTTCCTTAAAAAAATATGTCTTTTTTGTATGTGATACAAAAAAGACATATTTTGACCGTCTGTCCGGCAGAACAAACCTTCCTGCTGATATAAAAAGCGTTCGGCCGGCAGCAAAATCTGCTTACCGGCCTACTCTGTTGTTTCTATTCACATTCCAAAATGCTTAAAATACCTTTCAGTTCTCTCCCTTCTCAAGTTCGAGAACTTCTCCCGCTTCGCTGTCGCTCAGCATTGTCACATCCTTGAGCTTTCTTCTCATCTGCCTTGTTCTTGTTCCCACCAGCTTTTCCAGCTCATCATTTGCCTGATTTATGCGGTTCTGAGCTGTTTCCAGGGCACCTGCGAATTTTTCGAACTCGGTTTTGACTGCTCCCAGAACCTGCCACACCTCGCCGCTTCGCTTCTGTATGGCAAATGTTCTGAATCCCATCTGCAGACTGTTCAGAAGAGCCGCCATAGTACTCGGCCCTGCAATATTAACGTGATAATCTCTCTGCAGGATTTCCACCAGTCCCTGATTTACCGCCTCTGCATACAGTCCTTCAAAAGGCAGAAACATTACAGCGAATTCAGTAGTATTCGGCGGATCTATATATTTGTCTCTGATATCTTTTGCCTCAGCCTTTATTGTATTAAACAGCAGCTTTCTTCTTTCGTGAATCTGCTCAGGAGTTCCGTTCTCATAAGCATCGCAAAGAGCACCATAGGTTTCCCCCGGAAATTTCGAATCCACAGGCAGATATATGAAGCTGCCGTCCTCCGAAGGAAGCTTAACCGCGTATTCCACATATTTTCCGCTGCCTTTTCTTGTAACAACATTTTTCTCGTACTGATTCGGAGAAAGGATTTCCTCAAGGATTGCTCCCAGCTGAATTTCTCCCATTATTCCCCTGGTTTTAACGTTGCTCATAACCTTTTTCAGGTCGCCCACGCCCTGAGCCAGAGTCTGCATTTCGCCCAGACCCTTATATACCTGCTCAAGCCTGTCGTTTACCAGTTTGAAGGATTCCGTCATTCTTTCGTTAAGGGTTTTTTCAAGCTTCTCATCCACAACCTGTCTCATGCTGTCAAGACGCTTGTTATTGTCCTCCTGAATATTCCTCAGTTTCCCTTCTACCTCGCTTCTGACACTGTCCAGCCGGCTTTCCATAGTAACCTTCATTCCTTCCAGCTTCTGAGATGTCTCGAGGGAAGATGTCTTGATTCGTTCCTCAAACCTGCCCAGCTGTGAATTGAGGGAGTCAGCTGACTTATTAAGATTTTCATTTACCCGGAGATTCATATCCTCCAGCTGCTGCCTCTGGTAATCGCCTGCGCTCTTCATACTTCCGGCTATTACCTCCCCCAGCGTCCCTACGGACTCTCTTACGCTGCGATTCACAGCTTCCCTGAGCATTTCCTGCTCTGTCCTGAATTCGGACTTGAGGGCTGAAAGCTCTTTCTGAATCTCGTTTATTTTTTCATCAGTCTCCCGCTCCGACTTTCCGGAGCCTTTTTTTCCTGCAGCAATTATACAGGCGGCGGCTGCCAGAATCAGTGCCGCAATATTAAATACCGGTATTACAATTTCTAAAATATCCATATAAAATCCCCCTGCTATTTATACCAGAGCGGTTTTTCATACAGCGAAGTGTAAGTCAGCTTGCCGTTTATTCTCTCAGAATGCATCAGGCTTATCTGACCCACCGGAACCTTTATCGGATTCTGCTCCAGACTTCTGCTGCCGAAAACCTTCCCTCCTCCCTCAATCACAACCTCTCTTCCGAGAGTAAGATGAGGTTTGTACTGTCGTTTCTCTATCTTAAATCCTGACGCCCGCAGCCTCTCCGAAAGCTGCCTTTGCAGGCTCATCAGACCGTTGTTCCTGCCGCAGCCCAGCCACCACAGGTCACCTCCGGAATCTCTTTTAAAACAGCCCAGTTTTCCGAATTCCAGTTCAAACGGTTCCTCTTCTGTTTCTTCCATAATATTTTCAATTTCTCTGACCCGGCTTCCGGATACTTCTCCCAAAAACACCAGAGTCAGATGAAGATTTTCATCTCTCGTAAAATTTCCCGATGAAGAACTGTTTCTCAGTTCCTCTCTTACCTCCGCAATTTGCGCCTTAATATCCTCATCAAAGTTTATCGCAATGAACAATCTCATCAGGCTTCCTCCCGTATTTCTGACAAATTATTACTCCCGCAACTATTATCACAGCTGTCAGCAGCTTCACCGGTTCAAGTTCTTCCCCAATCATAATCACAGACGCTCCCATCGAGAAAAACGGCATCAGATTTACAAACACCGAAGTTCTGGCAGAACCGATTTTCTTGATAGCTAAGAACTGTATACAGTATGCCCCCACCGAAGCAAATGCGGCCAGACAGATCAGCGCAATCCATGAAGACGCCGGCACCTGCCCAATCCATTCCCATGGCTTCTCAGCAACAGCCAGAGGCAGGGAAAATATCATACAAGTTACAAAATTCCAGAAGGTCAGCACCAGTGCATTAAAATCCGCGCATCTGCACTGACAGTATACATTATATACCGCCCATACTCCTGTCCCCGCAAGCATAAGCAGGTCCCCCGAGTTCAGATTCATTCCCGAAAGAAGATTAAGATTGCCTCCGCAGATAGTAAGCACCGCTCCCATAAGGGATATCAGAACGCCCAGAGCCATCTTCCTGTTTATATACTGACGGGCAAAAATTACTCCGATTATTATCGTCATGACCGGATTAAGCGCGCCTATTATGGATGAATTAATTGCGGTAGTTCTCTCCAGCGACATAAAGAACAGAATCTGATACATAAAAATTCCGAGAAAACCAGAAACCGCTGCCGGTACCAGCCTGCCTATACGATCCTTTTTTAAATCCGAGAGACAGGGTCTTTCCTCTGCCGGCACCACCTGAATTATTATTCTCAGAATAACTGCCGCAATAAGAAATCTGAAGAAAATAAAGCTGTCTCTGGGCATATAGTCCACCACCATCTTGGTCAGAGGGTAGGAACAGCCCCAGAACATATTACCGAGAACAAGAAGTGCGTATATATATCTGTTTTTCACTGATTTTTCTCCTTTGAACGTGATAATCCGAAATTTCTTCCATTATATCATGTTTACCTCAAAAAACGGAACATAAAAACCCCCGTCAGATGAACAATATTGACTGAAACATCTCACCAAAAAACAGAACAGGAGTTCTGACCGCCTTTGAGCACATCAGCTCTCCTGTTTAATCTCTTAGTATTTTTTCGAGAAAAAATATATTATCTACTTCATGCCCCGGTTCTCCATCTTAAGCCTGCAGCATTTTCCCCCGCTGCACTCTTTTCTGGTACCGTCGCACAGTTCAATATTTCCGCCGCATATTACCAGATTCTTGCCGTGAACCAGTACATCCGCCAGTTTGTACCTCGCAGTATTGTAAATCCCCTGAATTGTGGTTCTTGCCACATTCATCTTTAATGCACATTCCTCCTGGGTATAGCCCTCCAAGTCGATAAGGCGTATTGTTTCATACTCATCAACTGACATATTCACATACTCCTCGTTTTCATGAATCTCCAGAGGACCGAATTTATCGTTTTCCGGAAGCACACAAATCTTTCTCCATTTTCTTGGTCTGGACATACCCTTTACACCCCTTCATAAATTACAGCCTGTCTGAAAGCCTTTCCTTATTCTATACATACAGACACGTCATGTCAAAGAGAAATAAATCTAATTTTCCTGTTTTGCCGGTGTTTTATTGGCTTTTTCCTTTGATATCTTCTCCAGTTCCTCTTTTTCCAATACTGTGTATGCTACTTTCCCCACCAGGGTCTGAGGCAGTGAATCCCTGTATTCGAATTCATAAGGCATTGCATATCTGGCAATGTTCTTCTCGCAGTGCTTCTTAATGTCCGCTCTGACCTTGGCTGTTTCCTTTACGCCGGGCTTAAGAACGATAAAAGCTTTAACCTTTTGAATCTTATAAGGATCGGGAACACCGATGCAGGTTGACATAAGCACCATAGGATGGTTGTCTATAATATTCTCGAGCTGAGATGGATAGATAGAATATCCCGATGAAATTATCATTCTCTTTATTCTCTGTTTGTAATAAACGAAGCCTTCTTCATCCATCATTCCCAGATCTCCGGTATGCACCCATACTCTTCCGTCCTCATGGGTTTTAAGAGTATCCGCAGTTTCCTCCGGGTTGTTCATATATCCCTTCATAACAGTCGGGCCGCTTATGCAGATTTCGCCGTCCTGACCGTAAGGCAACTCCGTGCAGGTTCCCGGCTCAACAATTTTGTAGTATGTATCCGGGAAAGGAATTCCTATGCTGCCTTCCTTGTAAAAGCTCTTAGGGGTAAGACAGCTTGCAGTAACGCACTCGGTAGTTCCGTAGCCTTCTCTTATCTGCACCGAAGCATTGTGCTCTTTCAGGAAGGTGTCAACCTTCTTTTTAAGCTCCGAAGACAGTGAATCTCCTCCTGAGAACACACCTTCGAGACAGGACAAATCCAGGTCCTTCATTTTCTTACTTCTTAACAGAGCCTCAAACAGAGTCGGAACCCCTGCAATATAGTTCGGTCTGTATTTTTTTAGAATATCTGCGTATGTATCCACACTGAACTGAGGCACAAGAACACAGGTGCAGCCGTTTGCCAGTCCTGTATGGATTGTAACCCCCAGACCGAATCCGTGGAATATAGGCATAATGGACAGCATAATGTGTCCCGGAATTATGCAGTCTCCCGCAGCTGCCGTCTGCATAGCCAGAGCATTGAAATTCATGTTTGTCAGAAGAATTCCCTTCGTAGTTCCGCTTGTTCCTCCGCTGTAAAGAATGGATGCAACTTCATCGCCTTTTTTGTTGTATCGGTACTCGCCCTTATATTCTCTGCCCTTTGCCATAAAGTCGGTATATCTTATAACACCGGCTTTCTTTGGAATCTTGGCTATTTTTCTTCCTTTTGTTATTTTAAACACCTGTTTTTTTACACTTGGAAGGGCTTCTTTTATTGACGCACAGATAACTGTTTTGAGTTTAGGTGTTCTTTCGCTTATCGCCTCAAATTTGCTGTAGAACATATCCATAGTTATCGCCGCAACGCTGTCTGACCCGTTTATGTAATTCTCTATCTCCCCCTCTGCGGAAAGAGGATGAACCATATTGGATACAGCCCCCACCATATTCAGAGCATAGAACATGGTCACAGCCTGAGGGGTATTAGGCATGCATATTGTCACAACATCATCTTTCTTAATGCCTATGGCTTTAAGAGCCTTGGCACAGGTGTTTACATCCTCGATAAACTCCAGATATGTTATATGTCTGCCCATAAAATCATAGGCTTTTTCATGCAGATAACATCCCTGAACCGCATTTCTTTCAATCAGTTCGAACATTGATATATCCGGATAATCCAGATGCTCCGGTACATTTTTATATGAAGACAGCCAGGGCGCCTTCGGTGTGTTAGAATTCATAGTCAACCTCCGTATCCATTGAGCTCTCCAGAATCTCAGGATTTGCTAACAGGTATTTGATAAATTTTATTGATCTTGCAAAATAAAAACCGTCCGCAATTCTCTCGTCGGCAGTGCAGCCCAGATTTACGACATCTCTTATTTCAAGTTCTCCGTCTTCATTTACAACCGGCTCCTTATGTATTTCACCCACAGTAATCATAATTGAATTCGTTCCGTAATTATTGAGGTGATGGTAAGGCGCATCGCATTTGATGCTTCCCAGGTTTGAAAGCATTACCGTAGTATAATTCGGATCGCCGGAGGTTATCACCTTAGGCATCCATCCGTGGAAATCCAGAAATCTGACCAATACAAAGAAAAGTCTGGTCAAAAACCTGGGCATTTTTCCCACAAAATTCATAATATCATTTACATCCGTAGAAGGTTCTTTTCTGAGCCTTGCAGAATCCCCTGAAATCTTACTGCTCACATCAAAAATTGTTGTCTCGGGACGAGCCTTCATTACATAGAGTATCTCATCCGAATGGTCTTCAAATGTACGCTTCACTACAAACGACAGTGTGATTTCATCTCTCTGATAAATTCTTTTTCCGGCAATAAAACGATTCAGATATGGTCTGAAATATATAGTTTTTGCCACAGCGGCAACTACAACATGAAAAGGGGTCATCTTATAGCCCCTGCCCTCCGCATTCTTCTCATTTACGTATTTCAGCAGCCTGGTAACATCCATTTTCTCCTGAAGATACACCTCAGCTTCTGTACGCTTCGGCATGAGATGCGGCATAATGAGATGCAGCCCGTCCAGGTCTTTTATCCAGACTCCGTCGCTGCGGTCTCCCCACTTTCTCTTATTCTCTTTCATTTTCTTCCTCTTTAGCGAGCGGAGATTCCGGTCTCCGCTCAAAAACTTTTATTTGGCATTCTGTTTGCCCATCTGATTATACACAATTCGACAGTTTTTTTGCAGTAATTTTTTGAAGATTTTAAAAAATCAGAAGAAAATTTCTTTATTTTTATCAGTTTTTTTCTTTAATTGGACTGATTTGACAAACTCCAGTTAATTTTTCGACAAGTTTTCTGTCTGCACCGTCAGTTCATCAAATATATCGAAAAGTTCAGATAACCGGCAAAGGTAATCCATATCAGATAAGGTACAAGCAGATATCCCGCTGTTTTCCTGCACATGTAAAAAAGAACCGTCATTATCAATACCAGAACCCAGAGCAGAATCAGCCAGATAAAGGCCGGTAAAAACAGCTGCCACTCGAAAAAAATTATCGGCCATATAAAATTCACGATTAACTGGATAAAGTACAGTTCTATAAGAGCGGTCCTGCTGCTGCAGTCTGATGTATATATCATCGCAGCAGATATGGCCATCAGAATATAAAGAATACTCCAGACTATCGGAAAAACCGCCCCCGGCGGAGCTGCCGCAGGCTTTTCAAGAGCCGAATATACTTCAAAGGAGTCTTTAATTAACAGCGCGGAAATCCCGCCCACCGCAAGGGTTATACCGATACTGACAATGTACGGCAGTTTTTTCTTCATAAAACAACCTCCAGAATTTAAATATTGATTATATTCAGTTTATTCAAATAAGCCGAAAAATATTAAAATCCGGGAATTTATCCTGAAAATGATTAAGGAACGGCATAATGCCGTTCCTTAATCAGAATTATTATTCAATTCATATATGGCTATTTTTTATAGGCTTCTTTTGGCTCATAGTGAGTATGCAGCAGCTTGTGTGCCAGATGTCCGTTCGGTTTTCCGAGATATTCGTCGTAGAGAGCGATTATTTCAGAATTCTTATGAGACTTTCTTTCCGGAAGTCTGAGATCTTCATCATAAAGTCCGTTAGCTCTGTTTACTCTCGGATTTACGTCAAGTCTTGTTTTAGCTGATACATAAGGCTGACCGCCGCCGTGTACACAGCCTCCCGGACAAGCCATTACTTCGATGAAGTGAACGTCAAGTTCTCCTGCTTTTACAGCATCAAGAACCTTTGCAGCGTTTGCTGTTCCGTGAGCAACCGCAACCTTAACATCTGTAAGCTCGTCTTTTATAGGAATCTGAACTGTAGCAAACTTAACACCTTCAAGACCTCTTATTTCATGATATTCAATAGCATCCAGATCTTTATCCCATAATACGTCGGCAACGGTTCTGAGAGCAGCTTCCATTACGCCGCCTGTAGCTCCGAAGATAACTCCGGCACCTGTTCCTTCGCCCATCCATAAGTCGAATTCTTCGTCAGGAAGCGTATCAAATCTGATTCTCGCCTGTCTAATCATAGCAGCCAGTTCTCTTGTTGTAAGAACGTAATCAACGTCTCTGAGACCGTTTGCTTCCATTTCAGGTCTTTCGCATTCAGCTTTTTTAGCTGTGCAAGGCATGATGGATACGCTTACGATTGATTTCGGCATAATCTTAGCTTTCTTAGCATAGTAACTCTTAACCGTTGCGCCGAACATCTGCTGAGGAGATTTGCAGCTGGACAGATTAGGGATGAATTCAGGATAATTGAGTTCGCAGAATCTTACCCATCCCGGTGAACAGCTTGTAATCATAGGAAGCTTTCCTCCGTTGAGAACTCTGTCTATAAACTCATGACCTTCTTCCATAATTGTCAGGTCTGCACTGAAGTTTGTATCGAATACTCTGTCAAATCCCAGTCTTCTGAGAGCTGCAGCCATTTTGCCTGTAACCGGTGTTCCGATAGGAAGACCGAACTCTTCACCGAGACCTACTCTTACTGAAGGAGCTGCCTGAACAACAACGATTTTTTCAGGATCGTCGATTGCTTCCCATACCTGCTGGATATGGTCTTTTTCTCTAAGAGCGGCAACCGGACATGACTGTACGCACTGACCGCAGAAGATACATTCCGATTCGCCCATGCTCTTTTCAAATGCCGGGGCAACCTCTGTTCTGAAGCCTCTCTTTGTGAAATCGAGAACTCCGATACCCTGTACTTTTCTGCAGGTATTTATACATCTTCCGCAAAGGATACATTTGCTTGAATCTCTTACGATAGAAGGTGAAAATTCATCAAGATGAGCTTCTCTCTTTTCGCCGTCAAATCTTTCTTTCTGGAGTCCCAGTTCATCGCAGAGCTTCTGAAGCTCGCAGGTCTGGTTTCTCTTACATGTGAGACATTCTCTGTTGTGGTTTGCAAGAATGAGCTCAACATTCATCTTTACGGCTCTTCTGACTTTCTGTGTATTTGTTCTTACGTTCATTCCTTCCTGAACCTTAAGTACGCAGGATGCAGGAAGGTTTCTCATAGGTACTCCGTTAACGTCAGCTTCTACCACACACACTCTGCATGCAGCAACTTCGTTTATATCTTTAAGGTAACAAAGCGTAGGGATATCTATGCCTGCTTCTCTGGCTGCCATTAATACGGTGTAGTCTTCAGGAACGCTTACAGCGATTCCGTTAATTGTCATATTTACATTATTCATGGCTAACCCTCCCTTACTCTTTTATAATAGCGTTGAACTTACATACGCTCATACAGATTCCGCACTTCAGGCACAGTTCCTGATCGATTGAGTGTTTTTCCTTAAGAGTTCCGCTGATAGCCTGTACAGGACAGCTTCTGAGACATAAGGTACATCCTCTGCAGTCATCTGTAATATTAAAGTTAATGAGGGATTTACATACGCCTGCCGGACAGCTCTTGTCTCTGACATGGGCAATATATTCGTCCTCAAAGTGATTTAATGTTGAGAGTACAGGGTTTGGAGCCGTCTGACCGAGACCGCAGAGAGAAGTGAGCTTGATATTTGAAGCCAGTTCTTTCAGAGTATCCAGATCTTCTTCCGTTCCTTTTCCTTCTGTAATTCTATCGAGAATCTCGTGCATTCTCTTTGTTCCTTCACGGCAAGGTGTACATTTTCCGCAGGATTCGTCAACTGTGAAGTCCAGGAAGAATCTTGCGATATCAACCATACAGTTGTCTTCGTCCATAACGATCATTCCGCCCGAACCCATCATTGAACCGATTGCAACCAGGTTGTCGAAGTCGATAGGTGTATCGAGGTTTTCTGTTGTTATGCATCCGCCTGAAGGTCCGCCGATCTGTACTGCCTTGAATTTCTTTCCGCCAGGGCAGCCGTTTCCGATTTCATATATGATTTCTCTGAGAGTAATTCCCATAGGAACCTCTACGAGACCTGTGTTGTTGATTTTTCCGCCGAGAGCGAATACTTTTGTTCCCGGTGATTTTGCTGTACCGAAGCTTGTAAACCAGTCAGCACCTTTCAGGATAATCTGTGCAACGTTTGCAAGAGTTTCAACGTTGTTGATTACTGTCGGTTTGCCCCATAATCCTTTGTTTGCAGGGAATGGAGGTTTATTTCTGGACATGCCTCTGTAGCCTTCGATAGATGCGATAAGAGCAGTTTCTTCACCGCATACGAATGCGCCTGCGCCGAGTCTGATTTCAATATCGAAATCGAAATCTGTGCCCATGAGGTTTTTGCCCAGAAGTCCGAGTTCTTTAGCCTGTTCAATAGCAATGTTAAGTCTCTTTACAGCTACAGGGTATTCTGCTCTTACATAGATGAAGCCCTTGGTTGCGCCGATTGCATATCCTGCGATAGCCATAGCTTCGAGTACTGCGTGAGGGTCTCCTTCAAGAACAGATCTGTCCATGAATGCACCCGGGTCGCCTTCGTCGGCATTACAGATGATGTATTTCTGGTCAGCTTCGTTTGGTGCCGCAAAGCTCCATTTAAGTCCTGTAGGGAATCCTCCGCCGCCTCTTCCTCTGAGACCGGATTTTTTGATTTCATCGATTACGTCCTGCGGTGTCATCTCAAGTAGAGCCTTAGCAAGAGCGAAATAACCGTCTTTATATATGTATTCTGTGATATCTTCAGGGTTAACAATACCGCAGTTCTTTATTGCAACGCGGTGCTGTTTTTTATAGAATTCCAAATCAGTAAGTGTTCCGCAGTCTCCTCCGATGGTGTATTCGGATACAGGAACGCCTTCCTGGATATGATATTTTAAAATCTTTTCCGCTTTTTTAGGGTCGACATGGATATATGTAACAGTTTCCTTGCCCGGAACCTTAACTTCTACGATTGGCTCGTATGTACACATACCGATACAACCGGTAGGACATACAGTAACCTTCTCCAGACCGAGTCTTTTTACACCGTCTCTGAGAGCTTCGTAAACAGGAGTAGCACCGGCAGAAATACCGCAAGTTCCCATACCTACAATAACTCTGATTTCTTCACTGTCCTGGCGCTTCGCGGTAAAAGCATCCTTTATTTCTTTTAATTCACTTATCGTTCTCATTCGGGTAACCTCTGCTCATAATATTTTTGTAAAATTTCAGGAACAACACTTACATTGTCAAGTTTAGCGTATACTTCTTCATCGATCATCATAACCGGAGCCAGACCGCAGCATCCGAGACATCTTGTTGCTTCAAGAGTAAATAATCCGTCAGGTGTGGTATCGCCAACATTAATCTGCAGTTCCTCTGCCAGTTTGTCAAGCAGCGCCTGTGCGCCCTTTACATAGCATGCAGTACCGAGACATACCGCAATCTTATGCTTGCCCTTCGGTGTAAGGTTAAACTGACTGTAGAATGTAGAAACACCGTAAATCTCTGCAAGAGGTACATTGATTTCTTTAGATATGAATTTCTGAACTTCTATAGGAAGAAATCCGAAAATTCTCTGCGCTTCCTGCAGAACCGGCATTGTAACACCCTTTGTGCCTTCTAAAGAATTTATGTATTCTTTAAGTTCGGCAAATCTCGGGTCGTTATCACTTATAACGCCTCCGCAGCTGCATTTGCTTTCATTGTTCATAGCAAAAACTCCTTTCTCTCTCTGTAAATTGACTTCCAACACATTCCCGAAGCATGTTAAAAAAATAACGAGATTTAATCTGTATTCAAGGAATTGACAATAAAATAACGATTTCACTGCCATTCACTTAAATTTGATAAAAAAATAACGATTTTCCCACTTTTTTCGCTTCTTTACGGATTTTTATGATATCATCTTTGACAAATAAAATCAATCTATTTCTTTTCGATAAATCATACATTATTCAACGAATATTCATGTATTTTTTTCATAATCAATTGCACCGCCCCGAAATCGGGATATAATATTAAGAAATATGAGAAAATAAACAATGATTGCTTTTATACGCATTTTGAAAGGAGTTTTTATGATTAATAATGAAAATATTGTGGAAAAAGCCCTGGCATTTTCCGCGGAAGCTTATCAGGGAAAAAACAGCCGAATTTCAAAAAAACCCCGCATAATAGAAGTAGCAGAGACGGTTATAGTCATGTCGCAGATAGATTCTGAGGACAGAGACATGATGGCAGCGGCGGCTTTAAATAAAACAGTGCACGAAACAGACGTTACTTATGATATAATAGAGGCAGAATTCGGGACCAGAATAAAGAATATACTTAAGTCCGCCGATGTTTCCGAGGTTGAGTCCATGAAAAGACTTCCGCTTAAAATAAAAATGCTTATTTTGGCGGAAAAGACAGCCGAGCTCAGGTGTCTTTCGGAAGAATACAGCTATTACCGTGAAGGGCTCTGGGAAAAGCTTCCGGAAAAAGACCCGGCTGTTCTCGCAGAGTACTATTATTCTCTTATCGATGTTTTCACGGAATTCGAAGAATATGATGTATTCAGCGAATTTGAGAGACTGGTTGCACGTCTTTTTGTTAAGCATCGCTGAGACCGGATTCACAGGCAAAAGCAAAAGGAGGTAAAAAATTATGGGGAAAAAATTCAAATTACTGTCAGCGGTTATGATTATTGTTATTGCGGCATCTGCTCTCTCCGCCTGCGGCAGCGGGCCTGTGCAGGATAAGATTCCTGACGGCGGAGAACAGAGCGGCAGCACAGATCAGTTAAACGGCGGGGCACAGACCGGAGACGGTTCTGCGGTTCAGAGCAGACAAACCGTTGAATTTTCCGTGGAAGGAGAAACAGTAACGGAGGAATATGCCGTTTATAACAGCGATATTCTCAGCATCGCTTACGATGATAAAAGTCTTGCTGCAGATAAACCTGAGCCTGGGGACGATGAAATCATAAAATTTGAATCTTCGGGAGCGCCGGATATTGATATTGAAGTGACAGCAGCTAAAACCGGAGATTATAAAACAGCTGCCGGATATTCTTTAAAGGCCGAAAGCAGAGATGACGATATTATTCAGATTTCCGATATCGAGGAGGTTTCGGTTAACGGATACGACTGCTGTTATTTTTCCGTATCAGAAAACGACTCTGTTCATGAATATTATTTCATAGACTATTCAGGCAGCGCAGCCGGTATCAGATATGTTGTTTTTGAAGCGGAATTCAGCATGGAGGCTGCCGACGGCTGGGTCCCAAGGTCTAAAGCCATGGTTAATACCATAACTTTCAAATAAAATCCGTTTTTTCGAAAAAATCTACACAGTTTTCGAAAGTTTATTATTGACAGCTGTAATTTTTAGTGGTATAAGAAAGAATTAAGAAATCAAAAGAAGGAGCAGGACGAAGATGAAATCTGTCGAAAGAATCGCAAAAGTCTTTAGAACATATTTCTATTACTACTTTTACTTTACATTCAACAAAGTAAGAGCGATTCGTGCTGCAGCAAAACCTTTATAAATAATCTAATACCCGGAGAGTATAAAATTATTGTAACTGGTAAAGCCGTTCAGAATCGCACTGGACGGCTTTTTTTATTAACAGAACACATGAAAAAAACAGACCGGAAACTATTATCGGCCGCATCTGCGGCAGCTGAAAGGAGAACAATATGATAGCAGTATTAAAGCAGAACACATCAATTCAACAGAGAGACAGTCTTATAAACTGGTTTGAGAGCATGGGACTTAAAGTCCATGTATCAGACGGAGATTTCCATACAATCATCGGCCTTATAGGGGATACTTCTCAGGTTGACATAGGACTTCTCGAAAGTCTTTCAATTATAGAGTCGGTAAAACGCATAAGCGAGCCTTTCAAAAACGCCAACAGAAAATTCCACACAGAGGACTCTGTTATTGATGTAAACGGAATAAAGATCGGCGGCGGAAATTTCCAGATAATCGCAGGCCCCTGCTCTGTTGAAAACCACGATCAGATTATAGAAATTGCCCAGAGGGTAAAAGCTTCAGGCGCTTCAATTTTAAGAGGCGGCGCGTTCAAGCCGAGAACTTCACCTTACGACTTCCAGGGACTCAAGGCTGACGGTATCGAGCTTCTGCTCGAAGCAAAAAAACTCACAGGTATGCCTATCATTTCAGAAATCATGAACATTAAAGATCTTGAGCTTTTCGAAGAGGTTGACATCATTCAGGTCGGCGCAAGAAACATGCAGAATTTTGACCTTCTCAAAGAACTGGGCAGAACAAAGAAGAACATCCTTATTAAAAGAGGTCTCGCAAACAACCTTAAAGAGCTTCTCATGAGTACAGAATACATCATGGCAGGAGGAAATGAAAACGTTATTCTCTGTGAAAGAGGCATAAGAACCTTCGAAACATACACCAGAAACACTCTTGATTTATCTGCAGTTCCTATGCTTCACGAGCTTTCACACCTTCCGGTTGTTGTTGACCCGAGCCACGCAACAGGTATTTCAAGACTTGTAGAGCCTATGGCTATGGCAGCTGCAGCTGCAGGCGCAGACGGACTCATGATAGAAGTGCACAACAATCCTGAAAAAGCTCTCTGCGACGGAGCACAGTCACTTACTCCGGATCAGTTTGATTCAGTAGCCCGCAAGGTTAAGAAAATCAGGGAGGCAATGGAATAATGATTACAGGTATCGCAGGCCTCGGCCTGATAGGAGGCTCCATGGCTAAAGCATTTAAAGCCAACTCCGACGGAACGGTTTACGGATATGATATAGACAGTTCTACTCTGTCAATTGCAAAAATATACGGTGCGGTTGACGAAGAACTCACGAAAGAAAATATAAAGGACTGTGAATGTATCATCATCGCCCTTTATCCGGACAAATCCATAGAGTTTCTCAGAGAAAATGCTCCATATATAAGTCCGGATGCAGTAGTCATCGACTGCTGCGGAACGAAAAGAGAAATCTGCAGAGAAGGTTTCAGACTTGCGAAGGAATACGGATTTACCTTCGTAGGAGGACATCCTATGGCAGGCATACACCGTTCCGGATTCAGAAGCAGCTCTGAGGATCTTTTCAGAGATGCGGGCATGGTAATCGTTCCTCCGGTATACGACAACATCCAGCTTCTGGACAGGGTAAAAAAGCTTCTGGCTCCGTGCAGATTCTCAACCTTCTCGGTAACCACCGCAGAAGAGCATGACAGACTGATAGCCTTTACCTCCCAGATGGCTCACATAGTATCAAATGCATTTATAAAAAGCCCTTCCGCTTCAAAGCATAAAGGCATATCGGCGGGAAGCTACAAGGATTTAACAAGAGTAGCATGGCTTAACCCGGAGATGTGGGCAACCCTTTTCCTGGACAACAAAGACAATATTCTTTATGAGCTTGAATTTTTCATATCATCACTTGAAAAATACAGAGATGCCATAAAAAAAGAAAATTACGAAGAGCTTGAGAAGCTTCTCGATGAAGGAAGAAAGAGAAAACAGGAGGTTGACGGCTGATGACAAAGATTACAGTCAGCACTGCCGGCGGAGTATACGATGTGATAATCGGTGCGGGGCTTCTGGAGCATGCCGGAGATACTTACAGATGTCTTGACGGCAGTTCCGAAGGGGGAACAGCAGCCGTAATAACAGACGATATAGTGGACGGGCTTTATGCCCCGCGGCTTGAAGCTTCCCTGAAAGCAGCAGGATACAATACGGTAAAGTTTGTTATTCCTCACGGAGAAGCCTCAAAAAATCCCGAAGAGCTTTTCAGAATAGTAAATTTTCTTGCTGAAAACCATCTTACGGGAAGCGATACGGTTTTCGCTTTAGGAGGCGGAGTTGTAGGCGACATAACAGGCTTTGCAGCTTCCATATATCTGAGAGGAATCCATTTTGTGCAGATTCCCACTACCCTGCTTTCGGCAGTGGATTCGTCGGTGGGCGGGAAAACCGCTGTGGATCTCCCCTCCGGAAAAAATCTCGCCGGTGCGTATTATCAGCCGAACCTGGTAATATGCGATTATTCCGTTCTTGACACCCTGTCCGACGAAATCTTCGCCGACGGGATGGCTGAAGTTATCAAATACGGTGCCATTTACGACAAAAGCCTGTATCCCCTTCTGCCGGATGCCCGTACGAAAAATATCGAAAAAGTTATCGCAAAATGCGTATCAATAAAAAGCGAGATAGTCGGTCAGGACGAAAAGGACAAAGGAATTAGACAGCTTCTCAATTTCGGGCATACTTTCGGACATGCCATAGAAAAATGCAGCGGGTATAAGATTTCTCACGGAAAAGCAGTTGCTGCAGGAATGACTATAATGACTGAGGCGGCGATAAAAATGAACCTCTGTTCCGATGACTGCCTCGATGACCTTTTGAAAATGATACATGCGTTCGGTCTGCCGGACAAAACAGACTTTTCAGTTGAAGAACTGTACGAAGCTCTGCTCTCCGATAAAAAAAGAAAAGGCGGCACCATAACTCTGGTAGTTCCTTCGGAGCCGGGCAGATGCATTTTAAAAAAAGTATCGGTTCAGGAAGCTAAAGAATTTCTGGCAGCGGGACTGTCCATATAAGGAAGGAATATATAAATGAACAGAATTATTTCACCATCTCTTCCCTCGGGAACGATAGAATCGATACCTTCGAAATCTCACGTTCACAGGCTCCTGATATGCGCAGCCCTTTCCCGGGGAAAAAGCATGATAAAGTGCAGAACCCGCTCAGAGGATATTGACGCCACCGCAGACTGCCTCAGTGCTCTGTGCGCGGACATAAACAGAAAAGAGAGTGTATTTTATGTTGACGGCGAAAAACCCGGCTCAGGCGCAAGGCCGGGGGAGAAGCTTCTCAAATGCAGAGAAAGCGGCTCTACCTACAGGTTCCTTTTTCCTGTAGTATGCGCTTTGGGTGAAGATTGCACCTTTCTGCCCGAGGGCAGACTCCCCGAAAGGCCTATGGAACCCCTTTTCTCGGTACTCGAGGAAAAAGGCATAAGCATCCGGGGAAAAGGCAGCGGAAGAGTATCTGTTTCCGGAAAACTAAAGAGCGGAAAATTTTCTATTCCGGGAGATATCTCTTCTCAGTTTATCAGCGGCCTGATATTTGCCCTCCCCCTTCTGGAAGGGGACAGCGTCATCGAAATCACCGGCACAGTGGAATCCAGAAAATATATAGATATAACACTGGCTGCGGTAAGGTCTTTCGGTATAAATATATATGAAGAAAACAACACGTTTAAGGTTCCGGGAAATCAGAAATACGTCACCCCGGGCAGTCTGACTGCAGAAGGAGACTGGTCGAATTCCGCATTCTGGCTGTGCTGCGGAGCATTGAGCGGAAAAGAGATAACCTGCACAGGACTCAGCATGAATTCCCTGCAGGGGGACAAAGAAATCTGCTCAATCCTGGAAAAATTCGGAGCGGAAATAAAGATTTCCGAAGATAATATAACGGTTATTCCCGGCAGACTTAAAGGAACCGAAATCGATGCATCACAGGTACCGGATCTGGTTCCTGCAATAGCGGCGGTCGCTGCAGGCGCCGAAGGTCATACTGTAATAAGAAACGCAGGCAGACTCAGACTCAAGGAAAGCGATCGCCTGAAAGCCGTGTCACAGGTTCTGGCCGGTCTGGGCGCAGATATTCGGGAAACAGAAGACGGGCTTATAATAAACGGATTGAAAATAATCACCGGAGGAACCGCGGATTCATGGGGAGACCACCGCATCGCAATGATGGCCTCTATAGTATCCGTAATCTGCAGTTCAGACGTGAGGATTACAAATGCTCAGGCAGTAAACAAGTCCTATCCGGCATTCTTTGAGGATTTCGCTTCGCTGGGTGCCGTAATTCATACAGAATATTAAAGGAGGTCGGAATATGAGTTCATGCTTTGGAAGAAATATCAGAATAACCATATTCGGGCAGTCTCACTCCCCTGCCATCGGAGTGGCGGCTGACGGACTCCCCTTCGGCTTTGAACCGGACATGGAAAGACTCCACGATTTCATGTCCAGAAGAGCTCCCGGCAGCAGCGATTACAGTACAAAAAGAAAAGAAACGGATTCCTTCAAAATCCTTTCGGGCATAAAAAACGGAGCTTTGTGCGGAGCTCCCTTTGCCGCAGAAATAGAGAATTCAGACACCCGGTCAAAGGATTACTCTCTGTTTAAAGATATGCCGAGACCCGGTCATGCAGACTATACCGCGCAGATAAAATACCGGGGTTTTCAGGACGAAGCCGGCGGCGGTCACTTTTCAGGAAGGCTCACCGCTCCCCTCTGCCTCGTAGGAGGAATCTGCCTGCAGATTCTTGAAAAAGAAGGGATTTTTATAGGCTCCCACATCGAAAGACTGGCGGGAATCAGCGACGAAAGGTTCGACAGCGTAAATCTAACTCCCGCGGACTTTGCTGACCTGAAAAACATGGTCCTCCCGGTTCTTGACAAAGATGCCGGAGAAAAAATGTCCGAAGCCATACTGGACGCAAAAGGAATAGGCGATTCGGTGGGCGGTGTAATCGAATGCGGAATAACCGGGCTTCCGGTGGGACTCGGCGATCCCATGTTCGACGGTATGGAAAACCTTATTTCCTCTGTCGTCTTTGCAGTTCCGGCAGTTAAGGGAATAGAATTCGGAGCAGGCTTTGATGCCTGTGATATGCTGGGCAGCGAAAACAACGACTGCTACACAATAGAAAACGGCATAATCTCTACCGAAACAAACAACCACGGCGGTATTCTGGGCGGAATAACCTCCGGTATGCCTCTTATTTTCAGAGTCGGCATAAAGCCCACCCCTTCAATATTCAAATCCCAGCAGAGTGTAAGCCTCTCTGAGATGAAGGTAAAAACCCTTGATATTAAAGGTCGTCATGACCCGTGCATAGTGCCGAGAGCCGTACCGTGTATTGAAGCGGCAGCAGCCATTGCAGTTTACGACGCTTATCTTGAATACAAAAAATATTTATAAAATAGCATATAAGGAAGGTTTATTATGGAAATTAGCGACTACAGAAAAAAAATCGATACTATTGACGAACAGCTGGTTAAGCTTTTTGCAGAAAGAATGAATGTCTCTGCCGAAATCGGTAAATTCAAACAGGAAAATGACATCCCTGTATATGATGCCGAAAGAGAGAGAAAAAAACTGGGTCAGATAGCTGAAATGACAGACAGTTCAATGAATACATATACCGACGCACTTTATTCCCTGATTTTTGAGCTCAGCCGTTCTTATCAGAGAAAACTTTCAGGCGAAAAGAATCATACCAAGGATTCAATAAAAGAAGCCCTCGAAAACACACCGAATCTTTTCCCGGGCAGATCTCTTGTTGCCTGTCAGGGCGTTGAAGGGGCTTATTCACAGCAGGCCTGCGAAAAGATTTTCTCTTCTCCTCAGATTATGTATTTCAATTCTTTCGAAGGAGTATTCTCCGCAATAGATAAAGGACTCTGTCAGTACGGCATCCTTCCTCTTGAAAACAGCACTGCCGGTTCCGTAAATAAAATCTACGACCTTATGATGCAGTATGATTTCAAAATCGTAAGAAGCACAAGAATAAAAATCGATCACTGTCTGATGGCCGCTGAGGGTGCAGACATGTCCGAAATAAAGGAAATCTTCTCTCACGAGCAGGCAATATCCCAGTGCGAAAGCTTCCTTTCCGAGCTTAAAGGCGTGAAAATAACCCCGTGCGCAAACACAGCCGCTGCCGCAAAGCTCATCATGGAATCCGGCAGAACAGATGCTGCCGCAATCGCATCACCGTTATGCGAGGAATTATACGGTCTAAAATGCCTTAAGTCATCTATCCAGGATCAGGGCAGCAACTACACCAGATTCATATGCATCTCCAAAAAACTCGAAATCTATCCGGGCGCAGACAAGACAAGTATCATGATGATACTTCCTCATAAACCGGGTTCTCTTTACAAAGTACTTTCCAGATTCAACGCTCTTGGCGTAAATCTTCAGAAGCTGGAGAGCCGTCCTTTACAGAACAGCGATTTCGAATTCATGTTCTACTTCGATCTGGACAGCTCGGTTTACTCTCCGGAGTTCATACATATTTTCGACGACATCAGCGGAATGGCAGTAACCTTCAAATATCTGGGCAGCTATTCGGAGGTGGTTTAATTGAAAAAATATGGTCTGATCGGAGAAAAACTGGGTCACAGCTTTTCCCCTCAGATACATGAAATGCTGTACGGGTATGATTACCGTCTTTACGAAGTCCCCCGGAACGGCCTGCCTGATTTTCTTAAAAATACCGGCTTAAGCGGCTTCAACGTTACCATTCCCTACAAACAGGACGTAATACCGTTCTGCGGGACTCTCGCCCCTAATGCGGAAGAAATCGGCAGTGTCAATACGGTTATACGTGAATCCGACGGCAGTCTCTCGGGATACAACACCGATTATTTCGGTTTTGAATACATGCTGAAAAAGAGCGGCTTTTCCGTATCAGGGAAAAAGGTACTGGTTCTGGGAAGCGGCGGCGCTTCAAAAACTGTCGTCGCAGTCCTTAAAAACCACGGAGCTTCTCCTGTAGTCATAATTTCCCGAAACGGAGAAGACAACTATGAAAACATCAGCCGGCATTTCGATGCGGAGGCCATTGTCAACACCACCCCGGTGGGTATGTATCCTGATACCGGCAGGGCTCCGGTCAATCTAAAAGATTTTAAATGCTGCCGTCTCGTTCTGGATCTGATTTACAATCCTCACAGGACAGAGTTTCTTCTCGAAGCGGAGGATTTGGGAATTCCCGCATACAACGGTCTGACCATGCTGGTGGCACAGGCAAAAAAAGCCGGAGATCTTTTCACCTCCTCAAATCTCGACGAGGATATAATAGAAAAAACTGCAGCCCTGATATCGGCTCAGACAAGGAACATAGCCCTTATAGGTATGCCGGGCAGCGGAAAAACCACAGTAGGCCGTAAAATTTCCGAAATAACAGGCAGAGAGTTTGCGGACCTTGATGAGGAAATAGAAAAAGCTCTGGGAAGAACAATCCCCGAGGTTATCGCAGAGGAAGGAGTTCCTTACTTCAGAGCTGCGGAAACCCGGATTCTCAGGGAAATATCAAAGAAAAGCGGCATGGTGATCGCCACCGGAGGCGGAGTTGTCACGATTCCGGAAAACAGAAGACTGCTGAAACAGAACAGCTTTACAGTGCTTATAGAAAGGCCTCTCAGCGAACTGGAATCCGACGGGCGCCCCCTTTCTCAAAGCAAAGGTGTGGAAACCCTTTACAAAGAAAGAAAACAGCTGTACCTCGACTGGAGTGATTTTAAAGTAAATAATACAGCTCCTGAAAGCACGGCGAAAGAAATAATTGAGACAATCTCCAAGCTTTAATACATACAAGCATAACTCCTTAAAGAAAAGAAGCAGATTTTAACGTCTGCTTCTTTTCTTTTCTTCGTTTATTTTCTCGTTGAGTTCACTGAGATATTCCCATCTTTCCATCTTGTATTCCAGCTCATTCTCCGTTTCTTCCTTTTCTGAGTAAAGAAGATTGAGCTTTTCGTGATCGTTTGAGTTTTCGAGCATCAGTGCTTCTAAACCGGCTATTTTTTCCTCCAGACCGGAAATATCATCTTCTATTGTTTCGAATTCCTTCTGTTCTTTATATGAAAATCTGAGTTTTTTCTCCTTTTCGGCTCCGCCGGATGAACCGCCTGTTTTAGGGGAACCGGATTTTGCGGGACCGGCTTCTTTTTCCTCCTGCCTTCTCCTTTTAACAGTTTCAGAATAATCCGTGTATCCGCCGATATAATGCCCGATATACCCGTCCTCTTCAAAAGCAAAGGTTCTTACGGCAAGTCTGTCCAGAAAATATCTGTCGTGGGATACTATTATTACTGCGCCCGGGAAATCATCGAGATAATCCTCCAGCACCGTAAGCGTGTCAATATCAAGGTCGTTCGTGGGCTCGTCCAGTATCAGCACATTGGGAGCTGTCATAAGAATACTCAACAGGTACAGCCGCCTTTTTTCTCCTCCCGAGAGTCTGCCTATTTCCACTGAATGCATATATGTCGGGAACAGGAACCGCTCCAGCATCTGTGATGCGGAGAAGGTGCCGTCCTTTGTCTTTATGCTGTCTGAGATGGATTCCGCAAATTTTATTATCCTTTGCGACGGATCCAGAACCTCGTTTTCCTGGGAGAAATACCCTGTTTTCACGGTTGAACCTGTGTGAACTTCTCCTTCGTCGGCAGATTCCATACCCATTATTATTTTGAGCAGAGTGCTTTTTCCGCAGCCGTTCGGGCCGATTATTCCTATCCTGTCATTTCTCAGAATATTATAGCTGAAATCCTTTATCAGAGTCTTTTCCCCGTACGACTTGGTTATGCCTTCGATTTCAATTATCTTTTTTCCCAGCCGGCTGCCCGCAACCGACATTTCAAGTCTGCTGCTGTCGATTTCAAGGCGGCTGTTTTCAAGCTCACGGAAACGGTCTATCCTTCCCTTTGCCTTGGTAGTTCTTGCTCTGGCGCCCCGTCTTATCCAGGCCAGTTCTTTCTTATATATAGCAAGTCTTTTTCGCTCGGACGCAAGAAGCATTTCCTCTCTGGCAGCTTTTGTTTCAAGAAAATAATCGTAGTTTCCTTCGTAGCTGTACAGCTTTCCTTTGTCTATCTCCACTATCTTTCCGGTAACCCTGCAAAGAAAATACCTGTCATGAGTAATCATCAGCACGGCTCCCCTGTATCCCGCCAGATAATCCTCAAGCCATTCAATAACGCTGTTGTCCAGATGGTTTGTAGGCTCGTCCATAATCAGAAGATTTGTTTCCCTTGCAAACAGCGCCGCCATTGCGACTGCCTTTCTCTGTCCTCCCGAGAGATTTCCCATTTTCTCATCGTAGTTATAAATTCCCAGCTTTGTCAGCATACTCTTATATTCGTATTCTCCGGCATCGCCGCCCGCCTCCGAAACATACACTGCCGCCTGCTCAAGAACTGTTTTTTCCGGGTCAAAATCAGGGCTTTGAGGCAGATATCCCATCTTAAGATTTCTTGCATATGTGATGTTTCCGTAATCTGCTTCCTCCACCCCTGCCAGAATTTTAAGCAGGGTGCTTTTTCCCGTTCCGTTGACCCCTATGAGTCCCACCTTTTCATTTTCGTGAATACTGAAATCTATGTCCTTCAAAAGAGGCTTTTCCGTATAGCTCTTTGTTATTTTTTCCGCGTTCAATAAAACCATTTCTGTCTCCGATGCAATTCTTTTTTCAATATTATGAAATCAGTCCCTTACATTATCTCCCGAATTTTTCTTTTATGCAACATAAATAACAGACCGCCGGCAATAAAACCGGCGGCCCTGATATTCTGTAAAATTATTATGTTCTTCAACAATTATTATCTGTGTAAGAAGCCTGAAATTCTCTTGTAGAGCAGGAATGTAACTATTGAGTTTATTCCGGCTTTCAGGCAGTTGAACGC
>JAUNCY010000004.1:32159-48331 GCA_030526325.1 Bacillota bacterium
ATAAACATCGGTGTTATAATAAGGTTTGCAAAGAACATTATGCAGGTCATCGAAAGTGTTCCCGCAACGAGAGCCACTATTGCGCCCTTCTTTGTCTTTTTAACTCTATAGATATTTCCGGCTACCATAACAAAGGTTCCTGTTGCGATGATATGCATAATAATTCCGTAAGCTCCGCTCATTGCGCTTACCGTAAGTCCCTGTACCAGTGCAGTGACAACAGTGAGAGCCAGACCCGCAAGAGGACCGAAGGCAAAGGTTCCTATAATAATAGAAATATCTGCCGGATCATATTCCAGAAATGCAACTGCCGGGAAAATCGGGAAATGAATAAAATATACCAGTACTATCGAAATAGCGACCAGCAGCCCCATTTTGGCCAGCTTTACCGTGCTTTTCTGCGTGTTGTTTTTCTCCATTTTAATTTCCTCCTTCATCTTTGAAGCCCCTCCGGACTTCGGTGTAATTTCATCAAGTCTGCCAGGAAAAAAATAAAGCCCCGGAATTTATCCCAGAGCAAAAACGCATACAAAACAGTATGATGTATGTTTCTTTCATCCGGACTGTACCGTTGGTATCGGAATCTCACCGATTCTGCCGTTCGGCTCGCGGACTCGCTGAATAAACAGATTACCGCCAGTGAGGAATTTCACCTCGCCCTGAAACAGATTTAACCTCAACTATTATAGCCCTTTTATTAATATTTGTAAATATATATATATATAATAATCTTTCATTTTCGTCATCGTAATCCATTTTTCAACCCGTCAAACTCCGCTTGATTTTTTTATTTAAAATAGTAGAATTATGTCATGAATACTATTTAAGTCGGAGGTATCTGAATGTCTGATATATCGCTTCATGTAGGCACGCGAATAAAAAAATGCCGAAAAAGCAGAAATCTTACTATAGAACAGCTCGGCAAAATCATAAACAAAAGCAAAGCCACCATATCAAAATACGAAAACGGGTCCGTTGCAATAGATCTGGATACTCTTTACAGCATATCCAAAGCCCTTGATGTAAACATCATGACTCTCATAGATTACAACCTGTCGGAAAACTGCGGAAACAGCGAATCCGGCGATATTTATTTCAATCAGTCAAAAATATATATGTACTACTATGACGGAAGAACCGGCAAAATAGTAAAGACCCTGATATGCAAAATTCCTCAGGAGGAATCCGGAAAGAATTCGCCGGTAAAGGTTATTATGTATCAGGGCATAGATTCCTTCGAAACTCCCGAAAAGTCCCAGCACGTTTTTATAGGAGATATGATTACCTATGATACCATAACCCATTTCATCCTGACAAACCAGGTTAACAACACCGAGAAAATGTATGTATGCATATTTAATCCTCTTCATGCAAATTCCCGGGCCATAGGAATGCTGTCGGGAATAGCCAGCAATCCGTTTTTCGGACCTATTGCACTGAAGGTTCTGGCTTCAAATGAAATTCTGGAGGAAAACGAGGATCTGCTTAACGTTATAAAACTTCAGCCCCTTGACCATCAGATACTTGAAAATCTCAACATGCTTTTCATCAACAGACCTAATTCTCTGTTTCTGAAAGCGGCATCGTCAGAGACGACACCGGAAGAGGATTAACGTCACTCCCGAGTTTGATTCATACCACGCAAAAAGCGGAGAAATATTTCTCCGCTTTCACTTTGTAATTTACCGCAACTTCTAAATAACACACTCTCTCTTTTAATTCCTGTTACGATATCGGTACAATATAAAATTGTACTATTCTTGCGGATATTTTATACTCTCTTTACCACTGTGTCAACAATTTTCAAAAAAAATTTTCGTATTACGATATTTTTCTTTGCTTTGTTTCTTTATCTGAAACTTTTCTTTTTTTATGTAAACTTCATTTGATGCTTTCAGGTGTTTTTCGACTTCTATTGTTTGACAATGAAGTCAAGGTATGGTATAACCCATATGTTAACTTTTTGCACAGCAAAAAATCTATAAATAAAAAGGAAAGAATATGATTCATTTTATTGGCGACTCACTGCTCGATACTTTAAAACTGGTACCGTTTTTATTTGTAACCTACCTGTTTATGGAATATATCGAACACAAAACAAACGATAAAATCGAAAAAATAATAGAAAAAAACGGAAAAGCCGGTCCTCTTGCGGGTGCTCTTCTGGGCATCATTCCCCAGTGCGGCATCTCGGGCGCTGCGGCTAACTTCTATGCAGGAAGAATTATTACCGTCGGCACGCTGACGGCAATTTTCATATCCACATCCGATGAGATGCTCCCGATTCTGATAGCCTCATCCGTTCCCGCGTCCACCGTGGCAGGCATTCTGGCCTTCAAACTGGCGGCAGCTGTCGTATTCGGATTCGCAATAGACTTCATTTTCAGGAAGCCCCTCAGTCACGATCATCATGACGAAATACATGAAATGTGCGAAAAACAAGGCTGCAACTGTGAGGGCGGAAATATTTTCACCTCAGCCTTCAGACATACGCTTAACATAAGCGTTTTTATCTTCATAGTCACATTTATATGCTCTCTGCTTATCAGCGCAGCGGGTATAGACGCTCTGAACAACGGTTTTTTCGGAATCCCTGTTATAGGAGAACTGACTGCCTCACTTATAGGCCTGGTTCCGAACTGCGCTTCTTCAGTGATTATTACCCAGCTCTATCTCGAGGGAATAATGCCGGCCGGTCCTATGATTTCCGGTCTTGCCGTAAATTCCGGAGTGGGACTTGCGATACTTTTCAAGGTAAACCGGAGCATAAAAGAAAACCTGAAAATCACCGGCATATTATTTGCCGCAGCATTGATTTCAGGTCTTGTTGTTTCAGTTTTCAATATTTCATTTTAACCTGTACAAAAGACAGAGTTCTCTTTATCATCCGAATCTTAATACCAGATATACGGTGCAGATGCAGATGCCTATTATCATAACCGGAAACCCCACCTTCATGTACTGTCTGAAACTTATCGGATGTCCTTCTCTTGCGCTTATCCCGGACAGCACAACATTGGCAGAGGCTCCTATCAGAGTTCCGTTGCCCCCGAGACAGGCTCCCAGCGAAAGCGCCCACCACAACGGCATTACATCTATTCCCGCACTTTCCATAGACATTATCAGAGGAATCATAGTTGCTACAAAAGGAATATTATCCAGAAATGCAGAAAGCAGTGCCGATACCCATAAAATCACAATTATTGCCATAAGCATTTTTCCGTGGGTAGCATCAATTATAAAGCCTGCCATCAGATCTATCACTCCGCTTTCCTGCAGACCTCCAACTACAACAAACAGACCTATGAAGAACACTATAGATGTCCATTCAACCCCCTCGACAATGCTGTCAATATCCTGCTTTCCGATAATCATCATAATTACCGCGGCGCCCAGGGCAATAACTGCGGATTCCAGACCGAGAATATCCTGAAATATGAATGAAAAAATCATCAGTACTATCATTATCACGCTTTTTATCATCAGAGTCTTATCACGGATTTCCATATTTTCATCCATTCTCATCAGATTTTCCAGTTTTTTCTGATTGACCTTTTCTTTTTTTCCGTAAAGTGCATAGAATACTACGGTTGTGGCTATGAGAACGATCAGAACTGCCGGGCCCACATTAAATACAAAGTCCATAAAGCTCAGTTCTGCGGCGCTTCCTATCATAATATTTGGAGGGTCGCCTATCAGGGTGGCTGTTCCGCCTATATTTGAAGCCATTATCTGAGTCATAATAAAAGGTACCGGGTTCAGTCCAATGGCCTTAGTTATGGCGAAGGTCATAGGGCCTATGAGCAGCACCGTGGTTACATTATCCAGAAATGCCGATAAAAATGCCGTAATCAGAATGAATGCGGCCATTATAGCCCAGGGTCTGCCCTTTACAGCTTTTGCCGATTTAATTGCTATATACTCGAACAGACCTGATTTTTTGACAACGGACACAAACAGCATCATACCCACAAGTATGCATATGGTTTCCGCATCAATATATTTTACGCTCGAAGGTACTGTCATAATTCCGCAAAGAATCATCATAACGCCCCCTGCCAAAGCTGCAGTCATTCTATGTACCCTCTCCGTCATAATCAATATCATAGCTGCTGCAAAAATAATTACTGAAATAACCTGCATAGTATTCATTATGTCACCGCCTTTAATTTTCTCTTTTCTCTACATATTAAATTTTAACATTCGGTGAAAAAATATGGTGTAAATATTGTCTCAAACATATATCCTTTCGTGTAAAGAGAATATTAATGCAATTATTTCAGCAAAATCACCCGCTAGAGCGCGCCAATTGCGCGCAAACCAAAAGCGGCGGAAGAATCGGGTTCTTCCGCCGCCGCAGTTCTGCTTTATCAGCCCTATTTCCTCAGAAAACTGTTATTCGCGCAGCTTCTGTATATAAATGTTACAATCTGCTCTCTTGTGCAGTCCCCTTCAGGGCTGAAAGCTGTTTCCGTGGTTCCTTTGGTTATTCCGTTCTCAACTGCCCACAGTACAGCTGTTCTGTAGTATTCTCCGTCTTTTACATCTGTAAACGGATTCAGTGCCGATGATTCCGGAGATTTCTCTGATCTCCACAGGAAAGTAACTATATGTGCTCTCGTGCACTCAGCGTTCGGACTGAAGGTTGTTTCCGAGGTTCCTTCTGTTATTCCGTTTTTCACTGCCCATATCACCGCATCGCTGAAGTAATCCTCCGCAGATACATCTTCAAACGGGATTTCTGCTCCGCTCTGATCCGGAGAACCTGCCGCCCTCCAAAGGAAGGTGACTGCCTGTGCTCTCGTGCAGGTGGTTCCTGTTCCGAAAAGGGTTTCCTCTATGCCTTCGGTTACTCCGTTTTTAACCGCCCAGATTACCGAATCATAGAAATAATCGTCAGCTTTTACGTCTGTGAACGGATTTTCATCTGTTACCGGTTCTTCAGGCGGAATTACAGCTCCTCCTCCGCCTCCCGAAGGTTTGCTGCAGTCAAATTCATAAGTAGTTTTTGTGCCGTCAGCCTCGCTCTTTGTCATTGTGATATCTTTGCCCGCAGTGATATTTCCCTCAAAGCCTTCTTTTCCGTTTGTATCAAGAATGAAAGACAGTTCTCTTTCCACTACAGCTGTTCCGGTTACTCCGTCGGCTTCAATCACTATCGTTTCTCCGTTCTGCACTTTGTCTACAGCATCCTGAAGTGATGCGAAGTACATTGTACTTCCGCCTCGGGTTATGCTTGCAGCAGTATCTGCCGATTTCACAACAGAGAATTCGGAAAATCCGTTGGTATTCACAAATTCTACATATATACCGTTAGATTCCGTTCCTTTTACGGTACATTTATAAATATATACTTCGCTGTTCGATTTAATATGTTTTACGTACACAGTATCCCCTGCACTTGCAAATCCTGCCGGAAGCGGGATTGTTACCGTAACCGTGGATTTTACATTGATTGTATCCTCTGAATCCGCAAGCACTATTGCGTTTTTCTCCGCTTCTTCAGATATGTTTTCCAGTTTAATATCCTCCTGAGTTTCTGCTGTTGAAGCAATAAGTCTTACCATAGGAGTAATATCAACAGTAAATACAGCCGATGTATCCTCTGCGCTGTATTCTTTAGGAGTTACCTCCAGATAAGTCTGTGAATAAATGTATATACTATTGTTTTTAACCGCTTCTTTTACGGTATCGCTGTAATTTTCACCGTTGCCGTTCACATCATCTATCAGCTGCTGCTTTGCCGCATCCGCCTGGGTCTGAGTCACGTTTGCGGTTTCTTTATTCGCATATGCCTCAAGTCCGGAAACAGCTATGTCCGATGCAGCATTTTCCACCTGAGTCTTTGTTTCCTCTGTAAGATCTGCTATAGCATCGCTGTTGACAGAAGGCTCTCCTGATGCCGGCTTCACGGCTACCGTGTTCTCAACTTTTTCTCCTACTTTATCGGAAGGCATCACCATGCTGTCTGCGGTAATGAATTCTGAAGGATTGCTTGTAAAATATCCTCCGGATACAGAAATGCTGCTTTTTTCAGTAACGTTGTTTCCGATATAGCTTCCGACTGCTGAAGTTCCTTCACTTAAACCGGAGAAATAACCGCCTGTAATATTAACAACCGGTGCTCCTCCCGGATAACCGCAGCTGTCAGCAACAAAAGCATCTCCGGTGGATTTAAAAGCGCCTCCTTTGTATTCGTATCCTGACTTTATTCCGGTTCCGAAAATTTTACCGTCAGAGATATTCATTACTCCGGACTTCATATATACTCCTGAATATCCGCCGATTTCTCCGCCGTTTATTTTCCACTCGCCGTAACCGGCCGCGTATATACCCGCGCCTCTGTCAGAAGAAGAACAGGTAATTACCGCATCTTTTCCGATATTGAAAACAGTAGTATCGTTTTCTTTATAAACTACATTGCCGTTAATGTATAATCCGGCGTAACCTCCGCTGACTTTACCATAAACATTTACTGCTGTATCTGCATAATCATTGCCGGTTTTTGAATCCTGCTGAACAATAATTCCGTACTGTCCGGCTTCGATTGAAGCATCCTTTTCAACAGTAACACTTGCTTTACAGTCTCCTGCGGTCTGTAATACTATTCCGAATCCGCCGGTATTCAGAACAGTACCTGCCTTAATTGTTAAATCGCCGCCGGAAGCTCCTGCTGTCAGCACTGCTGCCGAGCTTCTGTTTCTGGCAATTTTGCCTGATCCGGAGCTGCTGCTGTCTGTAATAACCGCAGAAGGGCCAAAGGTCGCTCCGCTGGAAGATATGCCGGCAGTAAGCGTATATCCGTTCAGATCAAGTGTATAATTATTTATATACGGAATAGCGCTGCAGTCTTTTTCAAGTCTTATAGTTCCTCCCGGTTCAGTCTGTGCAGCGTATTCGGCATCTGCATAAGCCTGATAAGGTACCCATGTGCTGCTTCCCGGTTTCCTGTACGATACTGCCGGAGAAGCGCCCACATATGCAACGCTGTAAGTCGTATAACCGTCTGAAGTTTCTGATACTATTTTCAAATCGGGTTTATCTAAACCTCCGCTGATTTTTTCAATATCAATTTCCGAGCCTTCTTTTACCCGGAAACCTGCGGTTCTCGACAGTACAATGTTTCCTTCAAGGATCACTTTACCGTTTACGGTCATTATGCCTTTGCCGTTTAAGTTTATTGTCTGACCCTCCGGAATCTCCCATGTTATTTTATCATTTACTTCAATCTCATTGGCTGCAAATCCCACGGAAGCTGCGCGAAAAACGATCTTTACAGGACCTTCAGCTTCGGCAGCCGCTTCATTAGCGGTTTCCATAGTTTTGTAATATGATCCTTCCGAGTATAATTTTCTGGTTTCGCTTCCCACTGTCAGATCCGCATTTATATACCTGAACAGATAGTTTTTTACACCGTCTGCCTTCACGCCCTCATTTTCTGCGTCTGACTCTATAATATCATAATTTGTTTTCTCTATTTTTCCGGTGAAGTTTTTACCGTTCAGAATGAGATTGACCATTTTATTATTTGCAGGTCCCTTCTCTACTGTTACATCACCTTCCACATTTTTCAGCAGCACAATTGCGTTATGGTAATTTGAAGTTGATGCCGCATCAAAGGCCGCTTTAAGAGTTGTATAATAATATACATTGCCTCCGTCCGGTATGCTGCAAGGCGGATATGTAAGGCTGCTCGAATCATTCGATTTATACACCGCTGCCGTATAATCAGCAGACGCCGGGGAAAATTTATATATATTACCTTCTTTTGTCTGCAGATGCGTATACGGAATTTCACCCCAGTATCCTGTCGCACCTTCTATTTTAGTCGTATACGAAAGTATTTTCCCTATGCCGAACTTATTTTCTGTGGTGTCAATATAAAAGGTCTTTTTCGGATAGTTTTTTAAATCAACAGCATTATCTGAACTGTATACTGCTTTTTTCAGCATAGTCACAGTTCCATTCTCAGGTACAGCTTTAACCGCTTCGTTTAAAGAGCTGTAATGAGTAGTTGTTTCTCCATCTGTTACGGATGCAGTATGTGTGCAGCTTTCTCCTCCGTCACAGGAAGCAGTGCCTTCCGCAAAAACCATTGCCGGAACAGCTGTCACCACCATACACAAAGCCATAACAATCACTGTCAAAAGCTTCTTCATTTCCTTCTCCTCCTTGCAATTTTGTTACAGTTTTTTTGATTTCTGAACGATTTTTAAAAAATATAATTGTATTTTATCCTCTTTGTCGAGGAAAAACAATACAGTATCATAAAAATACCGTATTTATTTATATTTTTCTTATTTTATACAATTAGTATGACATATCATGTCGTTTTTTTTAATTTATAATTTTTTATCTGTGCAAGGCTGAATTTCGTGAGATTATATTATTTTTTTCACACTGTAATTTGTTTTCTTAATTAAATATTAAAACCGCAGACCGGCTTTCTCCGAAAAGCCTTGTCTGCGGACATATTATCTGTTATTCAGCTGTAATCTATGCTATTTTGTCAGATCCCGGAATTCGGCATTTACAAAATCCGCCAGCGTTTCAGGATTTATTTCAACCTGTACGCCTCGCTGTCCGCCGCTGACATAAATAGTATCAAACAGCACTGCCGTTTCGTCGATGAATGTGGGATATTTCTTCTTCATCCCCACAGGAGAGCAGCCTCCCCTGATATAACCGGTAAGACCGAGCAGTTCCTTCATATGTATCATTTCAACACGCTTGTTTCCTGTCTGTGACGCTGCTTTTTTCAAATCCAGCTCATCTCCCGAAGGAATGCAGAAAACATGTATGCCTCCCGGCTCTGTTCTGGCAACCAGAGTCTTGAAAACTCGCTCAACCTCAAGACCCGAGGTTTCCGCCACATGAACTCCGCTGAGGTCGGATTCGTCCACTTCATATTCCAGAGCTGTATATTCTATTCCTGCCTGGTCAAGAAGCCTCATTGCATTAGTTTTTACCATGATTAATACCTCTCTCGTTTACTCAAGTTCAAAGGCACCGGTATAAAGCTGATAGTATTTTCCCTTCTCTTTTATCAGCTTTTCGTGACTGCCTCTCTCTATTATTCTTCCGTCTTCAAGAACCATTATTACGTCTGCATTCATAACTGTTGACAGCCTGTGCGCTATGACAAATACAGTTCTGTTGTTCATCAGGCGGTCCATTCCTCTCTGAACTATGGCTTCGGTACGGGTGTCAATGCTGGATGTGGCTTCATCCATTATCATCACCGGCGGGTCATTTACCGCAGCCCTCGCGATAGCCAGCAGCTGTCTCTGCCCCTGTGAAAGATTTGCCCCGTCGCCTTCCAGCACTGTATTATAGCCCTCCGGAAGTCTCATGATAAAATCATGGGCATTTGCCAGTCTGGCAGCCTCTATCACCTCTTCGTCAGACGCGCTCAGCCGTCCGTATCGTATATTTTCCATTACCGTTCCCGTGAACAGATTGGTATCCTGAAGAACTATTCCCAGAGATCGTCTGAGCTCGGATTTTTTAATGTTTTTAATATCTATTCCGTCATACAGAATAGTGCCTTCGGAAATATCGTAGAACCGGTTAATCAGATTTGTTATTGTGGTTTTCCCGGCTCCCGTAGCTCCTACGAATGCAATCTTATGTCCCGGCTCCGCATACAGATTTATACCGTGAAGAACCTCCTTGCCTTCCTCGTAGCCGAAATCCACATCTAAGAATCTCACATCGCCCTTAAGTTCGGTAAGCCTGACAGAACCGTCATCGAGGATTTCTTTCCAGGCCCACATATCTGTTCTGCGGTCAGCCTCACACAGTTCTCCGTCTTTATAGCAGGCATCCGTGAGAACCACCCTGCCTTCGTCATTTTCTTCCGGTTCGTCAAGAAGTTCAAAAATTCTTTCCGCTCCCGCAAGAGCCATGGCTATGTTGTTTACCTGCTGAGCCACCTGATTTACAGGCATTGCGAAGTTCTTGGTAAGCTGAAGGAAAGCCGCAATCGAGCCGAGAGTAAGACCTCCGACCGCACCGCTTATCGCCAGCAGACCTCCCACAATAGCAACAATTACGTACTGGAGATTTCCCAGGCTTGCCATAACAGGCATCATCATGAAGGATATCTTGTTTGCGGAGGTGGCGTTTTTGCAGAGTTCTTCGTTGAGGCTGTCAAAATCCTCTATTATCTGTTCCTCCCTGCAGAATACCTTTATGACCTTCTGTCCGGAAACCATCTCTTCAATATATCCGTTCAGTTCTCCAAGGGATTTCTGCTGTTTCACGAAGAAGAATCCGGCTTTTTCCCCGATCATGCCGCTTATTCTAAGCATAACCAGCACTGTAATCAGTATTACCAGCGTCATAGGAATGCTGATATAAATCATAGCTCCCAGCACCACAGTAATCGTCATTACAGAAGAAAACATCTGGGGTATCGTCTGAGCAATCATCTGTCTCAGGGTATCCGTATCATTTGTATACCGGCTCATAATATCGCCGTAGTTGTTTGTATCGAAATACTTAATTGACAGGTTCTGCATATGAGAGAACATGTCGTCTCTGACATTTTTCAGAATTCTCTGTGCGACAACTACCATTATTCGATTGAAAAGCAGGGTTGCCAGGGCTCCCGCCGCATATATGCATGCCATCACCGACAGTATTTTCAGCAGGCCTGTAAATACCGGGTTTTCCACTTTAGTAAGCGGCAGAATGTAGTCGTCTATGAGCACGCCCAGAAATACAGAGCTGGCTACGGTTCCGATTGAACTTATCAGAATCAGCGCCATTACCGATATCAGCCTGAACTTGTATTCCGCCAGATAGCTCATGAGCCTTTTCATGGTCTTTTTACCGTTTCGCGGGCCTCTTCCTTTTACCTTTACACCTTTGCCGGGCTTGATTTCTCCCGGGCGGCGGCCCTTCAGGTCTTCATTTCCGTTTTTTCTTTCTTTATTATTCTCCAAGACCCATGCCCCCCTTCATCTGAGAAGTATAGGCTTCTCTGTAGATTTCGTTGCTTTCAAGCAGTTCCTCATGGGTGCCAATGCCGTTTATCATTCCGCCCTCCAGAACTATAATCTTATCGGCATGCTCTACCGAGGATATCCTCTGGGCAATTATTATTTTAGTGGTATCCGGAAGATCCTCCCGGAACGCCTTTCTTATCTTCGAATCCGTTGCAGTGTCCACAGCGCTGGTGGAATCGTCCATTATAATTATCTTAGGCTTTTTAAGCAGGGCTCTGGCTATACACAGCCTCTGCCTCTGACCGCCGGACACATTGGTTCCTCCCTGGTCTATATAGGTCTCGTATCCTTTAGGAAATTCCCTGATAAATTCGCCGGCCTGAGCTGTTTCGCAGGCTTTTATGATCTCCTCTTCGGATGCATCCGGATCTCCCCATCTCATGTTTTCGTTTACAGTTCCGGAAAACAGAACGTTTTTCTGAAGAACCATTGAAACGCTGTTTCTGAGAGCATGCATATCATAATCCTTTACGTTAACGCCGCCCACAAGAATCTCTCCTCCGGTCACATCGTACAGTCTGGGAATCAGCTGCACCAGAGTTGACTTTGAGCTTCCCGTTCCTCCGACAATGCCCACAACCTCTCCGGATTTTATCTCAAGATTTACATTTGAAAGGCAGAGTTTATCCATATCTCCCGCATAACTGAAATCCACATTTCTAAACTCTATAGAGCCGTCTGCTACTTCGGTCACAGGATTATCACCGTCTGCAATATCTGGCTTCTCAATGAGAATTTCGTAATCTCTTTCTGCGGATGCCCTTGCAAGAGTGAGCATAACAAATATCATAGAAAGCATCATAAGGCTCATCAGAATCTGCATAGCATAGGTTATTATGCTTACCAGTTCTCCGGTCGTCAGGCTTCCTCCTACGATGAGCTTCGCTCCAAGCCAGGAAGCCCCTATCATGCAGGTATATACCGCCAGCTGCATAACCGGCGCATTGAAAGCCACAACCTTTTCCGCCTGTGAGAAATCCCTGAATATCTTGTCTGATATTACTTTAAACTTTGATATTTCATAATCTTCTCTGACATAAGCCTTGACGACTCTTACGCCTCTGATATTTTCTCTTACCACATTGTTAAGTTTGTCATAGGTTTTAAAAACTTTTTCGAACATCGGAAACGCTATTTTTATTATCCCGAACAGAATTACTGTCAGCACCGGAATAACCGCGATGAACACCATCGTAATCTTAACATTTATACTTAACGCCATGACAACCGAGAAAACCAGCATAAGCGGACATCTGGCAGCTATCCTTATTATCATCATAAACGCATTCTGAACATTATTTACATCTGTAGTCAGCCTTGTAATTATGCTGGCTGCGGAAAATTTATCAATATTTGAGAAGGAAAATCTCTGTACATTGTCAAACATATCCTTTCTCAGATTCTTTGCAAATCCCACGGAAGCCACAGATGCCACCGTGCTTGAGGCCACGCCGAAAGTCATCGTCAGCACCGCACATAACACAAGAATCATCCCGTATTTCATAACCGCATTCATATCGCCCGCATCTATTCCGAAATCAATAAGCTTTGCCATTACCAGAGGTATAAGAACATCCATTATTACCTCCAGTGTGACAAATACCGGCGACATAATTGCCGGAAATTTATATTCTCTTACGCATCCCGCAAGTGTTTTTATCATCAGTTTTACCCCCGTATTCCTAAATCAATACAGTATAATATCCCGATAAACATCAATTGTCTATGCTTAAATATGTTCTTCGGTAATAAGCTTTACTCTCATAATTTCATCTACCATAATCTGAGTTCCTATTGCCCATATAATATCTCCCTCCGAAAGAATAAAGCTGGGACTTGGATTGAGTATCGGCAGATGATTTCTTTCGACTCCGATGATGGAGCCTTTGTATTTTTCCCTGAACCGGTTGTCTCTGATAGGTTTTTTGTAGAAACTCATCTTTTTGGTTACAGGTATTTCAACGCAGACAAGCCTGTTTTCCGGCTCTACTCCGTTGAAAATCTGGGTGTATATATGTTCCGCCAGAGTTTCGACGCCCGTGCTCTTTATTATCTCATAATCATTCTGCTCAAGCATCATAAGATAGGCGTTGATTCTGTAATCGCTGCCGACTGCGGTAATAATATCCCCTTCATGGATTCGCGTTCCGGCCTTAATAACGTTTACGTACTCTCCGCCGGCTCTCTGAATCTGAACTATAGTAATTCCGAAGGCTTTTGCCGCATTAAAATCATTAACCGTGCGCATGGAATCTCTGCTCTTTGCCTGAAAATCCACTGCGTATATTTCCTCCAGTATATGATGATGTCCGGTAGAGCTCAACCGCTCACGCCGCTTCATCTTCAGAATCTTGTCGTTGAAATTAGCTGTAAAACGCACCTCGAGGTTGAGGGTTTTTCCCTTCACAAAGTCGGATTTTGCGAAGAAAACAACCAGAACCACAGCAAAGATGAATTCCAGCCATATAGGGAGCGCTATCACAACTCCCCTTATTACGCCCATAACCGCAAGAGATGAAACAAATACACTCATAGCCCGTGAAATAATCAGCGGAACCTTGTTTATGAAATTCTTCATCCACAGCTTGTTGTATATTACGCTCTTCTTTCTGCAGATTATGTTTATAAACGGCGACATAGCGGCAATTACCGCCACTGCGGTTATTCCCCTGACAGCAGCTCCGTCATTAACGTACTTCAGTATGTTAGGCAGGACATAATTTACTCCCGTCATGTATATCACAAAAATAAGTGCGATGCATACAATGTTTTTTATCAGATACAGCTTCAGATAAGTCTTCCAGTCGCTGTCTATTATTGAATTTTTTCCTTTTTCTTCGGTATATGAATTAAGAAGATTCAGCCATTTTTCCGGAATCACGGAATTAATCTTCACCGCCGCAGCGGCTCCCTTCTTAATGAATACCGGAGTGAAGAAAATGGTGAATACAGAAACAAATACAATTATCTGATAAAGGAAATCGTCCATTACCCCGAGCGAACTTCCCAGCGCCGCCAGAATGAAAGAAAACTCGCCGACCTGAACCATGGAGAAACCCACTCTGACAGAATCGCTCACTGTCTGACCCGACAGAAAAGCCCCTGACATGGAAAATATCATCTGTCCTACAATCGTAACGACAGTAATTATTATTATTGGAACAATGTATTCAATCAGAAGCGGCGGATTTATCATCATTCCCACCGATACGAAAAAGATTGCACCGAAAAGGTCTTTGATCGGCTGGACCAGTTCTTCAATCCTCTCGGCAAAAGATGTTCCGGCCAGTATAGAGCCTGCCAGAAATGCTCCCAATGCTTCTGAAAATCCCACCGCAGTTGAGATTATTACCATAAGCATGCAGAATCCCAGAGAGATAATCAGCAGTATTTCCTGATTTATCAGATTCTTTATTTTATTCAGCAGTGTAGGCACTATGTAAATTCCGACAGACAGTATTACAACAAGAGCCAGAAGCAGAACCGTCAATTCCTTTGCCAGCTCCATGCCTGAAAAGCTGCTGGACACGGATATCGTTGTCAGAACTATCATCATAAAAATCCCGGCGATATCCTCTATAACGAGAGAGCCCAGAACCACCTGGGCAAATTTTTCGGACTTCAGGTTCATTTCGTCATAGGATTTCAGAATTATCATAGTTGAAGACATGGAAAGCATGCCTCCGAGAAATACGCAGTTCATCACAGACCATCCCATGGCTGACCCTAAAGCAAAACCTGTCAGCATCATTGCCGACATTACAGTTCCTGCGGTTATGACTGCGCTGCCCCCCACTTTAGCTATTTTATGAAAGCTGAATTCCAGTCCGAGAGCAAACATAAGAAATACTATTCCTATAGTCGCCCATACGTTTATATCCGATATGCTTACCGGAGTAGGCAGATATTTAAAATTCGGGCTTATCAGAATGCCCACAACAATATATCCCAGAACAACGGGCTGTCTGAGTTTCCTGAACAAAACCGTGACTATTCCCGCCGCCACCAGAATAAGAGTAAGATCTATTATTAAATGGTCAAGTCCGTGCATTCAGTGCCCCCTTTAAATTTATTAATAAAATACAGCCACTTCTTCTTCGGGCTCTTCCGTTCTCTCAGCTTCAAAAACATTTAGAACAGGTCCCGGCTCACCTTTATATGTCTTATGACACTCTTCGGTGACAACCGCTTCTATTTTTATCCAGTCTCCATTTTTGACAGTCCCGATAAATTTTTCCGTTTCTTTGTCCGCGACTCTGCATACGGTTCCGCAGAATTCGATATCATCCACGCAGCAGGTCATAACATGACGTCCTATAATAAAGCAGCCTTTCGGGAGACCTCCCCCGGTGAGAATTCTTCCCTTAAGCTTTACGGTTTTTTTCTCATAATCAGGGGTTTCCTCATTTACGTCCCTGTACCATACGGCGTAATCTTCGTCTTCTATTTCGATAACCGGTGCATCCATATCATACGGCAGCGGATCTTCTATATCGTCCGGCTCAACGGTTCCGTCTTTGTATTCATACAGAATGTCGGTTCTTCTGTTAAAGGTCCTGACAATCTTATGAAATTCATTTTTATCCATGCTGTCGCTGAACCTGTTGAACACCACACCGTCGCAAAGCCTGAGTTTGTCGGCAACCAGTTCCCTCATATTAGTGTTGTAGTTCAGAAATGTGGTACTGTCCGCAAACATCATATTCTGGTATAGAACCCAGCTGTCCGGAGTATTGTTTACAAGCTCTTCCAGTTTCCACATCCCGTTATACTCTATGATAATTTTTTCCGCCGAATACATCTTTGTCAGAGATTCAAGTCTTCTTTTCGATATCAGCTCCGGGCTTTCAATGTACTCTATATATACGTTGTCCGACGCAAATTTTTCTTCGTCCGGCTCTTCAACACCCTCTTCGCATATCAGAACCAGCACTCTTTCGCCGTCATTGAAATACTCATCCTCAAGAGCCTCCTGAACAAAAGTGGTTTTCCCTGATTCGAGAAAGCCCGTAAACAGATATACAGGTATTTCCATATAAGCTCAACTCCTTAATCTATCTGCCGAATAAGCCGGCAACCGCTTCTCTGTTAATATGAGTTCCGATAACACAGATTCTTCCTGTTACGGCAGGATCTCCCTCACCTGCAGCCGGTTCTCCC
>JAUNCY010000004.1:48341-65904 GCA_030526325.1 Bacillota bacterium
TCGAAGTGTATGAAGCCACCGTTTTTGTCTTCTACAATACCCTTTGCTCTGATAACCATTCCGAAGGTTTTCTCATCTTCAAGCTTCTCGAGTATTTCCAGGATTTCTTCGACAGTATATTTTGCGGCGGTTTCTGTACCCCAGCTGTCAAATATTTCATCGGCATCGTGGTCATGGTCGTGACCGCAGCAGCATCCGTGTTCATCATGATGATGCTCATGGTCATGATCGTGATGGTGCTCTTCGTGAATAAGCTCCTCAAGCTGCTTTTCAAGAGTATCCCTGCATTCCACAGCTTCCAGAATCTGTGAAGGTGTGAGTCTGTCCCACGGAGTTGTAACAACCACGGCATCCTCGTTTATTCCTTTTATAATATTCAGACATTCCGAAAGCTTTTTCTCCGCCAGACCTTCGGTATGACTTAAAATAACTGCGCTTGCATATTCAATCTGATTTTCAAAAAATTCTCCGAAGTTTTTAATATACAGTCTGCATTTTTTTGCATCCACTACAGTAACCATACTGTTAATAACAATCTCATCACTGTCGAAGGACTGAACAGCGGATGCAATATCGCTGAGTTTTCCCACACCGGACGGCTCTATGAGAATTCTGTCAGGAGAAAACATCTCCACTATGTTTCCCAGTGCAGCCGTAAAATCTCCCGCAAGACTGCAGCATATACAGCCGGAATTAATCTCTGTTACGGAAATATCGCTGCCGCCAAACAGGTCACCGTCAATTCCTATTTCACCGAATTCGTTTTCAATAAGGACGACCTTTTCTCCCTCGTATGCGCCTCCCAGCAGTTTTTTAATAAGCGTAGTCTTTCCGGCGCCAAGAAATCCCGAAAAAATGTCAACTTTTATCATCCTCTTTACCTCCCTCGTATGTGTAATAAATTATATCAGATTATACAAAACCTATCAATAAATACGGTATTAAGGCATTTATTGTTAAATAAGTCAAGGGTACACCTCCGTGTACCCTTATTTTTAATATTCTACTCGTCGTCATCGTGGTTTGCTATCGAATTGCCTTTGGAATTTTCGATTGCATCCGCCTCGTTCATTTCAGCGATTTTAACCAGCCATGCAGGTCCTAACTTATAATAGTAAAGCTCCGAACGGCTGAGCCATGATCTTGACGAAGCCATTTGATATATCCTGGCTGTTTCGCCCACCTCCATCTGAACATCCTCGACAACCAGCTCTGTCGGCGAGATAAATACCGTGTCCATTTTATCTCCGTCGATGGAAACCGCACTCGACTCGGTGAAATTATCACCGATAATATGCACATCTTCTCCTATCTGGAGCACGTCTTCTATTACTATATCATAAATTCCCATCCTCATATCCGTCGGCTGAGGAACCTCATCCTCGGTATAGTAATAATATGATTCGCCGTAAAGCACATCGTACTGAATCATCTTCAGATCTCTCATATACTCACGATTTGCAAGATCGTACTCGTAATTGTAATGAAGGTTAGCCAGCCCCCAGTTTTCAAACCCCAGGCTTTTTGTCACATAAGCCGAAAGCTGATATGTGGCAAGGTCTCTGCTATCGAACTTGTAGCCCGCATTATTCCATATCACATATTCGGAATCATAAATTGTTGCTTCCTCCACAAGGTCCGAATCATCCATGCCTATATTCGGAAGATGGTCTCCGTAAAATACAACCACCGTAGGTTCCTTGAAATTCTTAAGAGTATCCACCAGTTCACCCACAAATTCATCTGTCTGATGAAGCTGATTGATATAATACTCATAGGCGTTTTTTTCGCCCTCATCGGCAGCCCCTTCCAGAGTAATAGTCTGGGTGTCATCTATAACCTCTGTGGAATATCTTCCGTGAGGCTGAACCGAAACAGTGAATATGAAATCACTTCCGTCGGTGGATTCCAGAGTATTAACAATCTGCTGAGTCAGCACCTTATCCTTAGCCCAGCCCAGTACATTGTATTCCACATTCTGCATGTATTCCACAGATGTAAAAGTATCAAAGCCCAGGTTAGGATAAACCTTGTTTCGTGCGTAGAAGTTACCTCTGTGGTTGTGTATTGCATGGGTTGAGTATCCAAGCTCCTTGAGGCTGTAGTTGATGCTTTCGCAGGTTGTCTCCCTCATTATTGTAGCATAAGGATATTCTCCCGCTCCGAAAAACTGCACATTCATCCCGGTCAGTACGTCAAATTCAGTGTTGGCAGTGCCGGTTCCGAAGCTGGCTACCGTAAGCTTGCCTCCCGGATACTTAGACTTAAGCTTGTTAAAGCAGGGCGTCGGATCTTCGGAATAAGTGAAATCCTTCAGATTTGACACATCAAAAAACGACTCCAGCTGAACAAAAATAATGTTAGGTCTTTTATTGCTGCTTTCCTCGTATGAAATGTTCTTTTCTTTTATAAGATTTACATTGTTTCGTGAATATGTGTCAGGCTTCGATATTCCGTTTCCCAGCAGACTTGCCGAGAAGCAGTATACGAATCCGTAATCCACGTAAGCATTGGTCAGGTTGTTAAAATGAGTAGGCACAGTTTCTGTGTTTATTGCGGTCTCTACAGAAAGAAACGACAATGCAGCGCAGACAATTATGACTACAAAACAGTTTTTGTATTTCGGTCTTATTTTCCTTGCCTTTATCCACGCAAATACAAGGCATCCCAGAATAACCGCCACGCCGGCTATCCCGAGTGCAATCATCCATGTTTCGAAATACATGTTCACTATATTCATAACGGATTTTGCAACCCTGAAGTCAAGTGCTCTCAACGGTGTGGTTCTGTAAGTTCTGACACAGAAATTCACTATGCTCAGTACAATCCACAGAAAACTGATAAGCATTGTCCAGATCCGTCTCTTTTTTAAAAACAGCGGAATGCACAGTGTCGAAATCACTATCATAGCGTTTACTATAAACATCAGCGGGTTTTTAAACATATACATCAATCCGCCGGATACCGAACGCTGATTGAACATCTCAATAACGATGACGGTTATTATTCCGGTTATCACTGTAGATATCACCGGATGCTTTTCATCCCACTGCTGCATCTTATGTAAAAAAACTTTCATTGCAAACAGTTTCTCCTATCCCAAATGTTTTTACGGCTTTATATTATACCGCTTAAATAAATTTTTAGCTATATAATTTGAACGTATTTTATATATTTTTCTGTTACCTCAAAGAATTATTACAGCACTTTTCTAATCTTCTCTGCTATTTCCTCCATTTTGCGGTCTGTCTCAGCAATTGTCTCCGCACATTCGTACAGCTCCTGTTCAACACCTTCGGGAATATTCTCAATGGTCTTATACCGTATATTATGCTCGAGGCTTGCCCAGAAATCCATGGCAATCGTTCTTATCTGAATTTCAACCTTTACCGGATATACCACACTCGACAGATATACCGGTATCTCCACCACAAGATGAAGACTTCTGTATCCGTTTATTTTAGGATTTTTTATGTAATCCTTTTCCTTGATAAGTTTAACATCCGCCTGGGCAAGGAGCATGTCCCGAACCGCATAAATGTCCGAAATATATGAGCAGATCACTCTGACACCGGCCACATCATACAGATTATCCGAAATTGCCGGAATACTGACCTCAAGACCCTTTCGCTCCAGCTTGCCCGCTATGCTTTCAGGAGATTTTACCCTTGATTTTATACTCTCAATAGGAGTTCTTTCCCCTTTTACCTTATACTCCTCGTTTAGTATTTCCAGTTTTGTGGTTATCTGCTTTATACCGCTCTCATAAATCATCATAAGCTGTCTGTACTGTTTAGCAAAATCGATTATCTGTCTTTCGCGGCTTTCGCTTAACATTATTTCCAATCCCTCTATCATTTTTCTTCTCCGTTTCTGCGATTAAAATATACCCTGGATAAATTTTAAATTCTGATTATTACAATTTTGTGATGAAACGCAGAATTCTGTCACAAACATTTCATTTGCAGCGTCTTTTGTATACCGAATAAATTATAAGTCCTGCTGCCAGCCATCCGGCTGCAACAGCCCATTCCACTCCGCTCAAGGCAGCCGGCGACCCCGGAACCACCAGAAGCCCTATAATTACCGCGCCGCACAGAATAGAAGCCCATATACCTGCCTTTCCGAAAGGTACTCTGTAAGGTCTCTCTAAATCCGGCTCGGTGCTTCTCATTCTCAGACATGCTATGCTGACCATGGTGCATGCAAAAACAAAAGCAAGAGACGAAACACTGGTCAGAGGCAGAAGCATGTTCTTTCCTAAAAACGGACCGGCCAGAGTAAGAACCGCCAGAATTATATTTGCAGTTTTCGGCGTACCGCTCTTTTCATCGATAGATGCAAAGCTTTCGGGCATAAGTCCTTTTCTTCCCATCGCCAGCATTATTCTCGCACTTGCGGCATAGAAGGAATTCATCGGGCCCAGAGGTCCGAGGGTCGCTACTATAAGCATAGGAAGATAGAAGTACATACCTATGGTTTTGAGGCAGGCCAGAGCCGGAACCTCACTTTTTATAAACTCCTGCCACGGCAGAATCGTGCCGAAGGCGTAAATACAGATGCAGTAGAATACTCCCGACGCCAGAAGGGAAAGCCCTATTATTCTGCCGAATTTTTTCCAGTCAAGATTTTCCGAAGCCTCCTCAGCCTGCTGAGGTATGGTGTCAAATCCCGCATAAAAGAACGGAGTTATTACCAGAACGGCAAGCACTCCCGTAAAAAGACTGCCCGCTCCGGTAGATACTGCAGCGGGACCCTCCACCTGAGAAAATACAGGAAGAAAATTTGACGGCGAGCCTTTAACAAATGAAATAACCATGGCAAGACACATTCCGAAGAGCAGAGCCTTTGTCAGGAATCCCTGAAGCTTTGCCACGGATGCCGCACTTTTGAAATTCAGTCTGATAACAAACAATGCTGCGGCAAGTCCCGTCAATGTAGGAATCAGATATACGTCCGCTCCCAGTACAGTATACAGCTTTATCGAATTTATTCCCGGTATAATCTGTCCGAACATATCGGAAACCAGGGTTGATATGGCTATTGCCTCCCACGGACACAGAGCGGCATTTCCCAGAATCAGCATCCATCCCGTAATGTATGCCGCAGTTCTTCCCATGCTCCGGTGAACATACTCCACAATTCCTCCGGAAACCGGTATGGCAGATGTCAGTTCTCCGAAAACCGCTCCGGCAGGAAGAAGAAAAAGAGCCCCCAGTACAAAAGCTATTATTGCCGCCGCAGGGCCTCCTCCGAGAATCATCCAGTCTCCCACCAGAAGAACCCAGCCTGTTCCGATTATTGCCCCGAATCCAATAGTAAAGAAATTCCATAACGATAAAGACTTCTGCATAATTCCTCCAAAAAACACATTTTTAGGCGACCGCTCCGGTCGCCTATACTTATTTTATATAATTTGTTATTCCCTGCGCAATACCCAATGCAATTTTATTCTGATACGAGTTGTCCGTCAACCGGTTTCTTTCCCCTTCATTGCTTAAAAAACCGATTTCTACAAGAACCGACGGGCAGGCTGTATTCCTGAGAACCACAAAATTTCTTTCGTGCATTCCTCTGTCGTCGGTGCCTGTACTTTCCAGCACCTCATTATGAATAAGCTTCCCGAAGGCTCTCCCTTTATTCGACCCCCGGGCGCTGTATGTTTCAATGCCGAAGGACTCGGGATTTTCAGAAGCGTTGCAGTGAATGCTCACAAACACCGGATCGCTGTACCTGTTTGCGGCTGCAGCCCTGTCGGCCAGTTCCACAAACACATCGTCCTCTCTGGTCATCACCACTTCATAACCCTCATTTTTCAAAAGCTGAGCGGTCTTCTGAGCCACCGCAAGATTAATATCCTTTTCATTAACCTCCGCATATATGGCTCCCGGATCGCTTCCTCCGTGTCCCGGATCCAGCACTATGAGGCGGTCCCCTCCTATGCCGAACCGGGTCGTAACCCCAATTATTATAAACAGCAGAAATGCCAGAGTAAAATACACCTCAAACTTGCTCATTCCGGTCTTTCCTTTTTTTCTTCTGTCCGTTCTTCCGGTCTGCCCGGTTCTCCTGACATTTCCTCCCGGCATACTGCCCTTTCTGCTTTGTAAACTGCTGTTAACCCTGCTTCCCATAATCTCCGCGTCCTCATTTTTGATTAATTTAGTTTAAATCGTATTTCAGCCTTAAACAAATCTCCGTCTATGCTGACCGAAAGCTTTCCTCCCTGAATTTCCACAAGACTTTTCGCTATATTCAGTCCCAGGCCGCTGCCTTCGGAGCTTCTTGAAGAATCCCCCCTTACAAATCTCTCCATAAGCTCGTCTGCGCTGATATTCAGTTCCTCTCTGGAAATATTCTTTAACTGAACGACCGCTTCACCGTCTTCTTCCCTGATATTCACATATACACGGGTTCCCGGCTGTGAATATTTGCAGGCATTTCCCATAAGGTTGTCTATGGCTCTCCACAGAAGTCTGCCGTCTGCGTTAATAAATATGCTTTCTCTGGCGGTTTCGTTTTTGATAATAAGCTCAAGACTGCTGCTTTCAAGCTTTTCCCTGTATTCACCCGCCGCCTGACTGATTATCTCAAATGCGTCGGTATTTGTCAAATTTACTGTAATATTGCCTGTGGAAGCCTTGGAAGCCTCAACCACATCCTCCGTAAGCTTCTTCAGTCTTAAAGCCTGCCTTGACAGCACCTCCACGTATTCCGCAGCCGGTTCCTCCAGTTCTTCTCTCCCGAGAAGATCCACGTAGTTTATTATTGATGTCAGAGGAGTTTTCAAATCATGGGACACGTTGGTAATAAGTTCTGTTTTCAGTCTCTCGCTTTTCATTCTCTGGTCTACGGCTATCTTCATCCCTTTACCTATGCTGTTGAGGTTTTCTCCGTGCTCCCTGAAATCCAACACCATTTTCCCGGTATCAATCCTGAAATCCTCATTCCCCGCAGCCAGCTCTCTTCCGCCTTTTTGAAGAATTCTCATGCAGATGCTGAAATATACAACAGCTCCAAGAGTGATTATGGAGAGAAATATTGCAATAAGAACTGTTTCAGCCTCGCCGATTCCAGCCAGAACGACTATCAGGAACAGCATTACAGCGGAAGCTCCTACGGTTTTCCATATAAGGGGCAGCGCTTTGACAGCCGCAGTTATTCCGCCCCCGGCAGCTTTAACTGCTTTTACTGCGGTTCCCCATATGTATTTCTTAAATATGTGCCATGTATACTTTGTCAGCCGCCATGCATATCCTAAAAAAATGTATATGAGAGTGTTTTTCCACCATCCTCCCAGCTTGAATCTGGATGCGGATGTGAGAATAAATGCAGTTGCCGCCCCTGCCGCTGCAAATACCATAAGAACCGCCAGATAGATAAATCCCGGATCAAATGCGTCTAAATAAGAATATCCCGTCGAATATGACGCCTCCTCCAGCAGAAGTACAGACATGACCAATGCTCCGACTACTATACCTCCTGTCAGGCATAAATGCAGATCGTAAGGAATCCTGTCCTGTACATTTGCAGTGACCCCTTCACAGCCTCTGCGGTATCCTGCCGCACACATAAGAAACGCAAGACAGGCAGCAGTTATTATCAGACTGACCGCCGCCGCAGGCAGAAGCCATCCCATCATCGGATTGATAAACTCGTAGTTTTTTTCAGCCCTGTAAAATCCGTCAGCTGCCGTAAGAGGCTCGGCTAAATAGTATTTTACAATATATTCATCCCCCGCAGGGATTTCTCCGATAAGGGCCGCATTCTCAGGCACAAAGGTTGACCCCAGAAGCTCCTTCTTTACTTCACCGTCTGTATCCTCTGTTTTGTATACCTCCAAACCCACATTGCTGTACTCCTCACCGAAGTACACAGAATCTGAAATATCATTAAAAACGAGTTTGTTGTCCTTATATAAGAAAAAACTGTCCTGAGCCGACCATACATACTGGGTGCACATATCCCTGCAGTGTCCTGTGGAAAAAAAGCCCTCATCACTGTCATAACCGCAGGCGTCCCCGAACATCCATATCACTGAAAAGCATACAGCGCAAACCATACTGATTACAGTAATAAATACAGCTGCCGCCTTCACTGCGGTATTTCTTTTAATATCGCTGAAACTCATATTTATTCCCCCTGTTTATTTTATGTTCTCGATTTTATACCCCTGGCCCCAAATTACCTTCAGATACCTGGGCTCCGAAGGATTTATCTCTATTTTTTCCCTGAGGTGCCTGATATGAACCGCCACGGAGCCTTCGTTTCCCACAGGATTTTCCTTCCATACGCTTCTGTATATATCTTTCCCCGAGAAAACCTTGCCGGGATTTTTCATGAGAAGAAGAAGAATATTGTATTCCATAGGTGTAAGATTTACCTCCTCACCGTCCACCAGCACTCTTCTTTCATCGTCTTTCACCAGGATTCCTCCCACCCCGTAATCGGTCCTGTCTTCTCTGCCGGCCAGGCTGCCCAGCATGGTGTACCTTCTCAGATGGGATTTTACCCGGGCAATAACCTCCATGGGATTGAAAGGCTTTGTGATATAATCGTCGGCACCTATATTCAGCCCCAGAATCTTATCCGTATCTTCGCTCTTTGCACTCAGAAAAATAACCGGAATGTTGGACTCCGCTCTTATCTTCACAGCAGCCTCTATTCCGTCCATTTCCGGCATCATGATGTCCAAAAGAATCAGATGAATATCGTTTTCTTTTAAAACATCCAAAGCCTCTTTTCCGTTGTATGCTTCGAAAATCCGGTAGTTTTCCGATGACAGATATATTTTAAGAGCCGACACAATGTCTTTTTCATCATCACAAATCAGAATATTATGCATAATTTCTTCCTCCCTTTACGATAAACATTGTAACCAATAATTTATTAAGAAAAAAGTTTTCAAATTATTAAGTTTTTTTTAACGGCTTCATAATATCACAAACAGTGCTCAAAGTGGCTTGAATCAGCCCTTTTCATATAGTAGAATATAAAAAAGCAGAACTTGTTCCTGACATCAAAAATGCAGATTTGAGATGGAAGGGGCCGAATCAATTTGTCATGCTGTTTTTTGTCGGCCCTCCGGTGCCGGCTTTTTTGAATATAAACAACAGTTAATACAATTGTTAACAGATAATAGGAGGTGCTGTATATGAGTTTGAATTCCACTCCGTCCGCCGAAAGACTTCACATAGGTTTTTTCGGAATGAGAAACGCCGGTAAATCCAGTCTGGTAAATGCCGTTACAAACCAGGAGCTGTCTGTGGTTTCTTCTGTAAAAGGGACCACTACGGATCCTGTTCAGAAAGCTATGGAGCTTCTGCCTCTCGGACCTATTCTGATAATCGATACTCCCGGCTTCGACGACGAGGGAAGCCTTGGGGAAATGAGGGTAAAAAGAGCAAAGCAGATTCTTAACCGCTCTGACATAGCAGTTCTGGTTGTGGATGCCTCTGCAGGCATGAGCCCGGGAGACAGAGAGCTTCTGTCAATAATAAAGGAAAAGGAGCTTCCCTACATAGTTGTTTACAATAAAGCGGATCTTCTGGAGGCTCCTTCAAAAAAAGGAGCAAAGTCAAATCCTGAGGAAAAGATTCAGGCTGCGAAGGAGGCTGCTGCCGCCTGCGGCGAATCAGACGTGATTTTTGTAAGTGCTTCCGGGAAGCAGGGTATAGAGGAGCTGAAGGAGCGGCTTGCGGCCCTGGCCGCAAGTGCCGGGACTGAGGACAGGTATATCGTCAGGGATCTGGTCAGCCCCGGCGAACTTGTCATTCTTGTCATCCCGATTGACAAGTCCGCTCCGAAGGGTCGCCTTATTCTGCCGCAGCAGCAGGTCATCAGAGAACTTCTTGATGCAGGCTGCAGCGTCCTCACCGTAAGGGATACGGAATTCAGGCAGACCCTCGGATCCCTGGTAAAAGACCCTGCTCTTGTTATTACAGACAGTCAGGTGTTCAAAAAAATCGACGCGGAAACCCCGTCATACATTCCCCTTACATCCTTTTCAATACTGATGGCAAGATACAAGGGATTTCTTAAAGAAGCCATCGCAGGAGTCTCATCCATCAGATATCTTGAAGACGGTGACAAAGTTCTAATATCCGAAGGCTGCACCCATCACAGACAGTGCGAGGATATCGGAACAGTAAAGATTCCAAAATGGATTAAAGAATTTACAGGCAGGGATATATCAGTGGAAACCTCCTCCGGAAGAGATTTCCCGGAGGATATCTCACAATACAAACTGATAATTCACTGCGGAGCCTGCATGCTCAACGAAAAAGAAGTGGATTTCAGACGCAAATGCTCCGGAGACCAGTGCGTACCTTTCACAAACTACGGCACTTCCATAGCATATATGAACGGAATTCTCGAGAGAAGTCTTGAAATCATTCCCGAAGCAGAAAAACTGTTAAAATAACAAAAAAGAACACAGACCGCCCCAGCTCTCAGGCAGTCTGTATTCTTAATCAGTAAACCTTAATTCAATTAATATAAGGGGGTATTAATTGTATTGTGTTGTGTTGGAATATTTACCAACAAATGCACCTCAGTGCAAATACAGTATATAAAACATTTTTTTAAAGTAAAACAAGAAAATTTTATCATATCATAAGAGTTTCTTATATATTTCACCTGTTTTTTTGAAAAACGGAGATAATATGATATGCATACAGTATTTCAAATCAATATTGGAGATTAATATTTATTTTGGCCGAAAATCGAGGATATAATAAATGAGTTTAACGAAATTTACTGCTTTGCTGACAGTCATAGAACACAGCAATATTACAAAAGCCGCAGAGGAACTTGGATACACTCAGTCCGGAATAAGCTACATGATAAAATCTCTTGAAACGGAGATAGGCTTTCCCCTGCTGATAAGAAGCAAGGAAGGCGTTATGCCGACGGAAAATGCTCTTAAGCTTAAACCTATACTGAAAAATCTTATCGAAACAAAAAAGGAACTGGATTTATGCATAAACGACATAAAAAATGCCGGGCAGGATTCAATCAGAATCGGCAGCTACAACAGCACACTGCTCAACTGGGTTCCCCAGATTATGAAGAGATTTTATGTGAAATTTCCGGATTCGGAAATAAATCTCGTGGAGGGCAGCGATTCCGAGCTGGAGGAAATGCTTATTTCCGGGACTATCGACATTGCTTTCACCGCCGGAGTTACTCCCGACGGATTCAAATTCGTAAAGCTGGCTGACGATCCGTTCCTGATAATCATCCCCAAGGGCCATCCCCTTGAAGAAAAGGAAAATATTTATCCGGAGGATCTGTTCGAATACAGCATAGTTCTTCCGGACGAAAGCTATTACAACTGGTTTACCTATTCCATGAAAAACAGCAGTATAAAGCATTCCGAGCACCTCAAGTATTCACTCAAGGATGCTTCATCCATCATGTCCATGGTAGCGAACAGTCTGGCCATATCGATTCTTCCGCAAAGGTCTTTCTCCATAGTACCTGAAAACGTCACAGTAAGGAGCTTTGCAGACGGACACTCCAGAAAGCTGGGAATAACCTATCCGGGAAAGAAATCTCTTTCTCCGATAATTTCCGAGTTCATAAAAACCGCCAAAGACGTGGTTCAGGGCTGCAGGCTTTAGAGATACCGACTGTATAAATGCGGGCTGCAGAAATGCAGGCCGCGAAAATGCAGGCTGTGATAAATAATTAGATTTTTTAAGTGCTGCGTATCCTGCGCATAATATTAAAGGGCGTCCCGCTGACCAATCAGGTCAGACAGGACGCCTTTATTCTGTTTATTCACATTTCTAAATCCGCCGCCGGAAAAAGCGATAAGGTATGATAGGTATTATATAAAGGTATGACGCGGCTGTTTTATAAACCGGCATCAGATTTGTTCATGCAGCGGTACAGGAAAGTCACTATCTGTCCTCTGGTGCAGTTTTCATCAGGGCTGAAAGTACTGCTGCCTGTTCCTTCAGTGATGGATTCTCCCACTGCCCAAAGCACTGCATCTGTATACCATTCGCCTTCCTTCACGTCTGTGAACGGATTTATATCTCCGCCGTCAGGTTTTCCTGCCGCTCTCCACAGGAAAGTTACAGACTGATGTCTTGTGCATACGAGTTCAGGGCTGAAGAGACCTTCGGAAGTTCCCTGAGTGATTCCCTTTTCTACTGCCCACAGCACCGCCTTGCAGTAATAAGCATCTTCCGTCACATCTGAGAAAGGATTTTCACTGCTTTCAGGCTCCGGACAGCCGGCAGCTCTCCACAGGAAGGTGACAATCTGCGCTCTGGTGCAGTCAGCATAAGGGCTGAAAGCCGATTCAGAGGTGCCGGTGGTAATCCCGTTCTTCACGGCCCAGAGCACCGGGCCGAAGAACCAGTCATCTTCGGAAACATCGGTAAACGGGTTGTTCCATTCCGGATCAGGCTCTGTTCCTGCTTCCGTCCACTTCGCATAAATGGTAAAGCTCTTTGTTACCTTTGCGGCAAAGTCATAAACTGTTGTTAGTTCTTTGTCGCTGTACCATCCTTCAAAGATATATCCCTCTCTTACCGGTTCTGCCGGTTCTGAAAGTTTTCCGTTTTCACTTACCTTGACACTGTCTATTTTTCCTCCGCCGTTTGTTTCAAACGTTACAGTATAGGTCGTTTCAGGGGCAGCTGCTCCTCCACCGCCTCCGCCGGAAGAAGGACTGATTGAAACAGGTTCGCTCGTTATTTCATGCGTTGCATCACATTCAGTTCCTCTGAGGCTGATTTCCACAGTGTATGTATCTGCTGTGGAGAAAGTCCCCTTTAATGTGTAGGTCATATTGTCACTTGATGCGGCCGTCTCTGTAAAAGCGATAATCTCATCGCCTTTCTTTACAACAAAGTTGTTTGAGGTAAGTCCCTCTACAGCCCTGTCCAGTCTGATTGTGAGATAACTGCTTCTCGCCGTTCCCGCACTTGCCTTTACACTGATTTTTGTTACAGTTACATTTCCCGGAACGAATGTAACTTCGTAATTACCGGAGGTTAATCCGCCCGCTGTCGTTTTCTTGTCATAAGTTCCTACTGCAGTCTCAGAGTTAATGCTCTCATCATATGCGAGTACCAGACTGCCTTCCAGCACAGCCTCGGTTTCCCCATTCTTAAAGCCTTCATATTCCACATCAAGGGCAGGGTTTTCCGCACCGTATTCACGACTCACATCCTTTACCTTGATTGTCAGCGGCGCTTTGGTTATCGTAAGTATGCCGCTTTCAACGATAAATTTCACATTATCGTTAGACAATGCGGCAGTAATTTCATAGCCGCCATCTTTCACAGATGCCGTTTTTTCCGCACCGTCACTTGCACAGGTTGTAACTGTCTTCATTTCTGCAAGTGCAGCTGCAGCTGCTGCTTCCACAAGTCCTCCGTCATCTGTGATTTCAATATCATAATTTGTATATTCGTCACCGTAGACCTTGCTGTCGTCCTTAACCTTTGCCTTAAGCTCTGCCTTGTTGATTGTAAGTGTCACATTTCCGTCGGCAGTATATCTGCTGTCATCAACCATGTAGGAAACCGCATATACTCCAGCCTGTTTCGGCTCTGTTACACCTGAATCCGTCATCAGAACATAGTCTGCTTTAACTTTAATGTTATTGCTTTCAAGATCAATGTCGCTTGATGTGAAGTTAATATCCTGTCTTGCTCCGTTGTAGGTTTTTACGAGCTCGCCCGCCGCAACATTGATGCTGATGCGTTTTTTGGACGCAGTCAGAGTAAAGTCTGCACTTTCTCCGCTGTAGTTTGTGTCTTTTATTGCAGCAGTTATTGTTGCCTGACCGCTGCTTATGATTTCAACTTCGCCGTTTTCGCTTACTGTCGCAACATCAGTATTGCTGCTTGTCCATGTAACTGCCGGCTTTTCATTGTTGTAGTATGCGGTAAGGGTGAATCTGTCTCCCACATACGGATTGCTCTGTCCTCCGTTTATATAGAAGTTTCCTCCGCCTGCCGTGCCTACGGTAAGTGTGCCGTCCTCATAGTTGAAAGTATAGTTCTCGGCATAGCCGCCGCTTGCCTTAATTGCATACGTTCCCGTGCCGCTTGAAACCGTTGCGTCTGTCGTCATTGACGGCTCAATCATAACAGCGCTTTCATTATCACCGTTTACAAAACCCGAATAAGAAACTGTAAATACCGGATTCTGTTCACCGTAAGCTCGTGATTTATTATCCGGCTTTGCAGTGAGCTCTGCTTTTGTGATTACAAAGCTGTCGGTAAGCTTTACAGTTTCGTAGTTTTCGCCGGAAATTGTCAGTATCGCTGTATAGCTTCCTGCATTTTTCGGCTGCACTGTCGTTTCGGAATAGATTCCGCTTCCTGTGTAGGTAACCTTTGCTGTTACACCTCTCGGATATTTTGTGCTGTCAGGCTGTGTTACAACAGGTGAGCTGCCGTAAACCGCATCTGCGACCTCAAATTTATATCTGCTTGTATCAACCGATGCATTTTTGATTGTGAGAACCGCAGATGCGTCTCCTTCATAATTGCCCTCTGCGCGCACATCCGCATAGTAGATGCCGGCAGCCGCAGGAGCTGCGATCGGATTTCCGTCTTCATCGGTATAGGTAACTGTGTAGTTATCGCTGCCTGCACTCGGAATTACCGTTACACTCTTTGCAGTTCCGTCATAAGTCTGATTCAGATTTGTAACTTTAAATCCGATGGATTTCTTTACCGGTGTGAATGTTACGGCTGCGGTCTGCTCGCCTCCGAAGTTTTCATCCCCTGCTTTAGTTGCGGTGATTGTGACCGGTGAGCCTGTTCCCACAATTTTTACATAACCTGTGTTTTCGTTAATTTCTGCAATCGCAGTATTGCTTGACGCCCATGTTACAGCGCCGCTGCCGTTTCCGCCCACTGCCGAAAGGGCGAACTCTGCACCGTAATCAATTGTGCCGATCAGTCCCGTAATTGTTATCGTGCTCTGGGAAGCCTTTACGATTTTCAGCTTCTTTGTCACATAGTCGGTCTCATAGTTTGCTGTATCGCCCAGAGTGATTACGACATCGTATTCACCTGCGTTCACTGTTTCCGCCTGCGTTCCGTCCACACGATATTCAACTGTGTAGTCGCTGTATACGGTGCCGTTTACCGTCGCCGATACAGGCACTGTCTTTTTAGTACCGTCATATGTGTATTCGAGGGTTCCGAGAGTAAAGACAACCTTTGCCTTGCTGATTGAAGCCTTTGCCGTTACATTTCCTGTTACCTTAAGCTCATAGTTTCCGCTCTTTGTGCCGGAGAGTGTGAGTCCCGAAAGGGTTACTGTCTTAGCCTCTCCTGCGGCTGCATCCTCAAACTCTGCACTGCCGCTTACTGTTACAAAGCTTCTGTCGTCGGCAAGCACGCCCTCAAGCTCTGTCACCGCGTAATCCGCTTTTTTAGATCCGTCATAAACCTTGTCTGCCGCATTGAAAGTTATTGCGGTTATCGGTTTCTTTGTCACGTTTACACTTGTCTGAACACTTGTCGAAGCAAGCTGATATTTTCCCGCATCTGCTCCCGAAAGTGTAATTCCGTTTACAAATACTGTTTTGTTGTTTTCTACATCTGCCGAAACAGCCGCCGCACCTGCGCAGCCTGCCGTTACTGTATCGCCTGTCACAACTCCGTCAAGGCTGAGTTTAACGTCAACCGTCTTTGTTCCGTCATAAACCTTATAGGCTGATTTCGGTTCTGCTGTCACGTTCAGAGTTTTCGGTTTTACGGTAAAGGTTCTTGCAGCTGTTTTTTCGGTGTGGTTTGCAAGGGTGCTTGTCGCCCGAACCGTTACCGGGCCAACACCCGTAATCGTAACCTCGCCGTTTTCTGTAACAGTTGCCGCTGTGCCGTTTGTTACTTCAAACTTAACTGTTGCACCGCTTTCTACTCCGTCCGCCTGCAGCCTGAACGGTGCATCGCCGTAGGTTACGGTGTCTGCTATGCCCTCTATGCTGAAGAAGTCCTGCTGCGCTGCTCTGATAATAAGCTGTGCGGTTATATCACCCGAAAGGACATAGTTGCTGTCAGTAATTTCAATACCCACATCATATGTGCCTGCACCCTTCGGTGTTGTCTTCGCACCGTCCTTTGTATATGTTACATTGAACTTGTCAAAATACATGCCGTTTGCATATGCGACAGCATTTACACTCTTCTCCTCGCCGTCATAGATATATGTTGTCGTGGGCGGTACTGAAACCGTAACAGGAGCCTTTGAAATTTTTGCACTCGCCGTTCCCGTAAGCTCTCCGGCAAGCGTATAATTGCCGCTGTGTGTTCCGGAAAGTCCCGATACCGTATATGAAACTGTCTGTTCGCTGTCGCTTGCGTTTGCGCCTGCAAAGCTGCCGCTTACAAGTACATTTACAATATCTCCCGATACAAGAGCACTGTCTTTAACGGCTGCCGTCAGTTCCGCCTTGTCCGAGCCGTCATATACCTTATCGGCAGCAGTAATATTAAGGTCTGAAAGGCTGAGCTTCTTAGGCGTTACTGTCAGAGTTCCCGGAACATATGTGATTTCGTAGATGTCTGAGGTCAGTCCGGAAACCGACACGCTGTACTGTCCGCAGCCGCTGCCTTTTTCATAAGCTGTTGTATATACCGGCGTACCGTCAAAGGTTACGCCCTCTTTAGAAACGGTATAACCGCTTAAAACAGCAGATTTTTCCGTTCCGTATTCTACAGAGGAGCTGTCTGCCGTAACGGTGACAGCCTCTTTTGTAACATTTAAGGTGTAGCTTGCGTAAACGTCGGAAGCGTTCTTCTTTTTGCTTACAGCAACGATTACCGCCGATCCTGCTCCCTTTATCGTCACCGCACCTGTTCCTGCATCTATCTCTGCAACGCTTGTGTTTTTGCTCTCATAGGTTACTGTACTTGCGTTGGGATTGTTCAGCGGATTCGTAACCGTATCGGTCATATGAGCGTTTACAACAGCATTGTCAAAGTAGATGGGCAGCTGTTGTTCCGCTGTGGCATTGATGTACATATATCCCACATTGTCATAGGCGGAAAATTCGGGGATTGTGGTGTCGGTTACTGTGAATTTTCTGCCGATACCATAGTCCTCCTGCTCACCTGCCAGGTCGATGACATACAGATAACAGCCCGAGGCAATGGCACGGCTGACGGGCAGGGTGGATTTCAACACACCGTTGTTTTCGTCTACCTCGTAATATTTAACAACGAAATCATCTTTACTGAGAGCAGAGGGAACAAAGGTAATGTTTTTGGTTTCCCCTGCTTTATATACATGCACGGTGTCCGAAACCTCGAAGGTGATTTTTTCTTTTACTTTCAGGTTTACGGTAAATTGGATTTTTTCATTATTACTGCCCTTGACGGTAATGACTTCGGTATATTCTCCAGCGGTCAGATTTTCCTTTGGTGTTACTGTGGCCGTAATACTGCCATCTGCATCAATTTCATTTTTGGAAAATGTTACATTCAGCCTGGAATTCTCTTGTGCTTGCAGGCCTTGGGATTTCAAATTGCCTGGATTGCTGATGGTAACAGTTGCACTTGGCAAATCGACAGTTTGTCCCGCT
>JAUNCY010000093.1 GCA_030526325.1 Bacillota bacterium
ATAATGACTCTATAACTTTTCGGGAGCTTTTGACAAATCTCCTTTAACGAAGCCCGGGGTGTTTTAAGAAAAAAAGACGATAGCCATCTTTGAAATGAAAGAAGAGGTTGTCGTCTTTTTGTTTTGCTCTTAAGGAAGAGGTATAAACTTTACAATTTAAGGGAAATATTAATCTGATGATACCGGAAACATACGGAGGTGAGAACTGTGATAAACAACAGAAAGTATTTTGAGAGCAGAAGGGCTTTCATGACGCTGATGGGAATAATATCTGCAATGCTGATTCTGTATCTGGCAAATCTTTATGCCGCTGAAGAAAGGATAGGAAGCGGAACCGAAATATCAGAAGGCAATGAAGGATATAATGTGCCGGAGATCAGCCGGCAGACATCCGGAGACCGGGCAGTGGAATCAGGATATTCATATCAGCTTATTGCCGAGAAAGGCAGGGTAAACGTATATTCTGTGAACCCGTCAGGAGAAAAGGCTTTTTTCTGTGAAACTGATATACCCTATTCTCTTCTGAGCGAAACTGACAAAAAAATGATGAAGTCAGGTATTACAGTTGATTCGATGGAGGAACTAAGCAGTATTCTTCAGGATTTTGAAAGCTAGGGTAACCGGTTATGTACAGTATAAAAAGAAAAAGAATCATAATATGTACCGCGGTATTTATTGCAGCGGCAATTTTTTCAGTGGCAGGCTACACACTTTCTATGCCCGATGAGATAACTCTGTTTGAAGATGAGATAAAAACCGTGGATTTAAGCTTTCCCTTCAGCCTGAGCGGAGACAGTGCGGTTTCGGTCATGGCGTCGGATGGTGGAGGATTTCTGAAAAACAGCGTGTCAATTGCGTCAGGCGAAGAAAAAGAGGCAAAACTGTATTTCACTCTGTTCGATAAAATAACCTTGAAAGAAATAGATGTAAGCGTTAAGGACAGGGAAATTATAATTCCCGGAGGACAGTCAATAGGCGTAAGGATGAATGTAAACGGCGTAATTGTTGTCGGCATGGAGAACATTCCCGTAAGCAGCGAGGACAGCGTAAATCCCTGTATCAACTCGGGACTTCAGATAGGAGACAATATTACAGAAATTAACGGTGAAAAAATATACAGTGCTATGCAGGTCAGGGAAATAGTAAACGATGCGCCTGAAGGGGAAAAGATACGGATAAAGGCGAAGAGAAACGGGGAAAACGTAACCGCTGAAGTTGTCCCGGTGTTTTCTTTTGACGAAAAAACCTACAGACTCGGTCTGTGGGTCAGGGACAGAACCGCCGGCATAGGAACTCTCACATTTTATAATCCGGATGACGGCTCATACGGAGCCCTCGGTCACGGAATAGCGGATCCGGATACAGGAGTACTTCTGGATGCGGCTGACGGAGAAATCCTGTATTCAAAGGTCGTGTCAGTTAAACAGGGAGCAAGCGGTTCACCCGGTGAAGTCAGGGGAATATTCTACGAGAGCAACCACCCGCTGGGAACCGTAGTCATGAATTCAAAGTTCGGAGTATTCGGTCGTTCTTATGATGAGATTAAAAATGCTGCGGCGGGAAAACCAATGGAGATTGGATACCAGAGTGAGGTACAGAAGGGAAAAGCATCTGTTCTCACAACTATAGACGGAGAAGGAGTAAAAGAATACGAGATAGAAATACAGAAAATCAATCGACAGATTTCCCCATCAACAAAGAGCATGGTAATAAAGATAACCGATGAGGAACTGCTGGAAAAAAGCGGAGGCATAGTGCAGGGGATGGGAGTGATTGATAATAGGGACAACACAAAAAAGCCCGAAAACAAGGGATTTTCGACAGTTACCCTAAATTGACCCCTCATATCGGTGTCTGACCAACACCGGCACATCAGGATTGATGACCCGCTACCATAGAGGAACATCAGGATTCACAGCTGGTTCCAGATAGAGGAACATCACAACTGAATATGGATTTCCCATAGAGGAACATCATACATAGAGCGTTTATTCGCCCCTTTGAACGGGGATGGATGAACGCTCTTTTTTTATGCCCAAAATCCAATGGGCAAATCTGAATGATTGGAGGTTGCCATTTTGAATGGGATTATTTATTCCCCGGATAAGCCAAAAGACTGTCGCTA
>JAUNCY010000046.1 GCA_030526325.1 Bacillota bacterium
CTGGCGGTCTATCTATTGTTTTCGGTTGCTTGCTTCTTTACCGTACATGAGCATTGATACCGGGAATGAAAATAGTCTGTTTAAAGAGTATAGGAGAAAAGAAATGAAAGCAGTTATTCTTTCTGATAACATCCCTTTCGGCGAAATCGAGAGCGAATGGGGATTGAGTATATATATAGAATACGGAGAAAAGAAAATCCTTCTTGATGCCGGCGGATCGGACTTGTTTTTGAAAAATGCGGAAAAGCTGGGCATAGACATCGGTACTGTGGATTTCGGAGTGCTGTCTCATGCCCACTGGGATCATGCAGACGGACTTCCTGCTTTTTTTGAAGCTAACAGCAAAGCAAAATTTTATATTCAGAAATGCTGCAGGGAAAACTGCTATTCAGATAAAGAAGACGGGAAAGAATACATAGGTATTCCGAAGGGACTGCTTGAAAAATATGAAGACAGACTGGAACTGGCAGAAGGAGACTGTGAACTGTGTGAGGGTGTCTATATTGTGGCTCATAAAACTGACGGTCTTGAAAAGTGCGGTTTGAGAAGCGGAATGTATGTTGAAAAGTGCGGAGAATATGTTCCCGACGACTTTTCCCATGAGCAGAGCCTTGTTTTCGATACAAACAAGGGACTGGTAATATTCAACAGCTGTTCTCACGGAGGAGCAGACAATATTATCCGCGAGGTTTCCGGAACATTTCCCGGCAAAGTGATTTATGCTATAGTAGGGGGTTTTCATCTTTTTGACAAGACCGACGAGGAGGCAGAAGAACTGGCAGAAAATATTAAGAAAACAGGAATCTGCAGGGTATATACAGGTCACTGCACCGGAGACAAGGCAATGTACATTATAAAAAACTGTCTTGGAGACATGGCGGAGCAGTTCCATGCGGGACTGGAAATGGAATTTTAGTAACTGACTGACAGTATAAAAATGATTATAAAAAAAGCAGCGCGGGATGTTCCTGCGCTGCAGCTTTAGTTATACCAGTTCTTTTTTTGATAATTTTTCTATGTGTTTCTTAAGGTCTGCAACAGTATGAATGTCTTTGAAAGCAGCCTCTTTTATTTTGATTTTGAAAGTTCCTTCGATATCGATAGTCATGTTGATGATATCCATAGAGTTCATCTCGAGATCTTCACGTAAATCCGATTCTAATGTTACTTCTGCAGCTTCGCAGTTATCCGCAACTATTTTGATTAATTCGCTGAGCATAATTTCCGTTCACCTTTCATATTTTTTTGATTTCTTCAATAATAACATAATAAATGAAAAAATCAAACAGAAAAGGGCTTACAAAATTCAGGCCACTGAGTAACCGGCTCTGTACAATTTTAAAGGCATATTAAGAAAGCATTTACATGACATCGATGTTTCTTTATGATATAATAGCTTCTAATGTAAATTTGACATTTCAGATTGTGTGATAGAATGCGGAAAAATATGGATAATGTTTTTGATTTCAAAACTGTAGATATTTCGGAAGACGGAGAAAGCCTTGTTATTCTTGACCAGACACTTCTGCCCGGAGAGATGAAATATCTGCATTTAAATACCGAAGAAAGCATATGGGAGGCAATATATAAGCTCAGAGTGCGGGGGGCTCCTGCTATAGGGGCTGCCGCAGCTTACGGAATTTATGTTGCTTCGGGAAGATTTAAACATCAGGATGCCGGGGAGTTTATAAAAGAAGTGAAAAGGATCAGAGCTTATCTTGAAACCTCAAGACCTACGGCTGTGAATCTCTTCTGGGCGCTGGACCGAATGGAAAGGGCCGCTGTTTCTGCCGCCGGAAAGTGCAGCGGAAAAGAAGGCTGTGTCGAAATCATCAGGGCCGAAATGAGAAGAGAGGCGGAGCTGATTCACGAAGAGGATGTGGAAACCTGCAGAAAAATAGGTGAAAACTGTCTGAGACTTCTCAGACCCGGTATGGGAATTCTTACCCACTGCAACGCGGGAGCTTTGGCCACAACGGGAATCGGAACTGCTCTTGCACCTGTTTACGAGGGACTGAGACTGGGGTATGATTTCAGAATCTTTGCGGATGAAACCCGGCCGCTGCTTCAAGGCGCAAGGCTGACAGCATGGGAACTCAGCCGTGCGGGAGCAGATGTTACTCTCATTTGTGACAACATGGCTTCCTGTGTTATGAAAAGCGGAAAGATTCAGGCTGTAATAACAGGTGCAGACCGGATAGCGGCCAACGGAGATACCGCAAACAAAATAGGGACCTCGGGGATTGCGGTTCTGGCGAAGGAATACGGCATACCTATGTATATCAATGCTCCCCTGTCGACGGTGGATCTGACCTGCGGCTCGGGAGAGGACATAAAAATCGAAGAGAGATCCGGTGAGGAAATATATAAAATGTGGTACGAAAAACCGGTCTCGCCTGAGGGAATCAAAACTTTCAATCCGGCATTTGACGTGACAGACAGCAGATACATATCGGCGATAATTACCGAAAAGGGAATAGCGGAACCGCCGTTTGAACAATCGATAAAAAAATTATTCGAATAAACAGGAGGGTGCAATAAAAATGGCGAAGAATAAAATGAAAGAAGTCAGCAATTTCAAGGGAAGTTCAACATACGTTGTTTCAAGGGAACTTATGAATTCTGTCAATGTGGCGGTTGCTCTTCAGAAGCCGCTGCTCATCAAAGGTGAACCGGGAACAGGAAAAACCATGCTGGCGGAAGCTATAGCGGAATCCATGGGAATGGAGCTTATCATCTGGAACATAAAATCCACAACAAAGGCTCAGGAGGGTCTTTATGTGTACGATACCGTTCAGAGACTTTACGACAGCCAGTTCGGAGAAGGTGACGTAAGCGATATTAAGAAATACATCAAACTCGGGAAACTGGGCGAAGCCTTCACATCGGAAAAACAGGTTGTAATGCTCATAGATGAAATTGACAAAGCAGATTTGGAATTCCCTAACGACCTTCTTTGGGAACTTGACAAGATGGAATACCATATCCCTGAAACAAAGGAAACAATAAAGGCTAAGCACAGACCTATAGTAATCATAACTTCAAATGCCGAGAAGGAACTTCCTGACGCATTTCTGAGAAGATGTATCTTCCATTATATAGAATTCCCTGACGAAGAAAAAATGGAGGAAATTGTGAGAGTTCACTATCCTGATATCGAGTCAAAGCTTCTTGCCAACGCCATGGAAGCATTCTACTGGATCAGAAACATGAAGGATATTCAGAAAAAACCGAGCACATCAGAGCTTCTGGACTGGCTGCAGGCACTGGTTCTCAGCGGAGTATCTGTTGACAGAATAAAAACCGAAATTCCTTATGTGGGTGTGCTGCTCAAGAAAAATCAGGATCTGGAAACATTATTTAATGTAAAGAACAGAAACAGCAGTAACTCCGGTTACAGATGGAGATAATCGATTATGTTTATAAATTTTTTCTATTTGCTCAGAGCCAGAGGACTTAAGGTTTCCATGAATGAATGGATGACTCTCATACAGGCTCTTGATATGGGTCTGTGCCGTTCCAGTCTTGTGGATTTCTACTATCTGTGCAGAAGCATAGTGGTTAAAAGCGAGTCGGAATTTGACAAATTCGATATGGCGTTTGCGGAATTCTTTAAAGGCGTGGAAACGGCGGACGACATACCGGATGAGGTATGGAAATGGCTGGATGAGGAGATAAAGCCGGCGGCAATGCTGGACAAGCTCAAGCAGGAATTCCCGTCATACGAGCTTGACGAGCTGTTAAAGATGCTTGAAGAACGTCTGAAAGAGCAGACTGAGGCTCATCAGGGCGGAAATTACTGGGTAGGAACCGGCGGCACCTCTGTTTTCGGTCACAACGGCTATAATCCTGCAGGCATAAGAGTGGGCGGAGAATCCAGACACCGCTCTGCGGTAAAGGTTGCGGGAGAAAGAAATTTCAGAGATTTCAGACAGGATAATATACTTGACACAAGGCAGTTTCAGATGGCTTTCAGGAAGCTCAGACAGTTTTCCAGCAGAGTTGACGCAGAGAGAACCGAGCTTGATGTGGAAGGCACCGTACAGGAAACCTGCGATAACGCGGGTCTGCTGAGTCTGGTTTACGAAAAGCCGAGACAGAACACCGTAAAGGTTCTGCTGCTGTTCGATTCAGACGGCTCTATGACCCCTTACGCCAAGATGTGCAGCATGCTGTTTCAGGCGGCAAACAAATCAAATCATTTCAAGGATATTAAAACCTTCTATTTTCACAACTGTATATACGACCATCTGTACGAAACACCTCACTGCAGATGGGGAGACTGGATAGATACCGAGTGGGTTTTCAAAAATCTCAGCAGTGAATACAAAGTAATAATTGTAGGCGACGCTTCGATGGCCCCCAGCGAACTTATGAGCAGGGGAGGCAGCAGTTATTACAGTCATTACAACGAAATTCCCGGTATCGAATGGTTAGAGAGGATAAAACGGCATTTTTCCCATGTTGTATGGCTGAATCCTATCAAACAGGCTTACTGGGCTTACGATTACGGATGTTTTACCATAGAAAGAATCGGAACCGTATTCCCTATGTTTGAATTGTCTCTGGAGGGACTAGAAAATGCGATTAAAAAGTTGCTAGTCTCAAGATAATGTGTTACAATTCAATTTGAAGCAAATACAGATTACAATTTAGGAAACGGAGAAAAAAGTTATGAGATGTCCATTTTGTGAGAACAGAGACACCAAAGTAATAGACTCCCGACCGACAGAGGAAGGCCACGCTATAAGACGCAGAAGAGAGTGTGAAAACTGCAAAAAAAGATTCACGACTTATGAGAAGGTTGAGGAGATACCTCTTGTTGTGATAAAAAAAGACGGGAGCCGGGAAGTATTTGACAGAAACAAGGTTCTTAACGGCATAATTAAGGCTTGTGAAAAAAGACCTGTGTCTATAGATGATATCGAAGCCATCGTTTCGGATATAGAAAGAGGTCTGAACAACATGATGGAAAAAGAGATAAAAACCAAGGTCATCGGAGAGGTGATTATGGATCATCTTATCGATCTGGATGAGGTGGCATATGTCAGATTTGCCTCCGTTTACAGACAGTTTAAGGATGTAAATACTTTTATCTCGGAAATCGAAAAACTGGTTAACAAGGAAAGAAGTTAATATGGAACCGTTTCAGCTTGAAAAAGCAGAGAATGGGGTATGGTATTTTTCTATACCCGAATTCGAAAAATATGACAATATCAAGACTTTTTTTACAACCCGTGTCGGCGGAATAAGCGAGGGTGAATTTACATCACTTAATTTCGGAGGATATACATCAGATTATCCGGAAAGAGTAAAAGAGAATCGCAGAAGAGTATATGAGGCAAACGGCATTCCGGAGATTGTGACCGAGGGTTTTGTCAGACAGGTTCACGGAGACCATGTATGCTGCATTCAGTCGGAGGATATTCTTGAAGAAGATACTCTGACCATAAACAATGCGGACGGAATAACAACAAATCTTGAAAATATGCTGCTTATGACACTGCATGCGGACTGTCTCCCGCTGTTTTTTCTCGACACGAAGAAGAAGGTCATAGGGGTTACTCATGCGGGCTGGAGAGGAACCTCTAAACATATCGGACCTAAAACCGTTCTCAAAATGCATAAGGAATTCGGCAGCGAGCCGGAGGATATAATAGCTGCAGTGGGACCCGGAATAAGTCTGTGCTGTTTTGAAGTGGGCCCGGAGGTTTATGAGGAGTTCAAGGCTGTTTTTGACAGAATTGACGAATGCTCATATCGAAAAGATAACGGAAAATATATGCTGGATCTGAAGAAAATAAACGAAATTCAGCTCAGAGATGCAGGGGTTTCCGAAGTGCTTGTCAGCGGATACTGCACAAAATGCAATGAGGATATTTTCTTTTCCCACAGAAGGGACAACGGTCATACCGGACGAATGGGTGCCGGCATTATTATAAAAAAAGATGATAAATGATTTAATAGCATTTAAATAAATATTTTGTGAAAAGGAGAGGATCGTATGAGCAATAAACTGATTATTGCAATAGATGGTCCGGCCGGTGCCGGAAAAAGTACCGTGGCGAGAATCATAGCTGAAATCTTCGGCTGTGAGTATATCGATACAGGTGCAATGTACAGGGCCATCGCATACAAGTGCGTTCAGAGGCTTGTAGATATTGACGATGATGATGAACTGAATGAACTGTTGGACGAGACTGAGGTGGCATTTAAAGACAAGAAAATCCTTCTTGACGGCAGACCGGTCGAGAATGAAATAAGAACACCGAAAATCAGCAGTGTTGTATCAAAAGTGGCAGAGAAAAAGGCTGTTCGGGAGAAGCTTATTGAAGCTCAGCGTAAAATAGGCGAGGAAGTAAGTGTTGTTATGGACGGACGTGACATCGGTACGAGTGTATTTCCTGACGCACAGTTCAAATTCTTTGTTACAGCAAGCGTTGACGAAAGGGCAGACAGACGATACAAAGAGTTAATCCAAAAAGGTTATGATGCTTCCAAAATTGAGATTTACACGGAAATCAAAAAGAGAGACGAATATGATACCAACAGAACGCTGAACCCTCTCAGGAAAGCACCTGATGCAATACTTATTGATACAACAAAGAGAACGATAAACGATGTTGTAGATGAAATTTGTGAGAGAATTAGAAGATCATAAAAATGCTTTTCGGCGGCTCTAAGTTATCTTGAGCCGCTTTTTATATTTTACAAAGGCGGGCTTTTCTCCTGCCGGAACAAGAAAATTATGTGAAAGATTGGAGAATGGAAATGGGATTTAAAACAGACATTGAAATCGCACAGGAATCAAAAATGAGTCCGATAGCTGAAATTGCCGAAAAACTTGACATAAAGGATGATTATGTTGAGTGCTACGGAAAATACAAGGCAAAAATTGATTACAATATTCTTGAGGAATACAAAGAAAAGCCTGACGGAAAGCTTATTCTCGTTACGGCAATAACACCGACTCCTGCCGGAGAAGGAAAAACCACAACAACTGTCGGCCTCGGAGACGCTCTTTCTCTTATAGGAAAAAAATCTGTAATAGCTCTCAGAGAGCCTTCTCTCGGACCTGTTTTCGGTGTTAAGGGCGGTGCAGCCGGAGGCGGATATGCTCAGGTTGTACCTATGGAGGACATCAACCTTCATTTCACAGGAGATATTCATGCTGTAACTACAGCAAACAACCTTATAGCTGCAATGCTTGACAACCATATTCAGCAGGGCAACAGCCTTAACATTGACCCGAGAAGAATAGTATGGAAGCGATGCATGGACATGAATGACAGACAGCTCAGATTTGTTGTGGACGGACTGGGTGGAAAACCTAACGGCACTCCGAGGGAGGACGGATTTGATATTTCCGTAGCTTCAGAGGTTATGGCAGTTCTTTGTCTGGCTTCGGACATTGAAGACCTTAAGGAAAGAATCTCAAAGATGATTATCGCATACACATACGAAGGAAAACCTGTAACAGCAGGGGATATAAAAGCTCAGGGCGCGGTGGCAGCTCTTATGAAGGATGCGCTTAAGCCAAACCTGGTTCAGACTCTTGAGCATACACCTGCATTTATCCACGGCGGACCTTTTGCAAATATTGCTCACGGCTGCAACAGCGTAATGGCAACTAAAATGGCGTTGAAGCTGGGAGATTATGTGGTTACGGAAGCAGGTTTCGGCGCAGACTTGGGTGCTGAAAAATTCCTGGATATTAAATGCAGAATGAGCGGCCTCAGACCGGATGCGGTAGTAATAGTTGCTACAGCAAGAGCGCTCAAGCACCACGGCGGAGTGGCAAAAGCGGACCTGAATAATGAAAACATTCCTGCACTTGAGGTGGGTATTGAAAATCTTCTCAAGCATGTGGAAAATATTACAGTAAATTTCGGACTTCCTGCAGTGGTTGCCATTAATGAATTCCCGACGGATACCAAGGCGGAGATGGATTTCATTGAAAAGAAATGCAGAGAACTGGGAGTAAATGCTGTGCTTTCGCAGGTATGGGCTAACGGCGGAGAAGGCGGAAAGGCTCTGGCTGAGGAAGTTGTAAGAGCAATAGAAGAAGAGGAAAACAATTTCAGATTCACATATGATGTAAATCTTCCTGTAAGAGAAAAGATTGAAATTATTGCTAAGAAGATATACGGTGCAGACGGAGTAGATTTTGTAGGCAATGCAAACAAGCAGATTGATGAGATTGAAAGCCTGGGCTACGGAAATCTTCCTATATGCGTGGCTAAGACTCAGTATTCCATTTCCGACGATGCCAAAAAACTTGGCAGACCGAAGAATTTCAGAATTTCCGTCAGAAATGTAAAGCCTTCTGTAGGTGCCGGATTCCTGGTAGCACTGACAGGCGATATTATGACTATGCCCGGACTTCCGAAAGTACCTGCCGCAGAAGCAATCGATGTGGATAAGACCGGAAGAATAAGCGGACTGTTCTAGAACTTCTGAACTGCTGATATGGAGGAACTGTAATGTTAAACAGAAGCTGCACTGAATTCGTTGAAATTCTGGCATCGAAGGAGGCTGTTCCGGGAGGGGGCGGAGCCTCGGCTTATGTTGGTTCACTGGGGACTGCTCTGGGAAGCATGGTCGGGAATCTCACTCTCGGAAAGAAAAAATACAAGGATGTGGAAGAGGACATAAAAAGTCTTCTGGACAGGTCGGAAAAGCTGATACAAAGACTTAACGAACTTGTCGATGAGGATGCAAAGGCATTTAAGCCGCTGTCTGAAGCTTACAGGCTTCCTTCCGAAACCGAAGAAGAAAAGGAATATAAGGAAAAAATGATACAGACATCCCTTGAGGCGGCAGCTAAGGCACCGCTGGAAATCGCAAGGGTCTGCGGAGAAGCTATAGATCTTCATAAAGAATATGCAGAGAAGGGCTCAAGGCTTGCGGTCAGCGATGCGGGCTGCGGCGCGGTGTTCTGCAAAGCGGCTCTGCAGGGTGCAAGACTTAATGTTCTGATAAATCTGAACCTCATGAAGGATGAAAAACTCAGAGATAAGATGAAGAAAGAAATCGATGAAATCACTTCTCGAGGCATAAAAAAAGCAGATGAAATATATGAATACGTTGAAAGCGTTCTTTGATTCGTCTGACAGAAAGGTTGAAAAATGGCTGAAATATTAAAAGGGGCTCCGGTAGCGGCTCATATCAGGGATAACATATCCCAGAAAATCGAACTGTGCCGGCTGAGAGGAATTAATCCGAAAATCGCGATAGTAAGGGTGGGAGAGAACCCGGATGATATCGCATACGAGAAGCGAGTAAAGAGCAATTGTGAAAAGGTCGGCCTGTCCTTCCAGGTTATCGTTTTGGATAAGGATATTACTCAGGAGGAGTTTGAGAAGGAATTCGAGGCTGTGAACAGTTCTCCGGAAAACGACGGCATACTGCTGTTCAGACCGCTTCCGAAAGGTCTTGATGAGGAAAAAATCTGCACACTTATTGATCCGTCAAAGGATATAGACTGTATGAACCCTGTAAATCTGAACAGAGTGTTCAACGGTGAAAAGAGCGGGTTTGCTCCATGCACTCCCGAGGCTGTAGTGGAAATTCTTAAATATTACAAAGTTCCGTTAAAAGGTGCGGATGCTGTAATAATCAACAGAAGTATGGTTCTGGGAAAGCCTCTTGCTATGCTTCTGATGGGAGAAGATGCTACAGTTACCGTATGTCATTCAAAGACGGCGGATACTGCGGCTCATACGAAAAATGCGGATATTATTGTGACCGGAGTAGGAAAAGCCGAGTATTTCGACGGGGAATATTTCTCCGAAAAGAATACTGTGATAGATGTGGGTATTAATTTTGCGGACGGCAGAATGACAGGGGATGTGAATTTCGGACAGGCAGAGCCTGTGGTAAAAGCAATTACTCCCGTACCCGGAGGTGTGGGTGCGGTTACATCCATGATACTTCTGAAGCATGCTGCCGACGCCGCATGGAGGAGAGCAAATGGGTAAAAATATTCTTGCTCCGGCTGAGATAGCCGGTGCGGCAATAGAGGCAGGCAGAGCAAAAGCAGAAAGAAAGATTATTCCGATGTTTGTGCTGGCAGTTCTGGCAGGTGCATTCATTGCATTTGCAGCGGAAACTTCTAACATGGCGGCGTATAATCTTCTGGGAAGCGGAAGCACCTACGGACTGGGCAGAGCTCTGGCGGGAGCAATCTTTGCCGGAGGACTCATTCTGGTGGTTCTGACAGGAGCAGAACTGTTTACTGGAAATACTCTGATCTGTCTGTCTGTTTATGAAAAAAAAGTCAGCCCAGGGAAAATGTTTAAAAACTGGGCTGTTGTATATGCGGGAAATCTGGCGGGAGCGGTTCTTATTGCTTTCATGGTTTCCCAGACGGGACTCCTGGGCAGCTCGGAAGGAATGCTGGGAGCTCTTACGGTCAAGATTGCTTATAACAAAGTGAGCATGAGCTTCTGGTCTGCCTTTGTTTCCGGCATATTGTGCAACTGGCTTGTATGCCTTGGGGTCTGGATTGCTTTTGCGGCCAACTCGGTTCAGGGAAAAATCATGGGGATTTTCTTCCCTATATGGTTCTTTGTTACTTCAGGATTTGAGCACTGCGTGGCAAACATGTACTACATACCGGCCGGAATTCTCGGAATGGCTGAATACGGCTCGATTACAGGCATAGACCAGGCTGCCTTGTCGGCAGGGCTTAACTGGGGAAGCTTTTTTACAGCAAATCTGATACCTGTCACTTTAGGAAATATTATTGGCGGAGTAGTTTTTGTAGGGAGTGCATACTGGTTTGCACTGTACAGACCTTCAAAAAATAATTAGGAGGGAATACGTTGAAGTCCACTATTAAGGATGTTGCCGATCGATCCGGGGTTTCGATTGCAACTGTATCAAGAGTAATTAACGGTGCTTCTGTAGTGAGCGAAAAATCGAGAAAAAAAGTTCTCGAAGCAATAAAAGAGCTGGATTTTAAGCCCAGCCAGGTTGCAAGAAATCTCGTAATGCAGAAGAGCACTACCATAGGGATAATTGTCCCGGGAATGGGAAATCAGTTCTATGGGGGTATACTCAACGGGATAGAGGAGGCCAGCAGTAAAATCGGTTACGATGTTATGCTGTGTACCTCCGGAGGGGAAAGCCAGAATGAAATTAAATATCTGGAGATGTTCGAGGAAAGACATCTTGCGGGGATTATTGTAATGGCCCAGCGCCTTAAACCGGAAACCGTTAACAAGATAAATTCTCTTGATATTCCTGTAATAATGGTGAACAGAAGCACCAGCGGACTCAAGTGTCCTACGGTTTCCATAGATAATTTCAGGGCGGCATACGAGATAACAAATTATCTTATAGAAAAAGGCCATAGAAAAATCGCTCTGTTCAGAAACAGCATGGATATCGACGCCTGCGGTGTTGAACAGTACAGCGGCTTTGAAAGGGCTCTCGCGGAGCATGGAATCTCCATTGACCGAAGTCTTGTAAAGTATGGTGAGTTCAGAACCGAGAAAAGCTATGCTCTTATGGAGGAACTTATTAGGAGCAAAAACGTTCCTACTGCGGTTATTGCTACAAGTGATATTATGGCGGTGGGAGCCTGCAATGCACTGATTGACAACGGTTTTAAAGTCCCTGAGGATGTTTCGGTAGTGGGATTTAATGATATTCAGCTCGCGAGTCTCTACAGACCTGCGCTTACGGTTATTCATCAGCCTTTGAAGGCTATGGGCGCCGAGGCTGTAAGCATGATTTCTACAATGAATAACAAGGAAATTCAGGATACTATACCTAATGACGGAAGAACCGTAATTCTGTCTCATTCACTGATTGAAAGACAGAGTTCGGCAGAAGTAAAGAAGTAATAGTAATAATAGATAATGCAGGAGGATTTATTAATGAATAAAATAATTAGCAGACCAAGAGGAGACGGATATTTTTTCCTGACAGCATGTATACTCTTTTCAGTGAATTTTCTTTATTCGCTGTGGGGATTCTTTAATTATATGTATTTTCCGACATTTCTGAATGTAGCCCTTTCGCTGGCAGTGTGCGTGCTTTTTTTCCTGGCATACATGGGAAAAATCAAGGTTTTCATACCTTTTATTGTGCTGGCGGCTGAGATACTTATCTTTTGTATTGAACGATATGCCGCTCATTCGGGGTTTTTCGGATTGTTAAATTTTGCCGCGGCGGTTTTTGCAGTGCTCTGCGTAATGGGGATTGTTGATTTCAGTTTTAATAACGGACTCCCGGAAAAATTAAAGTCTACGGCAAATGACCCGTGCATTGTTGCCGGAGCGGCATTTGTTGTTCTGGGAGTTATTGCTGCAGTCAGAGCCGCACTTTTATTCAGATTCGGTTTATCACCTCTGTATGCATTCAACACAATATGTATGTTTGCCGGAGCTGCCCTTGCCGTTTATTCTCTGGAAGTGGAAAGAGTGGAGACCGCTGAAGGCAACGGCGGATATTCATATCAGGAAGCTGCGGATATGGCAAGAGAAGGAAACGGAGGAGCTGAATCTAATGGAAATCAGTACGGCTCAGGCGGCACCTTTGAAACAGCTTTCGGAAAGGTTCCCGGAATTCTGGTTCAGGAAGAAAACATAGTAAAGAATGTTGTATTCAGCGTTATTACTTTTGGAATCTACCTGTACATATGGTGGTACAGAGTATGTAAGAGAATGAGATTCATTGAAGACAGAGATTCTGCCTGCGGAGGAGAACTGGCCTGCATTATTCTGGTGCCGTTCTATTCTCTTTACTGGTTCTATACAAGAGGTCAGAGATTTTCAGAAAATGCAAAGAGGTTCGGCATAAATGTAAAGGACAGTTCTGTACTTTATCTTGTTCTCGCTATTTTCGGTCTGGGAATAGTATCATTTATTCTCCTGCAGTCGGAACTCAATACTTTTGCGGACAAGCTCAGAAGAGGAATAAAGGATTATAACCCGGAAACTCAGTACGGTTATGCAAGATATGAAGGAAATCCGGGACAGACAGACCGTAATCAGGACAGCCCGAAACAGGAAAACCCTGCAGAAGAAAGTGAAGCTCAGGAAAAACCGTGCCGTGATGATTCCGAACAGGCTAATAAAGACGAAGACACCTCCGGCGCAAAGGCGGAAGTTCGGGAAAATGCTGACGATATAATTGAAACCATTAAAAAGCTGTCTGAACTTAAAGATCAGGGTATACTTTCCGAAGAGGAGTTTGCTGCAAAGAAAGCCGAACTGCTGAACAGATTTTAACAGAAGAGGCAGTCACAACTGAAGCAGTTTAATATTCGAAAATGACTGCTGCAAATAATGAAAAGAAGGGTCCTGCGAAACATGGTTTTGCAGGATCTGTTTTGTTGTGGGTCGTGACCCGGTTGAGCTCGCGAAGCGTGCGAAATATGAACCACCCGCTATGCGGGCGCGCGACGATTGAATTGAAACTCAATTACGACATAAACACGGATGTGCCGGAAATGAAAACAACTGTGTTCAAGGGCATTTAAATGATTTATTTCATTATACATATTCAATGGGATAAGCAGCCTTATCCCGCCGGGCGCGAAAAAGGATTTTGGGATAAGGTCATTATCCTGCCGGCGTAAAAAAAGAGGAATGGGATAAGCAGCCCTATCCCGTCGGGC
>JAUNCY010000094.1:0-279 GCA_030526325.1 Bacillota bacterium
TATTCGGAATCGTATTAGCAGTGGCAGCAGTAGTGCTGGCAGCAATGACAACAATCTACTAAAATCTAAATAAATTCCCCAAAGAAAGGTCCACCTTTTCAGGCGGATCTTTTTTATTTATGCTGCAGAATTTTCACAAGTTGCGGCGGTGGAGATGAGCTTGTTGGGAGATTGGATAACCGTTCCGGCTAGAATAAAGTATATAATATGATCGCAAATAATGTCTACAAATAGTATCAAACAGCTTAATGTTCCGGACCGGCTTATAAAATAGGTATA
>JAUNCY010000094.1:289-2037 GCA_030526325.1 Bacillota bacterium
TGCGGCAATGGAGACGAGCTTGTTGGGATAGCAGAATGGCGTGAAACCCGAACAAATCATAGCATACAATCTTGAAGCCGGAGAGTATGCTGACATTGAAGATAGTAAAGCTCTGTATAAATTGGTGTCCGACAGACTGCTGCACAATGAAATGAATTATATTTTTCTAGATGAAGTGCAGCGTGTAGCCGATTTTCAGAAAGCCGTGGATGCACTGTTTATCAAGAAAAACTGTGATGTGTATATTACCTGTTCAAATGTATATCTTCTGTCAGGAGAGCTCGCAACACTGCTGTCAGGCCTCTATATTGAAATCAAAATGCTGCCGCTGTCTTTTAAGGAATTTCTTCTTGCACATCCTGAAGACAGAAATATTGGCCGGCTGTATCAGGATTATATCCAAAACAGTTCCTTTCCTTACGCTTTAGAACTCAAAATACCTAAAGATATCAGGCAGATTAATGTTTTGGACTGGCTTACAAAATAGCTGTATCAAATATACACAAACGAGAAATGCCCTTCACAATTATGAACCGTGAAGGGCATAGCTATTCAGTTCCATTCCCCGGCTAATAGAAAATCACGTATGTTTCGGTGTTTGATACCGTTGCGGCTCATGTCAAATTCATCCAGGGAAACAACATATTTCGGGAAGTTGTCCCGGATGTTATCATATGCTCCGAACTCACGCTGAATTGTTTCGTCAGAGGCAAGCAGATAGGCAACCTGAACATACAGCTTTTCATTTCGTTTGCGGCAGACAAAATCAATTTCTTTGTTACCGGTTCTTCCGACCGTAACTTCATATCCACGGCGAAGCAGCTCCAGATACACAATATTCTCTAAAGTAAGATTGATTTCTTTCATATTGCTGCCAAAAACTGCTTCACGTATACCATGATCTGCAATGTAATATTTTTCGTTGGATGCAAGGATTTGTTTGCCTTGTAAATCCTCACGCTTAACCTGGTAGAACAAATACGCATCACGGCAATATCTGATATAGTTCAGAATAGTTTCTGGAGCCACAGTACGCTGCTCGCTTTTTAGAAACTTTGCCAGAGAAGCTGCAGAGAATGTATTTCCAACGTTAGCCATTACATAAGAAATGATGCGTTCCAGCAAATCGACATCACGAATTCTGCTGCGCTTTACAATGTCTTTCAGCTGAACAGAGTTAAACAAATCATGAAGATACTGCCGTGACGGTTCCTCAGCATATCTGATATTTGCAAGATAAGGCATACCGCCGGACAGAAGATATTTCTGAAAACACTTCTGAATAGACGCGTCAGGGGAGATTGTTTTATATAATTCCATAAACTCTGCGAAAGAGAATGGATAGATGACAAATTCCACATAACGTCCCCCAAGGTATGTGGCAAGCTCGCCGGACAGCAGTTTAGCATTGGAACCGGTGATGTATATGTCGCAATCCAAAGATACACGCAGTGAATTGATGCATTTTTCCCAGTCTTTTACTTCCTGAATTTCATCAAAGAAAAGGTAAACCTTACCGTCAATTTCAGAGGCTCTTTTTGTGATTTCATCGTGCAGAGCTTTTGCAGTTTGCAGATGGGCATAATTCATATCTTCAAAATTGATTGAAATAAACTGTGCAGGATTTATGCCGGACTCTTTAAGTTCTTGTTTAATGAGTTCAAGCATAACGGATTTTCCGCAGCGGCGAATACCGGTCATTACTTTTATCAGTTCCGTTCCGATAAATGGACGAATGCGGCTCATAT
>JAUNCY010000047.1 GCA_030526325.1 Bacillota bacterium
GTAACGGCTGTTGGAATGGATACAGAGATGGGCAAAATTGCGGATGCTCTCCATCAGGCAAAGGAGGGAAAAACTCCTCTGCAGATAAAACTGGCACATTTAAGCAAAATACTGAGCTATGCGGTGATAGGAATATGTGTATTCATATTCGGATTCAGTCTGATTAAAGCGGGAAGTCTCAGCGGAGCGGTAATAATTGATACATTTATGATTGCTGTCAGTCTTGCGGTGGCGGCAATTCCGGAAGGCCTTGCAACCGTAGTGACAATAGTCCTGTCCATAGGTGTAACCAATATGTCCAAAAGAAATGCAGTTATAAGAAAACTGACTGCGGTTGAAACTTTAGGCTGTGCCCAGATAATCTGCAGCGATAAAACAGGCACACTTACCCAGAACAGGATGACAGTAGTTGATTATTTCGGAGAAAACGAGAATCTGCTGGCAACAGGCATGGCTCTTTGCAGCGACGCAGAACTGAATGCTGACGGAACTGTAGTGGGGGAACCGACCGAGTGCGCTCTGGTCAATTATGCAAAGGATAAGGGCTTTGCAAAGAGTTATCTGAAAGAGCAGATGCCAAGAGTGGGAGAGGCTCCTTTCGACAGCGACCGAAAGATGATGAGCACCCTTCATCAGAGCTCGGAAGGCCTGATACAGTATACAAAGGGAGCGCCTGATGAAATTCTGAAACGATGCAGTTATATATACAAAGAAGGCAGAGCGCTGCCCGTAACGGAAGAACTTCTCGGCGAAATTTACAGAGAAAACAGCAGAATGGCAGACAAGGCACTGAGAGTACTGGCTCTGGCAATGAGAAGATGGGAAGAAATGCCGGAGAGCATTGAGCCTGAATTTCTGGAAAAGGAACTTGTATTTGTCGGCCTGACCGGAATGATAGACCCTGTAAGACCTGAGGTTCTGGATGCCATCGAGGAATGCAGAACAGCGGGAATAAAGCCTGTAATGATTACGGGAGATCACATCGATACGGCAGCGGCGATAGCTATGGAACTGGGAATAATAACCGACAAGAGTCAGGCTGTTGAAGGAAGCCGCCTGAATGATATGAGCGACGAGGAGCTGAAACGCAGAATAACAGAATTCGGAGTGTATGCAAGAGTTCAGCCCGAGCATAAGGTTCGTATAGTTAACGCGTGGAAAAGCAACGGATACATCACTGCCATGACCGGCGACGGCGTAAACGATGCACCGAGTATAAAAAGCGCTGACATAGGTGTGGGAATGGGAATAACAGGCACGGATGTCACTAAAAATGTGGCGGATATGGTGCTTGCGGATGATAATTTTGCCACAATAATTCATGCCGTGGAGGAAGGAAGAAGGATTTACGACAATATCAGAAAATCTATCCAGTTCCTGCTGGCATCCAATTTAAGTGAAGTTCTGTGTATTTTTATTGCGACCCTCATGGGATTTGTGATACTCAAACCTGTCCATCTGCTGTGGGTAAACCTCATAACAGATACATTCCCGGCTCTTGCCCTGGGTATGGAAGAGGCTGAGGATGATATTATGAAGAGAAAGCCGAGAAGTCCGAAGGAGAGCGTTTTCTCGGGAGGGCTGGGCGTTGACCTTGTTTATCAGGGAATAGCTGTTTCCCTGCTGGTGCTTCTGTCATATTTTATCGGACATTTCATGGAGTCCGGAGTATGGGAAATCACACAGAGTGCAGACGGTATGACCATGGCATTTCTTACTTTGAGCATGGTGGAAATTTTCCACAGCTTCAATATGAGAAGTCAGAGAAAGAGTCTGTTTTCGATAAAAAAACAGAATCTTGTTCTCTGGGGTTCCGGAATACTTAGCATCGTACTCACAACGGCTGTAATCTATGTGCCTTTCCTGGCGAAAGCTTTCAGTTTTGAGCATATCAGTATAATGGAATACATCATTGCCATACTGATTGCGTTTATGATAATTCCTCTGGTGGAGGCTGTGAAAAAGCTGCAGAGAAACGCAAAAAAATAAGAGTAAAATGAAGTATGAATGCGAAGACCCGAAAAAACCGGGTCTTCATTTCTTATATATATCAAATTATGTTGACTTTTGACTGTAAACAAAATAGAATGAAACACGGTGCAATTGTAAATTTTTTTTATTGAGGGAGGTCTTTACAAAATGGATAAAAGCAAAAAAGCGAATGGGAAAGCACTGATTCCTATTCTCGTATTCCTTGTATTTTACATTGGATGCGGTGTTTATTTTGAGTACATAAATCCTGTAGACGGCGGCATGGGATTTTATGTAATGAGCGTAGTAGTTGCATTTTCAATAGCTCTGGTTGTGGCATTTCTTCAGAACAGATCACTGAGCTTTGAAAAGAAAATCTCAGCCTGCGCAAAGGGCATAGGTGACGACAATATTACAATAATGCTGTTCATCTTCCTTCTTGCAGGTGCATTCAGCGGCATTGCAAGCGCAGCCGGCGGTGCTTCAAGTACGGCAAACCTGCTGTTAAGCATTATTCCGCCTGACTTTGCAATTGCAGGTCTTTTCATCATTGCATGTATAATCTCTATGGCTATGGGTACATCCTGCGGTACAATTACTGTACTGGTTCCTATTGCTGTAAGTGCGGCGTCAAGCGCAGGCCTTAATCTGCCTCTCTGTGTAGGTGCGGTAGTAGGCGGCGCAATGTTCGGCGACAACCTTTCATTTATTTCAGATACAACCATAGCTTCCACAAGAACTCAGGGATGCGAAATGAAGGACAAGTTCAGGGAGAACTTCAAAATTGCTCTCCCTGCAGCGATAATAACTCTCGTAATTCTCATCGCTATTTCCGTTACAGGCGGAACTGCCGATATCGGAACTTTTGAGTATAATATCTGGCAGGCTATTCCTTACTTTGTTCTGCTCATAGCAGCAATCTGCGGTGTAAACGTGTTTATAGTTCTCGGAAGCGGAGTTGTTCTCTTCTTTATCATAGGACTTGCTACAGGTTCTCTTGACATTCCTGCAGCTCTCAGCTCAATGGGCAGCGGAACATCCGGAATGTTTGAAACAATGATTGTTACTATTCTGGTTGCTTCCATCAGTGCTCTCGTAAGAGAGAACGGGGGATTCGAGGCTATTCTCAGCTTCATAAGAAGATGTTTCAAGGGAAAGAAGGGCGGTCAGTTCGGTATTGCTCTGCTGGCGTCCGCTATGGATATTTCCACAGCCAACAATACAGTTGCTATAGTAGTTGCCGGACCTATAGCTAAACAGATAAGCGAGGAGTACGGATATTCACCTCAGAAATCTGCTTCTCTGCTGGACATTTTCACCTGCGTATGGCAGGGAATAATTCCTTACGGCGCACAGCTGCTCATAGCATCAGGACTTGCGGGAATTTCAGCGGTATCGATAATACCTTATCTGTTCTACCCGTTCCTGCTTGCAGTCAGTGCAATAATATTCATCTGTTTCGTTCCGGAAAAGAAAAAAGCGAAGTAAACTGACAGAAATAGAATTTGAAAAGAAATGAAGCTGCTGCGGAATCAGTGATTCCGCAGCAGCTTTTTGATCATAAGAGGCTTTTGATGAGAGAGCTTGAGCCCAGTCTGTCAGCTCCAAGCTCGATGAATTTCTGAGCGGCTTCGAAGGTTTTGATGCCGCCGGAGGCCTTGATTTTTACGTTTGTTCCATCAAGGCACCGGGAAAACAGCGCCACATCCTCGAAAGTCGCGTTTCCCGTTCCGAATCCTGTAGAGGTCTTGATGAATTCGGCTCCGGCGGCCGCTACAGCTTCGCACATTTTAACCTTTTCATCCTCAGTCAGAAAACAGGTTTCCACAATAACCTTCAGAAGGCTGTCACCGCATACCTGTCTGACAGCTTCGATTTCCTTTTGAACATAATCAAATCTGCCATCTTTTAGAAATGCTATATTGATTACCATATCTATCTCAGATGCCCCGTCTTTCAGAGCAGCGGCAGCTTCCGCACATTTGATTTCAGTCCTGTTGTAGCCGTTCGGGAACCCGATGACCGTGCACACCGGAATTTTACCGTCAACGTATTCGACAGCTTCTTTAACATAAGCCGGCGGGATGCATACGGATGCGGCGCCGAATTTTACCGCTTCATCACATATTTCTTTTATTTGGGAAAATGTGGCCGTCTGAGACAGCAGAGTATGGTCCACATGGGACAGAATTTCAGATTTATTTATCATTTTTTCTCCTCAGTCAAGTATATTTATATTGTGAAGCATTAATTTTCAATAGATATTGTATCATAAACAGGGCTCAAACGGCAGATATAGTTGATGGAATTTAGAAAAAAATTCAAAAAAAGTATGGGTAAAAATGACCGAAAATGCTCGAAAAACGGCAGATTTCTCCACTTTACAGCCTGATGGAAATATTTTACTGTACTTTTTCCCCTGTTATGATATAATCGAGAAGTCACAAGCCATAACAGAGAGGAGTGGAAACACAAAATTGAGAAGGTACATTTCTGTATTCCTCGTTTTGATGATGTTCTTATCAACCGCTGTAGTAACTTATGCAGGGAGTAATATCCAGGTAAACGCTTTAAACAGAGAAATAGTTGTAAACGGAGTAAACGTTGTAAACTATTGCACAGACTATCCGTATTTCGAATACGAATCTACTTTCTACGCACCGTTAGCAGAAGAAAACTGCAATATTCTGGGTCTGTCAATAGTACGCGAAGAGCCGAACTCCATTGTTTTAAAGGAAATTACTCCAATCCAGGTGAATTATCGCAGTAATGAAATCAAAGACAGCAATCTCACACTGTCTGCGGTTATATCCGAAAAAACTGTAGAAATTCTCAAGTCAAACGGAACCGGAGGATATGACACTACGGTTCTTACAAGTGAAATCACCCAGGGAAAGCCTGTCCTGGAATATAATGGAGTTGTGTATATTCCGCTGACCGAAAAGGTCATAGATGTGGCGCTTCAATGGGGAAAGATGTACGACGATTATACCGGTCTCTATCTGGGAACCCTCGACAGCAGGGACAACCAGGTGGAAATTGACGAAGATGAATCTGCATACAACAAGGCTCTTGCTGATTACATCATAAGCTGCAATTCATCCTACACACCTGAGTCTGCCATGGATCTGGTTTTCATAATCAGAAAAAATGCCGAAATGTACGGTGTGGACGAGAAGCTTGTAATGGCAATGATTCAGACTGAAAGCAGATTCACAAATGTCACTTCCAGCGGAGGCGCTATCGGCATGATGCAGATAATGGGCTCCACAGGAAGGGCATACGGCTTATCAAAAGCCGACCTGCTGAACACTGAAAAGAATATCAAATTCGGAACAGAGTACATCAGCAGACACATTGCTACTTTCGGTACCGTTGAAAAAGCCCTGGTAGCATACAACCAGGGAGGCGCAGCGGTAACCAGAGGAACTACTTCCTCAAGATATTCAAAGACTGTATTATCAAGATATGACGCTATATCGGCGGCTGCGGAAGGAAAGTAAATGTCTTATAAGGTAAAACTCGAAATCTTCGAAGGTCCCTTTGATCTTCTTGTATATCTTATTGAAAGTTCTGAGATGAGCATATATGATATCAGGATTTCGGAAATTACCGGGCAGTATCTTGAATACATCAGCGAGTATGAAAGCCGGGACACAGAGCTTTCTGCAGAGTTTCTGGTACTGGCGGCGACTTTGATAGAAATCAAGTCTAAAATGCTTATTCCGGGAAAAGAAAAAGAATTGGAAGAACCGGAAATGGAAGACCCCAGAAAGGGTCTTGTTGAAAAACTTATTGAATATAAGAAATTCAAACAGATAGCTGAAATCCTTGACCAAAAGGAAGACACCTGTCTGAATCGATGGTACAAACCACAGGAAGACCTGGCAGATTACAACAATAACGGTGCATTTGATGTTCTTGTGGTTGATCCGGACAAATTTATCGAAACCTTCAAGCTCTTTATCGAGAAAAGAAAAAAGGTGGAGGATATTCAACGCCATTATGATAACAGCGCGAAAGCCCGCGACCGAGTAGGAATTAGAGATAAAATAAAAGTGATTAAACAGTACCTGAAGGATTGCAAAAAAATTTCCTTCGGGGAGATTATGGCTGATTGTGAAGATAAATACGAGATTGCGGTGACTTTTGTGGCTATGCTGGAGATGATGAAGTCGGGCTATATTATTGTTAAGCAAAAGACAAATTTCGGAGAAATTTTTTTAGAGGGGATTAACAAATGATAGACAGACAGAAAATCAAATCCGCACTTGAATCCATGCTTTTCGTGTGGGGCGATCCTCTTGAGGCCGGGGCGGCAGCCCGTGTATTCGAGGCCGATGAGGAGTATATAATGGGATGCCTGAAGGAACTTCAGGATGATTATGATAGCCGTGGCGGTGGCATCATGATTCAGAGGTTCGGAAGCAGCTTTCAGCTGTGTACCAGAGAAGAGAACAGAGATTTTATCGAAAAACTCTGCAATCCTGCAAAGGAAAGAAAGCTTTCAAAATCCGCTTTGGAGGTGCTGGTGATAATTGCTTACAAGCAGCCGGTAACCAGAGGGGAAATAGAATCCGTCCGGGGAGTAAGAAGCACTTACGTACTGGAAGGACTTCTGCAAAAGGGTCTAATAGAAGAGGCGGGCAGATCGGATGCCATAGGCAGACCTGTGCTTTATGCAACAACTGACCTGTTTCTGAGACATTTTGGAATTGAAAGCCTAAGTGAGCTTCCCGATATTGAAACGGACGGGCTCATGACAGATAAGAACGAATAAATCAAGTTACGAAGAATAAAATATGACTGTAACGATAAGGAGAAGTAACATGAAAAAACTTATTCCAATTACAGTCATATTTTTCTTTTTTGCTTTTTTTGCCGGCACGGGCGGGGAAATGTATGCCTTTGCGGGAGATGAGCCGCCTCAGATATCGGCAGTATCGGCTATAGTAGTGGACGGAGCTGCAGGAAAGGTGCTGTATGAGAAAAATTCTCACAGCAGGCAGCTTCCTGCAAGTACCACGAAAATAATGACAGCGCTTATTGCCCTGGAATCCGGGCACAGCATGGATGAGATGGTTGAGATATCGGAGAAGGCTGCGTCTGCTGAGGGGTCTTCCATATACGCTGAGGCCGGCGAGAAGATAAGCTTTGAGGATCTGATGTACGCCCTGATGCTGAGATCCGGAAACGACGCTGCGGTTGCCCTTGCAGAGCATATTTCCGGTTCGTCTGAGAAATTCGCCGCCGAAATGAACAGGAAAGCAGCGGAGCTGGGCGCTGAGAACACGAATTTTGTTACAGTAAACGGACTGCACGATGACAATCATTACACAACAGCATATGATATGGCTCTGTTCGCGAGAGAAGCTATGAAAAACGCGGATTTCAGAAAAATCGTATCAACGGGTTACTGGAACGCTTCAAGAGCTGATGATAAATTCAATTATTTTTATAACAAAAACAAAGTTCTGTACCAGTATGAAGGGGGAAACGGAATAAAAATAGGATACACTTCCGCGGCGGGACGATGTCTGGTGGCATCCTCTCAGAGAAACGGCATGGAGCTGATAGCAGTGGTTTTCTCTGCGCCGGACTGGTTCAACGACACCTATAAGCTTATGGATTATATTTACGAAAATTACGAGAGTACTGTACTGATAAAGGAAGGGGAAAAGCTGGCCGCTGTAAATGTTGAAGGCGGGGACAAAGGACATACCTGGCTGGTTTCCGATCATGATATAGTTTATCCGAAGAGAACAGGTGAAGATATTGATGTGACCTTTCGGGTGGTGGCGGAAAAATCCGTGAAGGCTCCGGTATGCAGGGGGCAGTCGGGCGGAAAATTAATACTGTACTGCGACGGCGAGGAAACAGGCACCGACGATGCAGTATTCAGGGAGGATATAGACGCAAAGGGAAAAAAAGAAGGAATTATTAATTATTTGCTGACATTATTCACAAAAAACAGATAGCGTAATATTCTGATACAAACGGATAAAGGGGGAAAAGAATATGCTTGAAAACCCCACGTTTATGTGTATAGATGCGGGAGGAGAAAATTGTCCGTGTATTCTTGCGGAAAGCGGAAACTGTATAGCCTGCGGCAGACTTTCGGGGCATGACTGCTCAGGCTGCAGATGGCACGGAGTTTGCATATATAACGAATATATTCAGAATCATCGGAAAATAAAAAGAAACCGGAAGGATTTTGAAGCCGCTGTTACCGAAAGATTCAGAAGGGATGACACGGTAATACTCGGTCTGGATGTGGGAAAAGGATTTTCGGTAAAATGCTGTCCTGCAGGCTCCTATGTTTTCCTGAGAAGGAAAAGCAGCGAACAGTTTTTTAATGTTCCCATCTCGGTGATGAAGGCTGATACGGAAAAAGGGATAATATATCTGCTGGTAAAATGTATATCGGCCAAAACAAAGTCTCTGCTTGAGGCGGATGAAACACTGACAGTAAGGGGGCCGTATAAAAACGGAATCATCGGAATTGAAAATATTTTCGAAAGCATGAATAAAGCAAAGAGCGAGGGCAGGACGGGAAGAATCCTGATATTATGCAGGTCTGCAGGAATATCGCCGGCAGTAAAGCTTATCGGCTCGCTGGAAAAAGGACACTATGTTAAACTGATTGCGGATACTTCTAATCTGAACAGGGATATAGTCAATGCCGTTTTAAGAAAATCCCCGGAGGATTTTCTGGAACTTGATTTTGCGGACTCCGAAGATCTGATTAAGATAAAAAGAGAAATTGCCTTCGGCGAATATGACTGCATTGCGGTGTTCGCCTCGGACTATTACATTAATCTTACGGGAGAGATGGCGGAAGAGGCAGGTTTCAGGGGTAAAACAGCGGTAAGCAATAATTTCAACATATGCTGCGGTGAAGGAATATGCGGGGCCTGCAGTGCGGCAGGAAAAAACGGTGAGACTCTTAAGCTTTGCAAATGCAGGCTTTCCGGAGAGGAAATACTGAAAAGAAAAGTTATTTTCAAATAATTCAAAATATTTCTTGACTTGAAACCTCTTGTTGTGTAATATATTTGTTGTGACAGCGACAGACTGATGCACAATATAGGGGTATAGCTCAGTTGGTAGAGCAGCGGTCTCCAAAACCGCGTGCCGAGGGTTCGAATCCTTCTGCCCCTGCCATAGAAACCTTGGAATTTAAACGATTCCGAGGTTTTTGTTTTGACGAAATCAGGCTAAAAAAACGCGCCTTTAAGTTTTCGGCATATTGACGAATACGCGGTGCAAAAGCCCGAACTGTATAATCATTAACGATATATTTACCGCAAAAACACTCATTAGTCGTATTTTTTGCGGCCTGTTCGAATCTGATCACCTTTGAAACTTTCGAAAATATTGACAAACCGCATCAAATATATAATATTATATGTAGATGTTGAAATTCAGCCGCTTCTGCAGCTGCTGAAGATTATTTCTTATTGATAAGGAACTGATTATACTTACAGCTTTTTAATAATAGAGATGATGACTGATGCGTTGGCTGAAATTCTGCCGGAGGTACGAGAACTGAATAATCCGTCAGAAATAATAATACAATACATATGAGAACTGCATTATGACAACTGAAGAATTTTACAAAAGTATAGGAGGCGACGCGGCAGAGGTTTTAGGAAGGCTGCCGGGAATAAAATTTGTAAAAAAATTTGTGTCGAAATTTCCTGACGACGGAAGTTTTAAATTTCTCTGTGAAAGCATGGAGAACGGAAATCGTGAGGATGCTTTCAGAGCAGCCCATACTTTGAAGGGCGTATGCCAGAATCTCGGACTGGGTACACTGCTTTCCTCGGCTGAAGAACTGACAGAGGATCTCAGAGGCGGTTCCGAGGAAATTCCTGGAAAGGCATATGAGCTTCTTGAAAGAGTAAAGAAGGATTACGAAGAAACCATATCTGCTATAGAAGTATATATTTCAACTAATGCGGAATAATAACGGAACAAAAATTTTGTAAGTGCAGAAGTCTCCGGAGTCGTGACGATTCCGGAGTTTTTGTGTTTTAAGTATAAATGGAGAAAAAATACAGATATTATGGCATAACAATACTGATTTGCATTGAAAAAAGCTGATGGCAGGTTTATTATATGTTTTATCGATATTTTTTAATTTATTAATTTGGGAGGACAAAGAGTGGATTTTATTAAGAAAAACAGCAAGGGAATTCTGCTTTGCCTGTGCATTGCGGTTCCTGCATGGTTCATGGGAAAGAAATTTCCTATAATCGGAGGACCTATTATCGCTATACTGGCGGGCATGATTATCACTATGTTTATTAAGGATAAAACTCCTTTTGCTGGAGGAATCAAGTTTACATCAAAGAAGATACTGCAGTGGGCAGTGGTTCTTCTTGGTTTCGGAATGAATCTCGGTGTTATCGTTGAGACCGGCGTACAGTCTCTGCCTATTATCGTAAGCACAATCACAGTTTCTCTGGTAATCGCATATGTGATACACAGGCTTATGAAGACTCCGTCCAAAATATCAACGCTTATCGGTGTCGGCTCGTCAATCTGCGGAGGTTCTGCCATTGCGGCAGCAGCTCCTGTAATAGATGCAGACGATGAAGAAATAGCTCAGGCAATATCTGTAATCTTTTTCTTCAATGTGCTGGCGGCACTGATATTCCCTTCAATGGGACAGGTTCTGGGCTTCAGCACGGTAACGGGAGAAGCCTTCGGAGTATTTGCCGGCACTGCGGTAAATGACACTTCGTCTGTTACTGCGGCAGCTTCAACCTGGGACAGCATGTGGAGCCTCGGTTCCCAGACTCTGGACACTGCGGTAACCGTAAAGCTTACGAGAACTCTGGCTATCATTCCTATCTGTCTGGGACTGGCCTTCATCAGAAAGAGAAAGGAACAGAAAAGTGAAGAGGGCGGCAGCGTAAGCCTTAAGAGCATATTCCCGTTTTTCATACTTTTCTTCATAGGAGCATCGGTAATTACTACAATAGCTGTTTCGGCAGGCATAGATCCTGGTGTTTTCTCGCCAATCAAAGAACTGAGCAAGTTCTTCATTATTCTCGCTATGGCGGCTATCGGACTTAACACAAATATCGTTAAGCTTATAAAAACCGGCGGAAAGCCTCTGTTCATGGGCTTCTGCTGCTGGACAGGCATAACGGCGGTCAGCCTTGCGGCACAGCATGTAATGGGTATATGGTAAAATACCTTGAAACAGTTTAATTTAATGAAAATATTTCCCTGGCAATTGCATACGGGCAGATAATGTGATATTTTTAAATTGATTGGACTGTTCATATTTGAACGTAAATCAAGGAACAGAAGCATTGATTTAGTAACGTATACAGGAGGAATCAAGATGAGAGAGATGAGAAATGCCAAGAGACAGATAACCGATGAAAAACGAATCGACGAAATCATTATGTCCTGCGACTGCTGCAGACTGGGATTCGTTGACGGAGATGAAGCATATATCGTCCCGCTTAATTTTGCTTTCGTTAAAGAAGACGGAAAAAGAGTATTCTATTTCCACGGAGCAAGTGAAGGAAGAAAAATTGACCTGATCAAAGCAAACGGAAAAGCAGGATTTGAAATGGATACAAATCATGCGTTAATGCCTGCGGATACAGCATGCAATTTCAGCTTTGCATACCAGTGCGTAATGGGAACAGGAAAAATCTCCCTTGTTGAGGACAGAGAGAAAAAAGCTGCTTATTTAAATAACATCATGAAGCATTACTCAGACAAAAATGACTGGGAATTCAAGGATGCTGTTATAGATGCAACTGCAGTGATAAGACTTGAAGTAAGCGAAATTTCCTGCAAGGAAATTCCTGCAATGGCATAAGCAGTCACGGCAGCAGAAACAGAATAAAGAATAAAGAAAAAGCCTTCAGAGAGCTGAAACCGTGTGAACGGCACATACCGGCGCTCTTTGAGGGCTTTGTTATTTTTTGATTCCTGATTGTGACGGAACAGACGTAAAAGCCTCCGCGAAACCGGATTCTAAGGAAGATAGAACTCCCTGAGAATAGCATCGGAGAAAATGCAGAGATTTTCTTCGTTGTATTCCATTTCCCCGTTATCGAACATGAGAGATGCTCCGTAGGTAAGCGCGCGGATTATACAGAATTTCCTTCTTGAGACATTTTCGGGAATGCCGGCCTCCTTGCAGAATCTGTTGATGATTTTCAGAACTCTCTTGCTCATTTGAGCTTTCATATTGTCGAATTCCAGATCGAACTCAGTGTCCTTCATCATCAGGATGGATCTGAAGTGGGGGTTTTCAACCAGAAACCTGATATAATCTTTTGAAATCTCCACGAGCTGAGTTTTCATATCGCCGTGATATTTTTTGACAATGGCAAGCTGTCTCTTTGCCCAAATAAAGTTAATATAGTTAATTATTTCTGCAATGAACTGGTTTTTGTCTTTGAAATGCTTGTAGGGCGCAGCGCATGAAACCCCGCATTTCGAAGCTATTCTACGAACTGAGAAATTGTGAAAACCGTTATTGTTAAGTTCTTCTATGCCTGCGAGAATAAGTTCTTCCTGCAGGTTTTTTTTAGTGTTTTTTTCTGTTGTTTTTTCCGACATTTTATCACCTGAAATTTTCTTAAATTATATATTTATGAATTCTTTGTGTCAACCGCAGATAAAAATGTAAATACTGTTGACTTTATCCGGGAAAAGTGATAAAATTTTGCTCAAGTTATCACTGTTAACTGGTTATCATTGATAACCAAAGATAATAATTTTAGTATTATTCGGAGGTAAATTATGGTATTTAAAGCAATTGCGGAACTTATCGCGGAAAAAATCGAATGTGATCCTGCAGAAATCAAAATGGAAAGCTCATTTAAAGATCTGGGTATCGATTCACTTGACACCGTTGAAATGATCATGAATCTCGAAGACAAAATCGGTCAGGAAATCGAGGTTGAGGATAAGGTTGAAACCGTAGGAGAGCTTGTAACATATATAGAGAAAAAATATCAGGTTTAAGAAAATGATAAAAACTAGGATAAACGAACTTATTGGAATAGATTATCCTGTATTTCAGGGCGGCATGGCATGGATTTCCGACGGAAAACTTGCGGCCGCCGTTTCTGAAGCGGGAGGACTGGGAATCATAGCTTCCGGAAATGCTCC
>JAUNCY010000095.1 GCA_030526325.1 Bacillota bacterium
TTGAAAGAATCTGGCGCGACGGTAAAATCCTTGATATGAAAGAATTTCTGGAAGACTGAATAAAACAGACTGAAAAGCGGCTGCTGAATCATAAATGACTCAGTAACCGCTTATTGTTTTAATTCGGTTAAATCCCGTCTGAATATAAAACTAATTATAAAAGCGGAATACGCCAAATACCTTTCCCAGAATCTGAATATCTCCATGAATGATAATGGGATCCATGGTATCATTTTCCGGCTGCAGGCGATAGTATCCCTTTTCTTTATAAAAGGTTTTTACTGTGGCACTGTCATCCACAAGAGCTACCACAATATCCCCGTCAGAAGCGGTAGACTGCTGTTTGACAAGAACCTGATCTCCGTCAAAAATCCCCGCATTTATCATACTTTCGCCTTTTACCCTAAGAAGAAAGCTGGGCTCATTGGGCATCAGCTCTGCTGGAACAGGAAAATAACTCTCAATATTCTCTACGGCTAAAATAGGTTCTCCCGCCGCAACTGTACCGATCAGAGGTACGTTTACCACCTCTCTGCGCACCAGATTAAAATTATCATCTATGATCTCAATGGCACGGGGCTTGGTGGCATCCCGGCGGATATACCCGTTCTTTTCCAGGGCTTCCAGATGGGAATGAACGGAAGATGTTGATTTCAGATTCACAGCTTCACAGATTTCTCTTACTGCAGGAGGAAATCCCCTGTTAAGAATTTCATTTTTTATATAATCAAGGATTTCCTGCTGTTTTTTGCTGATTCGACCGTATGGCATATGAAATACCTCCTCTAATAGTTGTATATATCATACCATATTTCTCCGGATTAAGCAAACAGATATTCGGAAAGTACGTTCGGTTTTTTCGGTGAAATATGTTAAGAATGTGAACAATGATTCTTTTCCTTGTCTTTACAGACAGAAAATGGTACAATGATTTGTACGAGTTTGATATGAATATAATCATAGAGAATTGTTATTTAAGTATAAAGGAGGCATCCGCTTGCCCGGAAATAAAAATAACCCCCCGTTTTTTAACAAACTTATTCAAAAATTACGAAATGTTTTCGGTATGAATATTGCAACCATGATGTTTGGTGCACTGTTTGTATATATGCTTTTCAGTGCGGTACTTTATCTTACATCCAGCCATATAGATTCCTATCAGGTAACAACAGGTCCTCTTTCCCGAAATGAAACCTACACAGGACTGTCAATCAGAGAGGAGACTGTTGTAAAAGCCGATTCCGGCGGCTATGTGACATATTATGCCCGTGAAGGCAGCAAGACTAACGCAAATGGAGCTGTGTATGGTCTCAGCAGCACAAAGACTCCTGAGGCAGAGGTCACTTTGAGCCAGGAAGAGCTTTTACGTATCCGAAACGATATGCAGAGCTTTTCCAAAGGTTTTAATTCCAGTAAATTCAATACCACTTACAGCTTTAAATATCAGCTGGAAGGAAGCATCCTCCAGTATGCAGGAGTTACCGCAGAGCCTTCCGCTTCTTCGTCTTCTGACATTGAAGGAGAAAGCTCTGATACAGCAGCCGGCAGCCAGTCCATGGTCGTAACGCTCGGGAACCAGACCATCAGCAAGGCTGCCTCCGACGGAATTGTATTATATTCCATGGATGGTTACGAAGGAAAAACGGCTGATACTGTTACACAGGAGGATTTTGATCAGAATTCTTATCATGAAACGGATCTGAAAACAGATAAACCGGTAAAAGCAGGACAGGATATATACACTCTGATCACAGATGAGCGCTGGACTCTTCTGATCCAGCTGAGCAGTAAACAGGCAGCGAAGCTTGCAGACCGTACTTCCATCCGAGTGAAATTTCTGAAGGATGACATGACACAGAGCGGAGATTTTTCCATAATAGAAATAGACGGACAGAAATACGGAAAAATCGACTTTAACAAAGGACTTATCCGATACGCATCAGACCGTTTTCTGGAAATTGAGCTTGTTACCAATACGGTTACCGGTCTTAAAATTCCGCTGTCTTCTATTGTAACAAAG
>JAUNCY010000048.1 GCA_030526325.1 Bacillota bacterium
CTCCTTCAAACAGATTCACGGCCTTCTTTTCCGATACCACCATTACCATCACAAGAACAAAGCCCAGACCTCCGCAATACTGAGTAAAGCTTCTGTAAAACAGAAAAATATGGGGCATAACCGCCACGTCAGAAACAGTAAGTCCGGTAGTCGTCCAGCCGCTTACCGATTCGAAGAGTGACTGAATTCCCGTAAGCTGATCCCCCAGATAATACGGAAGAGCTCCTACAGTACAGCCCCACAGCCAGGCAAACAACACGATAAGCCCGGTGGATTTGGTCATGGAATAATCTTCATTCCTTCTTTGTCTTCGACTTTTTGAGGCAAGCAGAATCAAAGTTCCAAGACCGGCGGAAAAAAGCGCCGGCGCAAAAAAAGAAAGCCCGTATCCGGCTTCCTCCGGATAAAATATTAAGACTGAAAGAGGCACTGCGATGAGCGCCCCGATAATTATCATCAGTTTTCCGTATGCGGACCATTCGGATACTCCGGTCCTCATCCCAATCACCTTCCTGTAATCTCTTTAATAGCTTTAAGCTCCTGGTTATTTCCGGAAATTATCAGAAGTGTATCTCCCGCCAGAATTCTGGTATCTCCCCGGGGAACCATTGTTTCATGGCCTCTGAGAATGCAGCCGATTATTACCTCTTTCGGCAGGTTTATCTCCCAGAGCTTCTTGCCTACAACAGGAGCGTCTTCCAGAACCGGGACCTCGGCTATCTGAATTCTGCCTTCCACAACCGGAATCACCTTCGTCATCTCATCCAGAAACGCCTGCTGTTCAATAATATTTGTAACTGCCGAAATGGCACAGACCACGCTGTCTATCCCCATCTTATAGAAGAACTCCGTCTTCTTCGGGTCTGATACCAGGGCAACGGTTTTTTTAATGTTAAATTTCTTCTTGCACAGCTCGCAGATTACGAGATTATCCTCGTCTTTTGAGGTCAGTGCTATTGCAATATCGCATTTATATGCCTCAGAGTCCTCCAGTACGAAGGGCTTGGTGCCGTCACCGTGAAATACGGTGAGCTTGTCTATTTCCGTCAGCTTCATGCAGTCGGCATAATTGTTGTTGATGGCGGAAACCTTGTATCCTCTGTTTATCAGAGACAAAGCCAGGGATTTAGCTTTGTTTCTTCCTCCTATAAGCAATACTCTCTTTTTCACAGCCAGTCCCTCCTACATGCACTTTGCGGAATCCGTTATTTCCTCTGCCCCGGACTCATAAATCATCTTGTCAATCTGGTTCGCAGAAAGGACAGCCGGGCATATGGTATCTATTCCGAATTCATGATAAACACATTCTCTTTCTGGATCATACAGACGGGCGATAACCCTTTTTACCTTATAAACCTCTCTGGCAATCTGGGCAATCATAATATTAACGTTGTCATTGTTTGTAACCGCAACCACAACATCCGCTTTATCCACCTGTGCTTCTTCCAGATCCGCAAAATCCATTCCGTCTCCCTTAACAACCAGTCCGCCGTATGAAGAAGAGAGCTTTCTGAAGGAATTCTTGTCTATATCCATAATGGTTACATCTCCGTCTCCCTCAGACATGGTGTTTGCCAGGCTTGCTCCAAGTCTTCCGCAGCCGATTATTACAGTATATTTATCGTTTTTCTTAGAAAAAAATTCTTTCACAACTCTTTCCCCCTAAGCAGTATCATTATTTTCTTTAAATCAGAATAATAATATTCTTTATTATGTGGCGACGGTGTGAGAAATTTTATTTTCCTGTGAGAAAGCTGTGAGAAATTTCCTCATTCATCTTTTAATCTGTAGCCCACCCCTATTTCCGTCAAAATATATCTGGGTCTTGCAGGGGTTTCCTCTATTTTTCTCCTTAAACCCGCCATAAGGGTTCTCAGAGCCTGTGTATCGTTTCCGTACTTCACTCCGTATATTTCATTTATTATATACTGCGTGGTCAAAACCTTGCCTATATTTTTAAACAGAAGGGCCAGAAGATTGTACTCTAACGGAGTAACGTGTATCTGGGAACCGTTAACGTATACCAGCCTCTTTTCAAGGTCTATGGACAGGTCTCCCACCGAAAACACAGACTGAGTCTTTGCCGCTCCGGACTTGTGAAGATGTCTTATGGCAACCCGAATTCTGGCCATAAGCTCCGTAACTGAAAAGGGCTTTGTGAGATAATCATCCGCACCTTCGTCAAGAGCTGCAGCTTTTTCCCTGTCCTGATCTCTTGCGGACACCACAATAATAGGAATCTCAGACCATTCCCTTACTTTTTTAATTACATCCATGCCGTCCATGTCGGGAAGCCCCAGGTCCAGCAGCACCAGATCCGCCTGCCCTGCAACTATGGCAGACAGCCCGCTTTGAGCAGTATTAGCGGTAATACAGGAAAAGCCTTCCTGCCTTAGCGCATATAAAATGAAGTTCCTTATCTGAGCATCGTCTTCAACTATCAATATTGTTTCGTTTCTTTCAGACATATCATTCCACCTCCAGAGGAAGAGAAAAAACAAATTCCGCTCCTCTCCGGTCCTTTCTGTTTCCGGCTGAAATTCTGCCTCCGTGGGCATTTACTATGGACTCGCAGATTGCCAATCCGAGGCCTACTCCTCTTTGAGAATCGGGTCCTTTCACGCCTGTAGTATAGAACATCTGGAAAATTCTGGGCAAATCTTCTTTTGGAATTCCCGCTCCGCAGTCTGCAACCACAAACACGGCAGTATTTTCCTCCTCATTTACTTCCACAGATACCGAAATCTCCTCATCGGGTTTCGTATGCTTTACCGCATTGTCCAGAAGATTTATCAGCACCTGATTTATCAGTTTGGCATCCATGGGAACCATGAGCAGATTGTCAGGAATATTTATGGCAATATCCCTTTCCGGAGCTCTTTTTTCTATGGCAATAACAGCTGCTCCCACGATTTCCTCAACCGCTTCCATCTGTTTTTTAATTACAAGTTTGCCTTCCTGCAGACGAGTCAGGCTCAAAATATTCTCTACCATTGAATGCAGCCAGTACGCGTCCTTGTAAATTCCTTCTTCCAGAGCATATCTTCCGTCCGCTTTGTCCGTAAGACTCATAAGCATTTCGCTTGCTCCCATTATTCCGGAAAGAGGCGTTCTCAAATCGTGAGAAATCGCTCTCAGAAGATTGCCTCTGTATCTTTCCTGGGTAACCTCTTCCCTGGATTTTATTCTCGCCTGGACACTTCTGAAACGGTCCATAGCAAGGGATGTGCTTTCAATAATAGAATGCAGCAGTCTGAACTGGGACTCTGTCATCATAGATGCAGTCTCCAGAGGTATTCTAAGCACTCCGAGAAGCTCCTCCCTGCCGTAAATAGGCCAGTCGTAAAACTCCTCCCCTTCGTAATAATCGGTTCTCAAATGCACCATACGGTATTTAATATCCGTTCCGCCCTCTATATTTCTGCGAATCTGCTCCCCGTCCTCCTTCTGCTGTATGAAACTGTGTTCCGGATTTCCGTTTTCATCAAAGCACAAGAAAGCGGCACAGCAGTTCATGTTATCGCTTACGGTCTTCACAGTAATCCCTGCTATTTCTGACAGGTCTGCCGCATCCGTCAGATAATTCATTATCTTGTACAGGGCGCTTGATTCCATTTCCTTCTCCTGTGCCTCAAGAGCCGTCTGTTTTACCTTCGAAGTAAGGGCGCTGGTAATAATGGAGGTTAGAGTCATTATGGCAAATGTAATGAAATATGTGGGATCGTTAACCGATAATGTTAAATACGGTTCCGCAAAAAAGTAATTGAACAGGCAGGTAGCCATGACAGCTGCCGCAATGCCCATCGTATATCCCTTTGTAAATCTTGCCGCCAGCAGCACCGAAAGAATATATACCACGACTATATTAGTCTCCGGTATACTGAGATACCGGAAAATGCTTCCTGCCAGTGTAGCCAGAGCAACCCATCCCACTGCTTTAAAAAAATCAGCGGTGTGCTTTTCCCTTTTTCTGTTTTTCTGATTGACCGTTATCATTGACCGTCCTCTGATTTTCTAAAACTGTACCGCCGCCCGGTCTCCCCGGCCCGGCATCTGAAGAAATACGTCGCTGTTTATATTTTCAAATATAAACAAAAGGGCTCCAAAGAAGTCGTACGGGAGACTTGAAGGACACCCTTTTTCAATTCGTCTGATTCTGTTTTTATACGTTAAGCACGGAATAATACTGCCTTACGTTATCGCAGGATGCATGGAAAAGCTTCTTTTCCTCCTCGGTCATTTCCAGCTCAACAATCTCCTTGGCTCCTGTTCTGTTCAGGATAACCGGCACTCCGATGAAAACGTCATCTTCACCCAGATGTCCCGAAAGCAGCGCAGACACAGGAATAATTCTGTTTTCGTTGAACAGAATCGCTTTTATTATTCCTACAGCTGATGTGGCTATTCCATAAGCGGTATTGCCTTTTCTGTTGAAAATCTCCCATCCTGCCTTCATGGTTTTGGCATGAAGCAGATCCAAGTCCTCTTCCCTGATTCTCCAGGGGTTGTCGCGGATTATGCTGTATATGTCTTTTCCTCCGACTCTTACACAGCTCCACGGTATCATTTCCGAATCACCGTGCTCGCCCAGAACGTACGCGTTTATGCTTCGCGGATCCACATCAATCAGTTCACCGATAAAGCATTTCAGTCTCGCGCTGTCAAGAGAAGTTCCAGTTCCGATAATCTGATTGCCCGGCAGTCCGGAAATCTTATAAATATAGTATGAAATTATGTCCACCGGATTTGATACTACCACAAAGTGTCCGTCAAAGCCGTTTGCCATAACCTGTTCAACTATGGATTTTATGATGCCTTTTGTGGCCTCCAGCCAGAGAAGCCTGTTGTTATCCGCTGTCATCGGCGCGCAGGCTGTTACAACGACTATGTCCGCTTCTCTGCAGTCCTCATAGCCGCCCTTCTTTACAGATACATTTCTGTTCAGGAATTCAATACTTTGAGAAAGGTCAAGAACCTCTCCAAGCACCTTTTCCTCGTCAATGTCAATAAGCACAACCTCGTCGCATACTCCCTGAGTAACAAGGCTGAAGGCGGTGGTAACCCCTACATTTCCTATACCTATTATCACTACCCTGCTTTTTTTCATTATCATATTGTTTCCCCTCGTTTCGCCCCGCTCCCCGGCGGGGTTTCCCTCTATTCAACTATTTCGCAGTAATGCTTTGAACCGGTTCTCTTATGAGCGGTCACCGCATGCATTCTTTTAATCTTTTCGATATCTTCCGGGCTTCCTTCTCCCACCATCATATATCTGTCGATGGCATCATATGTAACTCCCATTTCCTTTTCGTCGGTCTGACCTTCGAAGAGGCCTGCGGAAGGCGCCTTTTTGATAATATTTTCCGGTGCATCCAGATATTCCAGGAACTCGTATATCTCTCCCACCGAAAGGTCTGAAATAGGGTTGAAGTCGAAAGCTCCGTCACCCCATTTTGTGAAGTAGCCTGTGTATCTTTCGCTTCGGTTTCCTGTACCTGCCACCAGAGCTCCCATAGTCTGCGCAATAGCATATACTGTTGTCATTCTCAGTCTCGGAGCGATATTTTTGCCGGCAGTTTCGGAAATTTTAACACTTTTCTCAATATTTTCCGTTATTGCCTCCTTAGCCGATGTCAGATCTACGGTAATTGTGTCAATGTTGAACTGCTTTGCAACAGCAAGCCCGTCCTCCATATCCTCGCCGAAATTTCTCTTTGACTGGCAGGGCATCATAACGCCGAGAGTGTTGTCGCATGCAGCCTTGCAGAGAATTCCCACAAGGGCACTGTCCTTTCCGCCGCTGTTTCCGTATACGATTCCGCCGCAGTGTGCTTCCTCCAGACAATCTTTTATAAACTGAACTCTTTTTTCAAATTCTTCCTTATAATCTCGCATTTCAATCATCTCCTGTAATGTAGTAGATATGTTTTTAATGTATTTTACCACATCATCCTTACAAATACAAAAAAATGCTGTCTCATATACGCTTTATCTCTTTATTTATTTCCTGCAAAGGTATAAAATAGTGGTGTTTTGAATAAGGAGTGATAAAAATGGGCAAAAAAGAAATACTTTACATTACAATAACTGCAATTCTGTTCAGCACCATGGAGGTGGCGCTTAAAATAGCCGGCAGCGAGCTGGACGCCTTTCAGGTGACTTTTATACGTTTCGCCATAGGCGGGCTTTTCCTTCTTCCCTTCGCCGTCATGGACATGAAAAAAAGAAATGTCCGGCTTTCGGGAAGTGACATTGTCTATCTGAGCTTTCTCGGGATACTTTGCATATGCATAAGCATGCTGTTCTTCCAGGTGGGAATTGTCCACGCAAACGCAAATCTTGTTTCGGTAATCATCTGCTCGAATCCGATTTTCGTTATGATTTTCGCCCACTTCATAGTTAACGACAGGTTTACGGGAAGGAAGGCGCTGGTTCTGATTATCAGCTCTGCGGGCCTGGTGCTTGCGGCAAATCCCTTCAACATGTCGGAAGGCAACACACCTTTCGGAATAATCTGTGCTGTAATTGCAGCCGTAACCTTCGGACTTTACACCACAATAGGCAAGCTGCGCATAGAAAAAATCGGAGATATTCCCCAGACCTGCTTCAGCTTCATTGCAGGCAGTGCCGCTATGCTGATAATAATGCTTTTCATGGGAAAACCCGTTATTGCAGGAATAAATTCGTCCAATATTCTTATGGTTCTCTATATAGGAATCGCCGTAACAGGCATAGGCTATTACACATATTTTCAGGCAATACATGCCTGCGGGCCTTCAAATGCCTCAATAGTATTCTTCCTGAAGCCGATGTTTGCGCCGCTGATAGCCCTTGCGGTTCTGGGAGAAAGACTCACATGGAATATCATAGCAGGTATCCTTCTCCTTCTGACCGGTTCTCTCATCAACCTTCTTTCTTCGAGAAAAAAGGCGGCTTTATCTAAGCCCGGTACCGGCGGCGGGACTGATACAGAGGCCTAGTGCCGGCATTCCCTGACAGGACGCCTCCCGAACACAGTCCGAAATCCGAATCCGGAGTCAAAACCCGTGTCAGACGTCCGAATCCGAATCGGGCATCAAAACACGAATCACGCGCCGGAACCCGTACCAGAATTTATATGGAATTTTAATCCCCTGTCCTGCATAAACTATCTGAGTAAATCCATGAAAGGATAATGTTTATGAGACTGGCAAAACACCTGATTCTGTTTTCAGCAGGCGGCATTATTTATCTTATAATAGAAATTCTGTACCGTGGGTACACTCACCAGTCCATGTTCTTTGTGGGAGGTCTGTGCTTCGTTCTGATAGGACTGATAAACGAGGTGCTCGACCCGAAAACACCGCTGACTGTCCAGATGCTTCTGTCGGCATTCATGGTCACGACAGTCGAATTTGTTTCCGGATACATCCTAAATATCCGGCTGGGGCTTAATGTCTGGGACTACAGCGGGCTGTGGGGCAATGTAATGGGTCAGATATCCGTGCCCTTTATGGCAGTCTGGTTCTTTTTATCCGCCGCAGGAATATTTCTGGATGACTGGCTGAGACACGTGATTTTCTGCGAGGACTATCCGGGCTACAGAATAATCTGAAAATAACAACACAAAAGCCTTTCCGAAGCTGTCAATCTACGGAAAGGCTGATTTTTTATCTGAATTTTTATTTCACTGCCGGCTTGTTTTGTCCGGCCGTCCTGCACAATTTTTATCCGGCTCATTCCGCGCCGTAAACCCGGTTATATCTCCCCTTCCAGCGCTTCGGCGGCCTTGATCATGATTGCGCATTCTATCCTTTTCTTGTGAAGCTCGCAGCCCAGCTTATATGTACCGGTTATACTGCCTGTTGAATGGAAAGCATTTGCCGGGCAGCCTCCGCTGCAGTACATTCTGGCAAAACAGTCGCTGCATTCCTCGTGGGCATAAACATTGCACAGTTTGAATTCATCGCAGATTTCTCTGTTTTTAATACCCTCGAATACATTTCCGAGAAGGAAATCAGGATTATCCACAAACTGATGGCAGGGATACAGGTCTCCCCAGGGAGTAACAGCCATGTATTCTGTGCCGACTCCGCATCCGGAAATTCTCTTTACGATGCAGGGGCCTCCGGTCATGTCTATCATAAAGTGGAAGAATGTAAAGCCCTTGCCTGCCTTTTTTCTCCTTATCATCTCTGCCGCCAGCCTGTCGTATTCCGAAAGCAGCTTCGGCAGATCCGTTTCCTTCAGAGCATAATCTTCTTCAGGCGGCGCAACCACCGGCTCCATGGAAATCTGTTCAAATCCCAAGTCGGCCACGTGCAGAATATCGCCGGCAAAGTCTGTATTATAGTGAGTATAGGTTCCTCTGATATAGTAATCCTGCTGATTTCTGCTGTCCGCCATTTTTTTGAATTTCGGAACGATCATGTCATAGCTGCCTTTTCCGTTTGCGCTCACTCTGAAACGGTCATTAACTTCTTTTCTTCCGTCCAGGCTGAGCACCACGTTGCTCATTTCGCGGTTTGCGAATTCCATAACCTCATCGTCCAGCAGAACCCCGTTTGTTGTCAGAGTAAATCTGAAATTCTTATCGTGAATCTTCTCCTGTTCTCTGGCATAAGCTACCAGCTCCTTTATGACCTCAAAGTTCATCAAAGGCTCTCCGCCGAAGAAATCAACCTCAAGATTTCTTCTGGTTCCGGAGTTTTCAATCAGGAAATCCAATGCTCTTTTGCCAACCTCATAACTCATCAGTGCCTTTCCGCCCTTGTATTCGCCTTCTCCTGCAAAGCAGTATCTGCATCGGAGATTGCAGTCGTGGGCAATATGCAGGCACAAAGCTTTTATTACAGACTGCCTCTGCTTAAAATCTATAGCTGTATCCCGGAAGATATCCTCGGTAAAAAGGCGTTTTTCCTTTTTCAAGGTTTCCACATCCTCCAGAACCTCTCGTATTTCCTCTTCATTTACGTCCGGACTGTCTGCATACTTACGAAGAATCGCCTCCACGATTTCATCGTGAGTATGATTCTCGTACATTCCGATAATGTCATAAGCGACCTCATCCACCACATGAACCGAGCCGCTGTTTGAGTCCAGAACTATATTGTATCCGTTATTTTTATATCTGTGCACCATACCGGCAAGCTGTCCTTTCAAATTATTTTATACAGTAAAAATCGCTGCCAGCTTTCACCGCAGCGATTTCCGTTAGTCATTAGTTCTTTTTGCACTGTTCACACTGCTGATTTGCAATGCTGCAAGAAGTTTTGCTTGCTGACTGGCATGATGTCTGACATTCGCCGCATCCGCCTTTTACAGCAGATTCAACAAGATTTCTTGTTTCTAAAGTTTTTATTCTCTTCATTATTACACCTTCTTTCAGGTTATTTAGCGCTTATCGCATCTTTTACATTTTAAATGTTTTTATAATAATAGTCAATGGGTACCGGGATATTTTACTGATACTTCTTTACCATAAGATAGTAGGAATCGCAGGAGTAAGGGTTGTCCGGCCATATATATATGAAACTGTATCCTTTGTAACCGAATTCCAGATAATACTCCCATACACCGTTCATTTCATTATAGGAATACTGAGGCTCACTTATGACTGCCTTTCCCGACATGGCTTCCGCAATCTCAGGATAGGTCATCCTGCCCGCAAGCTTTTCTTCCGCCGGAGTATCTCCCACAGCCATAACCGTTCTCACATCCATTCCGTAATCAATTACGCCGTAATAGTCCGTAAAGAATATGATGTCAAGGTTATTGTAATAGAAGCCCATTCCTCCCTCGAAATATTCGCAGCCGTCAAAAGGTCCCAGGTCATTTACCACTTCACTCAGCGGAGAATTTATGTAGCTCAGATAGCCGGTTTCCGTTTCCTCAGGCACATAATATGAATAGATGTATACATCTCTGCCCACCGGATCCCATTTAACCGTATAGTTCATGGACTCCGCTATAAACCTGAGAGGAACCATTGTTCTGCTGTTTAAGATTTTAGCCGGAGCATCCAGTTTGTATGTTGTGACCTCCCCCTGATAAGGCTCTCCTTTTTCATTGAACAGGGTGTAATAGGTTCTGGCAGTTGTGCTTCCTATCTGCAGCTCAATATGATAAAACCATCCGGTTTCCGCATGAACGGTTCTGGTTTCCCCGTTCCATTCCACATCTGCCCCGAAGGTTTCAAATATTGCCCTCATAGGCACCAGAGTTCTGCCGTTTTCAATTACAGGCTGAACATCGAAAATCACAGGCTGTCCGTCAAAATACACCTCGATATTATCCTGCGCGGCATAGGCAGGGATAACAGGAACTGCCGCCGTCAAAACTATGAGAACAGCAGCCGCAAGCTTTATCAGTCTTTTCATAAAATACCTCTCTTTACATTTATCATCGTCATATTCAGCAAACGTTTTCTGCTGATTAATTATATCAGAAAACTCCATATTTGGGGAATAAATACCGAGGTTATAAATCCAAAAAACGGAAACTATTTATTATAAATACTCCGAATGCCGTAATATGTCGTTCAAAAAATATTCCAAACTTTATTTTTCCCCCTATTGACAGCCGGCTGAAATAAACATATACTTTCCTGCGTGGCAGAAATGCCCCGCGAAATCAGTTATTATTTCTATTACAGAACGGAGGGATAAACATGATGTACAGAACAGTATTCAATTCAAACTCAGAACTTAATATCGCAAGACGCCATGACGACCTCCGGGATTCTCATTGTTAACATCTATAAATTAATATTTTCCGCAGAAAATAATTAAAGAAAAATGATTCGTCCGGACTCAGGCTTCTCTGTTCAGAGGGGCTTTTTGTGGTGTCTTCATGCAGAAAGGACGTAATTATGAAAATTATAACAGGGACCCGCGCTTCGGCAAAGGTCTTCACAGTAAACAGCCCCGTTCATGCTGTTGAAAGCTATGCAGTAAAACAGATTGAGATGATATGCGGCACAGAAGCGGCTGCCGGCTCTCGAATCCGGGTAATGCCCGACGTGCATCCTGGCAAGGTCGGTCCCATAGGGCTGACCATGACCCTCGGACCGGTTATTATGCCGGGTCTTCTCGGAATAGATATAGGATGCGGAATCACCCTTGCAAAACTCAACACGAAAAAAATCGAATTTCAGAAGCTGGATAAGGTAATAAGAGAAAATGTTCCTTCCGGCTTTGCCGTACGCAAAAGGCCTCTTATTCGGGCAGAAGAGTTCGATTTCGAAGAGCTGCTGTGTCAAAAAAAAATAAATACAGAAAAAGCCCTTCTCAGTCTCGGCACTCTCGGCGGCGGAAATCATTTCATTGAAATAGACCGCGACGAAAACGGAATGCTGTATGCTGCGGTTCATTCAGGAAGCAGGCACACAGGAAAGGAGCTGACCGAGCATTATCTTAAACTTGGACAGAAAGAACTGATGAACAGGGGAATCAGAGTCCCCTACGAGCTTACTTATCTGGACGGTGAACTGAAAGACTGTTACCTGAAGGACGTTAAGAAGCTACAGGAATTTGCGGAGCTTAACCGCGCTCTGATACTGGCAGAAATTTCAGGGAAGATGAAATGGAAAATTTCAGACACTGTATCCTGCATTCACAACTACGTTGACAGCTCCCCCGAAACCCTTAAATCCTTCGGAGCCCCCATTCTCAGAAAAGGTGCAATATCCGCAAAAGCCGGAGAGCAGGTTGTAATTCCCGTCAACATGAAGGACGGCATACTTATCGGCACCGGACTCGGGAACACGGATTGGAACTGTTCGGCACCCCACGGCTCGGGAAGAACCATCAAAAGAGGCGACGTAAGAAACAGCATCACTCTTTCCGCATTTAAATCAGAGATGAAAGGAATATACTCATCCTGCATAACCGGAGACACGATTGACGAATCTCCCGGCGCTTACAGAAGGATTGAGGAAATATCCGAAGCCGTTTCGGATACCGTCAGTATAACAGGACGCCTCAGGCCGGTTTACAGTTTTAAAGCCGGAGGTAAAGCTTAACTTCCTGCCGCGCTGACAATAATAACAGTTATATACATCAAACAAAGGAGAATTTTATGATAATACAAATAAGCTCGGGACAGGGTCCTGCCGAATGCGAAATCGCAGCGGCAAAGCTGTTCAATGCGCTGAACCAGGAATATCCTGACGCAGAAATACTTTCAAGCCATGCCGGGAGAAACGGCTTCGGCTTCTCTTCAATAATGTTCAGCACCGGAAGCGACCTGTCAGCTCTGGAGGGAACCGTCCAGTGGATCTGCAGGAGTCCCTTGCGCCCGAAACATAAACGAAAAAACTGGTTTGTGGACATCAGCATAATTCCGGAAGCAGAAACCGTATGCAGGGATGACAATATTCGGTTTGAACGCTTTCACTCAGGAGGCAAAGGCGGTCAGAACGTGAATAAGGTTGAAACCGGAGTGCGGCTCATACATATTCCCACAGGTATCGCTGTAACCTCCACGGCAGAGCGCTCCCAGCTGCTGAACCGCAGGGATGCCATGAGAAAACTGAACGCGATCCTTACCGCCCGTGAAATCGAAGCAAAGAAAAAACAGACAAATGCAGCCTGGAGACAGCACAGTCAAATTGTTCGGGGCAATCCTGTCAGAGTATATGAGGGGATGAATTTTAAAAGGAAAAAGTAGACCCCGGCGGCCGGCGGCCGGATTGTGACGTCCGTCGTATTGTGTGGACAGCGATTGGATTGTTACTGCCATCGGATTGTGTACCGTCGGCCCGTAAACCTCCATGGAAACGGCAAGCTTAGCCTTGCGGAATTTTAATCCCTGTTCGGGGCTCACAGATACGGTCTGTGAACGGATTCGGTTATAATCCAGAAAAAAATTTTACAGCGACAATATATGTCACACCTCTGCCCTATTATGGATTACACAAATCACTGGAGTAGTATCATTTAAATGCAGTCGTTAAATCCACCAAATAATGTTAAGAT
>JAUNCY010000049.1 GCA_030526325.1 Bacillota bacterium
GCACAGGCTTCTCATCCCCGACCGCATTAAAAAAGCATGCTCTTTCATGCATGCTTTTTGGCGGAGAGTCCGGGATTCGAACCCGGGGCCCGGTAAAGGGCACGGCATTTCGAGTGCCGCACGATCGACCACTCTGACAACTCTCCATATCCATATTCATATTAATACTGCCGGCGGAGCTGTACTGCCTGCCCCGCGTGCAGAGTAATATCGCTTAATTTCTTTTATCGTCATAGAAGGTCTTAACCAGAACAACTATGCCTTCTTCCACAAGATCATAAATGAATTTTTCAAGGTCTCTTGCAATAATATACGGCTCTACGCTTGGACCGTATATCTTCACCAGTTCGCGCAGAATCTGATCCATGTCTCTCTTTCCGTCAATAAGCTTAAGAAACTCAATTGCGGAACCGTACACCATAAATTTCTGTCCGCCTTTTACAATATAGTCTCCGCTTTCTGAATGAACTATTTCAACACCTTCTGCAAATTTGTATACCATAACTTTGTTACCTCACTATATATTCAAAAATAATCACAATTCCTTAACACCTATACTATTATAGCAAATACATTTAAAAACTCAAACAATATTTAAAATTTTTTTCATGATGGTATAATAAATATAATCAAAAATTTACAAGGAGGTTTTTAGAATGGATCCCAGAGTATCAAAATTAGCTTACACACTTGTACACTACTCTACTCGAATTGAAAAAGGTGAAAAAGTTCTGATATCCTACAGCGGAGCAAGCGGCAAGCCTCTGGTAAAAGAAATCATTAAAGAAGTATACAAAACAGGAGCATATCCATATGTTGAAATCGTAGACTCGGAAATCAACAGGGAAATTATAAAAGGCTGCTCTCAGGAACAGCTTGATTTCATGAGAGAATACGAAATGGTTCAGATGAAAGGAATGGATGCCTATATCAGCATCAGATGTCCGGACAACATTTCCGAGCTTTCGGATATTCCCGCCGACATAATGAATCTGTACAGCAAAGCTCTCAGACCGGTTCAGGATTACAGAGTAAACGAAACCAAATGGGTAGTCCTCAGATATCCTAACGATTCCATGGCTCAGCTCGCAGGCACCAGCAGGGAGTCTTTCGAAGACTTCTATTTCGACGTATGCAATATGGATTATTCAAAGATGTCAGATGCAATGGATTCTCTGGCAGAGCTCATGAATAAAACCGATATGGTCAGAATTACGGGTCCCGGAACTGATATCAGCTTTTCCATAAAAGGTATCGGTGCAGTAAAATGCGACGGCGGCCGCAACATCCCTGACGGCGAGATTTACTCGGCTCCGAGGAGATTTTCAGCCAACGGATACATCACCTACAACACCCCGTCAACCTATCAGGGATATACCTTCGAAAATATAAAGTTTACTGTAAAGAACGGCCAGATAATCGAGGCTTCGGCTAACGACGATATCAGAATCAACAAACTGCTGAATACAGATCCCGGAGCAAGATATTTCGGAGAATTTGCAATAGGAGTAAACCCGTATATACTGCACCCTATGAAAGACACACTGTTTGACGAAAAAATCTGCGGAAGCATACATCTTACACCGGGAAGATGCTACGAAAGCGCCTTCAACGGCAACATTTCGTCAATTCACTGGGATCTGGTGCTTATACAGAGAGAAGAATACGGCGGCGGCGAGATATGGTTTGACGATGTTCTTATAAGGAAGAACGGAATATTCGTACTTCCGGAGCTGGAATGCCTCAATCCTGATAACCTGAAATAGTTTCCGCTGTCATTCAGCGCCATAAAACAAGCATAATCAAATCCCCTTCAGGCATTGACATGAAGGGGATTTTTATTACTCCTGTATAACTGTTTACTGCATATTCTTTTTCAATATATCTGCCGCGGTCCTCTCGTCAGGTGTGTCCACATACACAGAGAATCCGCAGCTGATTCCTTCTGACGGAGATGTTCTCTTTATATATCCCCTGTAACCGTGTTTTTTCAGCAGCTCTATTGCTCTTTCTGCCTGAGACACACTTTTATATCTGAACACATACATACCCATATAAATCGCCTCTTTGAGGAATACTTCTAATTTCACTTTTTAAACGAAAATCCAACCATATCCCGAATCACTTCAAAAATTCCCCAGCGGTCCACATCGGTTTCAGCAACAATATCGTGAGTTTCTATAATCTCTCCATTTTTGAATATCCGGATTTCCCCCAGCTTATCTCCTTTTTTAACCGGTGCAGTCACCCTTTCTTCCATAAAAATATCCTGAGAAATCTGCTGTTTTTCTTCCTTTTTTATAAGAATACTGATATCCTCCGGGAGAATTCCGTTTACATAATCCTTAGATCCCTTTTCCACAGAAGAAGTTCCAACCGACAGTCCTTCATCACCGATATTTACACTGTCATACAATGCAAATCCGTAGTCCAGCATGGCTTTCATTTCTGAAAAACGTATATCTGATGTCTCTGCTCCCAGGATTACGCCAATCAGTTCAAGATTTCCTCTTTTAGCAGAACCGGAAAGGCAGAATTTGGCATCTGCCGTATAACCTGTTTTTATTCCGGTGGCTCCGGTATACTGCCTGATAAGCTTATTCGTATTTGTCAGTCCGAATTCCTTCTGCTTGCCTTCCAGACCCACTTTTACGGTATCCATCCAGGTAACCAGCCACTCTTTTATTTCATCGTGCTTCATGAGTTCTTTAGACATCATCGATATATCATATGCCGAACTGAAATGACCTGCCACAGGCAAACCGTTGGTATTCTCAAAATGAGTGTTAACCATCCCAAGTTCCTCTGCTCTTGAATTCATCATGTCCACGAAAGCCTCTTCTGAGCCGGCCACGTATTCAGCGAGAGCAACACATGCGTCATTGGCGCTGGCCATCGCAGCCCCTTTTAACAGTTCCTCTACAGTATGAGTTTCACCGGGTTCCATAAACATCTGACTTCCGCCCATTTCCGCGGCCCGTTCGCTGACAGTCACAATATCATCCATGGAAATCTGCCCTCTGTCCTCTGCCTCCAAAACCAGAAGCATGCTCATTATTTTGGTCACGCTTGCCGGCGGAAGTTCCTCATGTGAATTGCTTTCAAAAAGTACGGTTCCGGTTTTTCCGTCAATCAGTACAGCTCCCTTTGCCGAAACAGAAAGGCCTCCTCCCCCTTCCTGACCATAGCAGATAAGCGGACATACAGCAGATGCTATGATAATCAGAATTATACCCGCAGCCGTCCACTTATTAATTATTTTAAATATTAACGCGGTTTTTCTGCCCATAATAAATCCCCCTCAAAAGCCTGTTTAATACATAGTTATTGGAGTTGAGGGAGAATTATGACAGTTTGCTTAACAAAAAGAAAGGGTGCAGCCCCGTAAATTGGGGTTACACCGCCATTTCTAAAAAATCTTATTATCCCGGAGCCAATCCGCCCCGAATTTTAATAATTACTCTGCAGCTTTAATAACTTCCTTGCCATTGTAGTATCCACAATTCGGACATACTCTGTGAGCAAGCTTTGGTTCGTGGCACTGTGGGCACACTGAGAGTCCAGGAGCACTCATCTTTGAGTTAGAAGCTCTTCTCTTATCACGTCTTGCAGCAGACGTTCTGTTCTTTGGAACTGCCATTAATGATACACCTCCTTATCCATACGAAACTTATAGATTATCTGTCCGGAAACAGATTCTTTAACATTGCAAATCTTTCATCGATTTTTTCATCATTGCAATTACATTGCGAGGTGTTCAAATTCGTTCCGCAAACGGGACATAAACCTTTGCAATCCTCGTCACATAAGAACTTGAGCGGAAGTTTAAGCTCGAGTATGTTTATAATAAACTCTTCGAGATCAAATGTCTCTCCCTCAGGTTCAACAATCAAGTCATAATCTTCTTCTCTGCCTTCAGCATATACCACCTCGTCAAAATCCATAGCGATTTCTTCCGAAACCGGTTCAAGACATCTGCCGCAGGCAGTGTTTATTGTTGTGCTGAGATTTCCCGAGAAGAAAATTACATCATCTTCAAGTCTGTACAATCTGCCATTTATCGAAACCGGCTCTGAAAATACGATCTCATCTCCGCTTCTCTGCATGGACTTCAAACCGACAGCTTCATCGACTGTGAGTTCTTCGTACTTTTTAGCAAGAAGACCGCTTAAATCTTTAATCATAAGCCATTCCTCCTAAACGTAACCGTAACGTATTGATTATACTTATATACAGACCCGCTTGTCAAGTAAATTATGTTATTTCAGTTCAACAAGATAACAATTAAGCCTGAGCGTTAACTACAGAAACTGTATCTCTTGCAATCATGAGTTCTTCATTTGTCGGGATAAGGAGAATCTTAATTTTTGAATCAGCTGCACTGATGATTGTTTCTTCGCCTCTTACGTTGTTTCTTTCAGGATCAAGCTTGATTCCCAGATTTTCCATGTTGCTGCAGATCTTAGCTCTCATGCCGATAGCATTTTCACCGATACCTGCTGTAAATACGATAACGTCTGCTCCATCGAGTTCTGCAAGGTATGAACCGATGTAACCCTTGATTTTCTGAGCAAATATATCGAGAGCCAGCTGTGCTCTTTCATTTCCTTCGTTAGCTGCTACTTCCAGGTCTCTGAAGTCACTGCTTACGCCTGAAATTCCGAATACGCCGGATTTTCTGTTGAGCATTTTAAGCATTTCTTCAATTGAAAGACCTTCTTTTTCCATAATGTATTCGATGATAGCAGGGTCGATGCCGCCGGATCTTGTTCCCATTACTACGCCTTCAAGCGGTGTGAATCCCATTGATGTGTCGATACATTTGCCGGATTTGATAGCACTTACTGAAGCACCGTTTCCAAGGTGGCATGTGATGATCTTGAGATCTTTGATATCGATATTGAGCATTTTTGCAGCTCTTTCTGATACATATTTATGTGATGTTCCGTGGAAGCCGTATCTTCTGATTCCGTATTTTTCATAATATTCATAAGGAATAGCATAGATGTATGATGAAGCCGGCATTGTTGAATGGAATGCTGTATCAAATACCGCAACCATCGGTGTGTTAGGCATAAGAGCCTGACAAGCTTTAATACCGAGAACGTTTGGCGGGTTGTGTGACGGAGCGATATCGAAGCATTCTTCGAGAATCTTGATTACGTCGTCAGTGATAAGTGTTGAATCTGTAAGTTTTTCGCCTGCATGCACAACTCTGTGTCCTACTGCGCCGATTTCGTCCATGCTCTGGAGTACGCCTGATTCTTTATTAAGTAAAGCTTCGAATACGTTTTCGATAGCTTCTTTGTGTGTAGCCATCGGTGTCTGAAGCTTGAAGCCTTTGCCGTCTTCTCTTTCGTGTTTTATTACCGAACCGTCGATGCCTATTCTTTCAACAAGTCCTTTAGCCAGTAATTCTTCATTTTCCATATCGAGAACCTGATATTTTAATGATGAACTTCCGCAGTTAATTACTAAAACTTTCATTATTATACCTCCGATTATCATATTCAAAGTATATTTCTTCACATTTAATAATTGTATACAATTTTATAAGTATTTTCAAGTCAAATTCTACAAATTTTGGTGTTATTTCGCGGGCATACATACATCATCTGCCGTTTTCAGAGGGTTTGCATCCGGTCTCAGACACTTATTTGCCGATTTCGTGCCTGTACGGTTTCATTTTGTAATCCGGATTTATATTTATTCTTGAGAAACAAATAAGGTCATATATCTCCGAGGCCATTATGTCGTATTCCATCATCCTGCGCAGAACAGGATCTTCCGGCTTTTCTCTGTTGACATTTGTAATTATCTTAATACCCGGATTATCTTTATTCTTTGCCTGTCTGATAAATTTAGCTCCTGTTTCATTAAAAGCCAGAACTCTTGCGTATGAGGTTTGGCAGTCTCCGAAGTTCTTCATATCCACGGATTTTATACCCAGGAGAATTCTCACCAGCATTCTTTGAATAGAAGTTCTCGAATATCTCTTGCTTTTTATTCCCTGTATCAGACTTTCCATATCAACGGAATATGGCAGAGCTTTTAATGCCCTGTTTTCCAGTCCCTCCACAACGCCGTCGGTTTTCGCAAGAGCTTCCCTGCTTTCCGACAGGAGTTTGTAGGCGACAAGACTGTACATGTCCTCGGAAAAGCACATATGAGCGTCCCTGTACAGCTCGTGAGTTTCTTCAGGGATATATTTCAATATTTCCTCTGTGTCATACCCTTCTTTAAGCATATCTCTCAGCCTGCCTGCACCGGCAAAACCCTCACCCGGGTTTTCTTCGTAATATCCCGAGCCCTTCCTCGCCACAGCCAAAGGCTTTATGCTGCTGTTCATCAGTTTCAGCTGTTTAATATACTCTACCGCCAGAATATTGTTGGGACTTGAAATAACTTCAGAAATCCTCCTGCCGCATATTTTTTCCACGGCACGGCTTCTGGCTGCCGCATATGAATATCCCTCACTCAGGTTTTGTTTTATGCACTCGCTGAGTTCTGTGCTTTCTCCGGCAAAAATCTCCGCAGCCTCCTCAAGCAAATCTGCCGAATCCTCTTCCGCGCCGAAGGATATGACTTCCACTTCTCCCAGCCGGTCCAGTATTTCCACTGCGCCCCTGGCAAATGCCTCGGCTCCGCTGCAGGAATAAACCGTCGGCAGCTCAATTACAATATCTGCCCCTCCTGTTACTGCCGCCTCTGCCCGCAGCCACTTATTGAACATAGCCGGTTCTCCCCGCTGAACGAAATTTCCGCTCATCACCACTGCAATACAGTCTGCCCCGGTTTTTCTTCGGGTTTCTTCAATATGAAATTTATGCCCTTTATGAAAAGGGTTGTATTCGGCCACTATTCCTGCGGTTCTCATCCGATTCTCCCTGTATGTTTTTTCTTTTCAGTTTGTCCTATAATATCTTTATTATTTATATTATAAAGCATTGCCGGCCTCAACTGAATACCGGCGGCTTATTTTTCGCAGAATTAATAAAATGAATATCACTTCTTCCCTTCCTTATTTTTATCAAAGATTTTCTTCATCTCAATTCCCGCATAATATATTGCGACAGATGCAATAAATAACAGAGTAAGCAGGCATACCGCACTTCCGGAAAACAGAAGGTGATAAATGAATCCGCTTTTCCCGGTTCCTGCAGCGAATAATCCGCCGCAAAAGAGAACACGTTCATGCTTGCCGGGTGCAAAATATATACTGCTTTGCACATCATATATGAAAAGATTCCGGCGAAGGCTGAATGACATACTTTTGACAGCAGAAACAGCTTTATGCTTATGTCGGTTCTCCCTATAAAACTCAGGGACTGAAACAGCACACAGGCACCTCCAAAGGATATCAGGGCACTGCATATTACCGTTTTCTGCATCCCGGTATAGTAGACATATCCTGCGGTTTCCCTGCAGCCGGCGCTCAGTTCCAGAATTCCAGGAAACCAGGGAGACGTTTCTAACCCGGTCATTTTTATGTAATAAATTGCCATCATAAAAACAGCCATGTATCCGCCTATGATAAACAGAGTTTTCACAGCATCCATTATTGATTTCACAGCAGCCTCGTTGCAGTTTATTTTTGTCTCCGAGTAAAACAGCTTCCCTGTCACAGGGTATGAAGGAGCCGTAATCCGTTCTTTTTTCAGTATTCTGCCGAACAGAATTCCGTTTGCTGCAGCTCCAAGATAGTGAGACAGAGCTATTATCCATCCTGATGTTTCACTGTCCAGCATTCCCGTGCCTACTGCTCCTATCATAAACAGGGGACCCGATGTGGAACAGAAGGTTATGCCTGTATCTGCGTCCTCCTTTGAAATCTTTCCCGAAAGCCTTGCATCCGACAGAATCTTAACTCCCGCCGGGTATCCCGAAACCAGACTCATAATGAAAGGAAATCCGCAGACTCCCGAGGTGCGGAAAAGCCTCCTGACAGCCGGCTCCGCAACTCCGGCAAGACTGTCTGTAAATCCCGTCTCCTGCATGAAATTACTGCATATAAAAAACGGCAGCAGGGCCGGCACAACTGTAAGAGCCCACAGCTTCAGTGCATCGTACACAGCCTCCACACTCACTCCGGGGAAAACCGTCATCATTACCGCAAATCCCACACTGAAAAATACAGCCGCAAAATTTCTGTACAACATCCCACCTTCTTTTCACATAATATTCCACCCCGTTTTTCAACGTAAGCGGCCATTATATAATATGTGAACCGGGAGAAAAAAATAACGGACCCGAAGGTCCGTCATTATTACCGGCTGTTATTCCTCATCTTCTTCTTTTTCTATCGGGAGGAAATTTTCATCCAGAGTGTCTCTGGTTCTTCCCTTTACACTTTCCTGATATGCCAGATTATTAATTTCGGTCTTGTTGTCTGTAAGGGTTTCTGTTATCTGGTCAAAGGATTTTCTCAGATTTTCATACATTTCATTCATGTATACCCTGCCTGCATGTTCCACTCTTTCCAGCATTGCGTTCATAACATTGTCAAGGTATTCATATGTACGCATCTTAAGATTTCTGCTCTGAAGATCTGCGTTTGAAATAATTTCTTCCGCTTTAACTCTGGCTCTGTTTGTAATATCATCTCTGTCTATCATAGCATCAGCCTGAGCTCTTGCGTCTGCGAGCATGATGCTTCTTTCATTTTCAGCCTCGCTTATGAGTCTGTTTCTTTCCTCATTTATCCACTGTGCTCTCTGAAGTTCCTCAGGAAGTTCTATTCTTATTTCCTTAATGATTTCAAGTATGTCATCGGCATCAACGAGTGCCTTACCCGTAAGAGGCACCTTCGAACTGTTTTCAGCTATTTCTTCAAGTTCTTGCAGTAATTGTAATACTTTCATTTTTTACCCCCTGTTATTTTTTGTAATTCATCATGTATTCGTATATTTTTTTTGGAACCAAATCCGAAATATCTCCTCCCAGGGCATATACCTCACGGACGACACTGGAACTGATATAGGAATATCTCTCATCCGTCATAAGGAAAATGGTTTCCATATTCCCGTGAAGCTTCGCGTTAACCTGAGCCATCTGAATCTCATATTCAAAATCAATTGTAGCTCTAAGCCCTCTTAAAACCGCATCGATGTCATTTGCTTTTACATAATCCACCAGCAGTCCTTCGAAACTGTCTACCACAACATTAGGCAGGTCGGCGATTTCAGCTTCTATCATTTCCTTTCTTTCCTCAACGGAAAACATAGGAGTTTTGTTTGGATTTCTGATAATACCCACTACCAGCTGATCCGCAAGAGATGCACCTCTCCTGATTAAATCAAGGTGGCCTTTTGTAAGAGGATCAAAGGTTCCGGAATAGAGTATCTTTTTCATATCTCCTCACTCGCAGTGCTGAAGCGGTATATTGATATCACTATAGCACCGTATCTTTTTTCTTTAATAAGGCTGAGATTTTCATTTATATCCGTAAGCTCGTTTTCAACACCATGCTCCATAACGACAACGGCCTCTTCATTGAGCCTGTCCTGACTAACCAGCATGTCCGAGCAGTCCTTCCACAAATCCAGTCCGTACGGAGGATCGAGAAAAACCAGATCGGCCTTCTGTTCAAACTCTGAAACAGCTTTTTTGTAGCTGCCAAAAACCAGCCTACTTCTGTCATTCAGCCTGCAGCTTGCAATATTTTCTTTTGTTATGTTATAGCTCTCTTTTGACTTGTCGCAGAAGAAAGCTTTTTCAGCGCCCCGGCTCAGTGCTTCTATTCCCAGGCTGCCGGTTCCGGAAAACAAATCGTATACGACCGTATCCTCATCGATATAGCCCGAGATAAGGTTAAACATTGATTCCTTGACTCTGTCGGTGGTCGGTCTGACAGAATCATCCTTTGGAGCCGTAAGTTTTTTTCCTCTTAATTCCCCTCCGATGACTCTCATTACTTCAACCTCCTGTTCGTGTAATTTTATCACAGTATTAATACCCATATCAAGAAAAAAATCAATTTAGTTGCATTTGTCATTATCTGCATATATTAAGAAGACCGCCTCTTACCGGTCCGGAACAAAGCAGTCTTCTTAGTTTTAATATATCGTTTTATCTACCCGAAAGCTGATTTTCAGCCATTTCAACGAGCTTTTTAGTCATATAACCGCCGACATAGCCGTTCTGCCTTGCTGTCAGTTCACCCTTGTCCATGTTCTGATAATTAGCAAGACCCAGCTCGCTGGCTGTCTCATATTTTAAATTCTCAAGTCCTGACTTTGCTTTTGCTTTTATTTCTTTACCCATGTTTTCACCTCCTTACATACTTAATTTAACCTGCCGCAAAAAAAGTATTAGTTGTAATTTATGGCGAAACATACAGAATTACGTCATTTAAAGTCCCGGATTCAGTTCTCCGTATAACTCAAATATTCGTTCTTTAATTTTTAGATTTTCTTCTTTTTCCAGAAGAGGATCGTCCGTCATAAGCCTCTCGGTTTCCTCCATAGCTTTTTTGAGAATTTTCGAATGGCGGACAACATCTGCTATGCGCATATCGGGAATTCCGTGCTGTCTGGTTCCGAAAAACTCTCCCGTTCCTCTCAGCATCAGGTCTTTCTCGGCAACTTCAAAGCCGTCTCCGGTGCTTTCCATAACCCCGGCTCTTTTCTGCGCAACTTCAGTCGCACTGTCCAGAATAAGCATACAGTACGACTGGCTGCCGCCTCTTCCGACTCTGCCTCTAAGCTGGTGCATCTGGGCAAGTCCGAACCTCTCTGCATTTTCCAGAACCATAACTGTGGCATTTGGCACATTTATTCCCACCTCAATGATTACGGTAGAAACAAGGACCTGAATATCACCGTTTTTATACTCCTCCATTATTTTATCTTTTTCCTCAGGCTTCATCCTGCCGTGAAGCATTGCGGTTCTGAAGGGTCTGAAAATTTCCGAAACTTCTTCAAAGACCTCTTCAGTGCTTCTGATGTCCATGCTCTCCGATGCTTCTATTAGAGGAGTAACAATATATGCCTGACGATTCTTTTTAATCTCTCTCAATACAAAGTCGTATACTCTTTTTCTGTCCTTCCCGTCAAAGGCTTTTGTGATTACTTCTTTTCTCCCGGCCGGCTTGTCCCTGATAACCGAAACATCCATGTCGCCGTACAGGATTAATGCCAGAGTTCTTGGAATAGGAGTAGCCGTCATGACCATAATATGAGGGCTGTTTCCCTTAGCGTTCAGCGCTTCTCTCTGAGATACTCCGAAACGGTGCTGTTCATCCGTCACCGCCAGCGCCAGTCTTTTGAATTCAACATTTCTTCCGAATACCGCATGAGTGCCTATCACAAGATCTGCTCTTCCTTCCCGGCAGTCCTCAACGATTTCTCTTTTTTCCCTTGCGCCTGCTCCGGAAGTCAAAAGTCTGATTTCTATTCCTGTTCCGTTAAACATTTCTTTAAACGTGTTATAATGCTGTTCCGCAAGAATTTCTGTGGGCGCCATCAGAACGGCCTGATATCCGTTTTTTATCACCTTGTATATAGCTGCTGCACTGACAGCTGTTTTCCCGCTTCCCACATCGCCCTGAATAAGCCGGTTCATTCTTTTTCCCGACTCCATATCCCGACATATTTCATCTACTGCCTTTTTCTGTCCCGCAGTAAGTCTGTACGGAAGCCTTTCGCACAGCTCATCCTCATAGGGCTCGCTGCTCATAACATATGACGAGGTATTCTGAACAAACCTGTTTTTCATCAGAGCAAGTCCCATGCTGAAAACCAGCAGTTCCTCAAATATCAGTCTGTACTTGGCCACCCGCATCTTTCTTTCGTCTTCTGGATAGTGAATATTTTTCAAAGCATATTCTATTCCGCACAGCTGATTTATTTCCCTTGTATCATCGCTTAGATATTCCAGAGAATCATCTATATATCCGATCGCCCGGGCAGACAGCTTTCTTCTCTCCTTCTGGCTCAGTCCTGCGGTCAGAGGATACACAGGCAGTATTCCGTCCTGTTCTTCTCCGTCTTCTGCCCTTCTGAATTCCGGATGGATCATAGTAATTCCGCCCTGTGCCTTGTTTGCTTTTCCGTAAAACCAGTAATCGTCTCCGATTTTAACAGACCTTTCAATATAAGGCGCATTGAAATACAGAACTTCAGCCGCCCCGGTATCATCCTTTATCAGAAGTCTGGTAGTCCGCTTTCGTCCTCTTACATATCTTCCTTTTTTTACTGCCGAAACCGTTCCACGAACCATAGCCTCTTCACCGTCTGTAATGCTGCCTATCTTTTTTACATTTCGCCTGTCTTCGTAATTCCTCGGAAAAGAATAAAGAGCATCCTCCACATCAAAAATCCCAAGTTTTCCGAACAGCTGAGATTTTTTAGGACCGATACCCTTCAGTTCGGTTAACGGCATGTTTATGCATTCATTCATAATTCATCCTCTAACCTTTTATAGTAATATTTCTTTCAAGAATTTTTTTGGATTTTAATCCTGCAATATGCACGGAAATGCTGTCAGGCTCCAGGTCCAGGAGCTCTTTAAGTCTTTCTCTGCATCCTATGATTATTTTTTTTGTGACCACGGAAATCGGGACTCCGAAATACAGAATAAGATTCATTTCTATATCTATTTTGCCTTCTCTGTCTTTTTTTATTTTAATAAAATTCGCATCCTTGTCAAAGGTAAATTTAGACAGAAAAGATGAGCGGTGTCCCTTGGAATCGGTTATGCCGAAAACACCTTTCTGCTCCAGAATAACTTCCTTGATTATTTTTACGGCCACCGGTCTTTCTATATCTATAAATCCGCTCTTGTTTTCTATTCTCTCAAGCATTATAATCACCTTACAATACAATATATTGTCGTTATTCTATCATAACGCAGAATTTTTTCACAATTTTTTTAAAATATTTTAATCG
>JAUNCY010000050.1 GCA_030526325.1 Bacillota bacterium
AGCTTTTCGGGGTGCCCGTTAACCAGGATCTGCCCCTGCTCCATCAGCTTCTGGATATATGTTCTGGATAGGCTGTTGTCCGTAACCGATGCCAGAAATGCATCAAGTCTGGCTCCTTCGTATCCGGGCTCCACCGTAATATCAAACCTGTCCATTCAGTTTTTCTCCCTGTCTTTTTTTTCGGAAATAAATACAGCGGCAACAAGAGCAAATGCTCCCACAACCACGCAGCAGTCAGCAAAATTGAATACCGGAAAATCAATCAGCTTAAAATCCAGAAAATCCACTACATAGCCAAGCCTTATCCTGTCTATAATATTGCCTATTCCTCCCGCAATAACCGCGGCAAGGCTGAAGGACGAAAGGCGGCTCATACCTTTTATGTTTCTGAACAGAATTACTGCTGCGGCAGCCATCACTGCTCCGGTAATGACTATAAGAAAAATCTGTCTGTTTTGTAATATACTGAATGCGGCACCGAAATTACGAATGTACGTAAAATGAAATACGCCTTCAATCAGGGGTACTGACTGCCCGATTTCAAGCGTATTTACTACAATAAGTTTTAGTACCTGATCAATTCCTACAGCCGCCGCTATAAAGATCAATACTGCATATACCATTGTCTACTCCTGAAGCAAATTCTCTGCATCCTTAACCGAACCTTCAAATCTCTCCAGTTCTGAATTAAGCAGATTTTTAAATCTCTCATTGAAAATCGCCATTCTGTTCTGCATGAGCGCTATCTCTTCCTTATATTTCTGAGCCTCAGCTTCTGCTTTTTTTATTATAATTTCCGCGTCCATTTCCGCATTCTTAAGTACTATTTCAGCACGCTTTTCGGCGCCGTCGGAGACATCCTTCATGAGATTTCTGGCAGCGTCAACGGTTTCCTTTACACTGTCTTCCATCTGCTTTTTCTTTTCGAGTTCTTCTTCCAGAACCTTAATGCGTTCTTTCAGGCTTTTAGTTTCCTGAATAAGATTCTCGTAGTCTACAGTTATCATATCGAGGAATCTGTCTACCTCTTCTTCTTTGTATCCTCTGACGCCTTTTGCAAATTCTTTATTCTGAATATCGAGCGGCATTATCATGATAATTCCTCCTTATCCGAATCTGTATATCATTTTTTGTTAATGCATAATAATATAAATAAATCTGCTTAATATTTTGTAAATAAGAGACAGCAGCATGAGTGCCAGCACCGGTGAGAAATCAACTCCCGGAATTCCTCTTGTAAATCTTGAAATAAGATTCCTGCAGGGAGCGAGCACCGGTTCGGTCATCTGAATAACCAGCGAATACCATTTACTGCTGTATGGATTTCTTATGAACCAGCTGCCGAATGCCCTTATAAGTATAAGAGCCACCAGTAAATTATAGAACAGCCTTAAAGCCAGTAATATTACTGTCATCTTTTTTTCTCCTGTTTACTTAAAAAGATTTGAACTGTTAAGAGATTTGAACTCTTCAATATTTGATGTGATATCAACATTGTCCGGTGCAAATACAAAAATATTGTTTGCAACCTTCTGAACACTTCCATCCAGGGCATATGTAGCTCCGCTTACGAAATCGAAAATACGCTTTGCTATTTCTGTCTCAAGCTTTTCCAGATTGATTATTACAGGCTTCTTGTTCTTGAGATTGTCGGCAATTTTTGAACAGTCTTCAAATGCAGACGGTTCGTTTACTATAAGCTTCATCTGCGCTTTGGACTTCAAATCAGCACTCTTTCCCTCTCTGAAATTATCCTTAGGAAAAGGAGTAATCGTACTCTTTGGAGCAGGCTCCGGCTCACTGTTTTTAACCTCAACAAATTCTTCGTCATCGTATTCGCCGTCGCCCAGGCCTACAATGTATTTTACTTTATCAAAAAACTTTTCGCTCATAATAATCCTCCGTTTCACAAATCATGTATAAAAAATTAAATATTATAATTTCTGGCTCCGAAAATAGCGGTGCCGACTCTTACCATCGTAGCGCCTTCCTCGATTGCAACTTCAAAATCTCCCGACATACCCATTGAAAGGTGTTCGAAATCCATATTATCGTCTTTAATGTCCTTGTATTCATCAAAGAGCGCCTTAAGTTCTTTGAAGTATACCCGCACGTCTTCAGGTTCCTCTGTAAACGGAGCTATGGTCATAAGACCTTTAATTCTCACGTTTTTGCACTTCTCCCTTACGTCTTCTATCAGTTTTTTTGCTCCGGCGATATCTGTTCCGAATTTGGATTCCTCACCTGCAGCATTTACTTCAATAAGCACATCAGCTGTAATACCATGTTCTTTTGCTCTTTTATCGATTTCTTCCGCAAGCTTCAGCTTGTCCACCGAATGAATAAGAGAAACCTTATCTATAATGTATTTTACCTTATTTGTCTGAAGATGTCCTATCATATGCCATTTTACATTTCCCGGAACATGATCATACTTGTCCATTATTTCCTGAACCTTGTTTTCTCCCACATCGGTAATCCCCCAGGACACAGCCTCGTTAACTTCATCAGCCGTTCTGGTTTTTGTAACACCGATAAGAAGAACCTCTTCTCTTTTTCTTCCGCATTTCTCACATGCATCCTGTATTCTCTTTTCAAGAGCATCCAGATTTTCATGAATTCTACTCAACGCTTTCGCCACCTTTTCCTATACTTTTTGGATTTTTTAGTATTTCATCATAAGAATTAATAGTAGTGACCTGTGTAACGGCATCATCCACTGTTTCGGTGAATGAGCCTGATGCAACAATTGCATTTTCATCTACCAGAGTCAGAATTTTAACCCTTACAAATTTATAATCTCCGTTAATCTTTTTAACGTATACTCCCGGATTGTCATCTACCGTGACAATGCTCTTCTGCCTGATAAGCAGCCCCGCTTCATCAACGGTAATCACTTCTGCGCTGACCTTTCTTTTTTCCGCCAGATCCGCGTAATACTCGCGGCTCTTAAGAACCACCATGTATTCATTTTCCTGGTCATATATGTCCGAAATAACAGCGCTTACCTTAATCTTGTCTTCAATTACAACGCTTACACTCTTGTTCTTTATATACTCATTGATTTCGTCCTTGTCTATCCAGAAAATCAGATACCATTCCTTATCATCAACTGCTTTGAACAGCGGTTCCCCGGAGGAAGCCTCTGTTTTGACAAGATTCTGCTTTACAATATCAAAAGATTCCGCTTCGTCTCTTGTGATATTCATTAAGTTTTCTTCGGTAAAATAAGTCTCATACCCGTCGGCAGTGAATGAAATCATTCCCGGCTGCTCCGCAGTATATACATCTGCACCCACTTTGGCAACTCCGGTGAATTTTCTCACATGAGTTCCCTCTTCAACAGAATAGGATACGCTTCCGCTCTTATCGGAATAAGTAACTTTTTCGTTCTTCACCAGAAAACAGTCTACCTTGTCCGACACAAAAACGTTGTCAAATTCTGCAATATATGTTGAAGTCAAAGCACCGCTTATGCCCGGAATAAAATATGCTATCCCTGTCACTATGCAGACTGCCAGAAGCCAGAGTACAATCTTTAAAATAAATAAATTTCTTTTTTTTGTCGATTCTGTCATAGTACCAATCCTTGTGATAAAATTCTCCGGTAAGCATATACATTGTAATTTTACCATAACGCAAAAAAATTACAATAATTTTATTGTGACAATATGGTGTAGGAAAATATGCCGCAGCCCCTCCTCCAATGCAAAAACAGAGCCGTTTCCGGCTCTGAATTCATATAATTATACAAATAAAATATTCTTTTCCGTCATCTGCAATTTTCTGCACAGACTTCTGAACTTTTAACCTGAGATTGTCAGGAACATTTCCCGATTTGGCCTGTATCTGTTCAGCTACAGTTTCATAAAGAGTCTTTCCGAACAGATTTGTCTGCCATACCATCTCAGGATTGGATTCATAGTTTTCCATAAGCTGATTTACAAGTTCCTGTGACTGGGCTTCAGTCCCTATGATAGGTGCAACCTCTGTAGTCAGTCCGACCTTTATCATATGAAGAGACGGCGCATTGGCCTTTATTCTTACCCCGTATTTACTTCCCTGTCTGAAAATCTCAGGCTCTTCTATTGTCATTTCTTCCAGTTTCGGCTGTACAATTCCGTATCCCAGATTCTCGACCTGCAGCATAGCGGATTTCAGCTTGTCGTACTCTCTCTTGTCTCTTGAAATTTCCCTCATAACCTCAAAGAAATCTCTGTCGTTGTGCACTTCAAAATCTATTATGCTGCTGAGCACTTTATAAAAAAGTCCGTTGACCAGGTCCATATCTATATTGGATTTGCCGTCACCCAGGATAATGCTGTCTACTGATGATTTCCTTATTACCGTTCCGTCCTCAAGGTTTCTCACACTGTTCTGAATGTCTCTGATACTGCTGATACTCTGTCCCCACTCTCTTACTGCTTCCGTGATGTGGGTTTTTATCCGATGATCCTGCTCAAGCCCTCCCACAAAACCGGGAAGAGTGAATGTTATATCCGATACAGGGAACTCGTAAAGAACAGCCTCAAGAAGAGAATTAAGCACCTCTATGCTCATTTTTGCACAGTTTACAGCCATGACCGGCACTCCGTACTCCTCCTCAAGCTCTTTTCTGCACTCTATTGCTCTTTCGGAATCAGGAAGTATAGAATTCATTATTACAAGAAACGGCTTATTCAGTTCTTTCAGCTCACGTATTACCCGTGCCTCAGCTTTTTTGTAGTTTTCTCTGGGTATTTCCGATATTGAACCGTCTGTGGTTATAACAAGCCCGATGGTGGAATGATCTTCTATTACCTTTCTGGTGCCTGTTTCCGCAGCCTCCTCGAAAGAAATCGGTTCTCCCGCCCAGGGAGTAGTAACCATTCTGGGAGCCCCGTCCTCAGAATGACCCAGAGCACCTTCCACCATATATCCTACACAGTCTATAAGCCTTACTCTGCAGCTTACATCTCCGTCCAGTTCAAGGTTTACTGCTTCTGCCGGAACGAATTTAGGCTCGGTTGTCATGATTGTTCTCCCGCCTCCGCTCTGAGGGAGTTCATCCTTTACCCGCTCTTTTACATATGTGTTTTCAATATTGGGTACTACCAGCAAATCCATAAATCTCTTAATAAAGGTGGATTTTCCGGTTCTTACAGGTCCGACAACTCCGATATATATGTTGCCCTGTGTTCTTTCCGAAATACTTTCATATATGTTTAACTTTTCCAAAACAAAACCTCCCCCGTATAAGTCAATACATTATATTAGGGAGGTTGGCCTTTTATTCATATTATTTGCTTTTGTCCGTCATGCCCATTCTCTTCATAAATTTTTCTGTCGATTCTCCGCAGCCTCTGTTGTAACGATTGATCAGGTAAAGACAGTCACTGTCGCCTCTGGTAATAATATTTTCTCTCTCATAACAGGTTAATGACGCTTCAAAGCCAAGACACTTCAGCACCGGAACGGTCTCTTCAGAAATGATTCCGAAGGGATAGGTATAGCATTCAGCTTTTATTCCCGCTTTTTCTTCAAGAAGTATCTGCATTTTCGATGCATCTGATGCAAATGCCGTAATATACTGGCATAAACCTTCACCCTTCATCCGACTGCTGCCCTTTCTGCTCTCAAGACCGTGCATTTCGAAAGAATGATTCTGGATTTCCACAAGAGGACTTGAATCAAATTCCAAAATATCGGCCCAGGTCATATATCCGTATTCTCCCTCGCAGTAACTGCCAACCACAGAGTATACGCCTCTTGCCCCGTATTTTTCCATAACCCTGAATGCAGTCTTCATATTGTCGAGCATTCCGTCGTCAAAAGTAATCATCACCGGATTATCGGGGAGATTGCCTCCGTATTTTACATAATTGATAACGTCCTCTACAAATACTGTCTCATATCCGTTTTCATCAAGCCATTTTAAATCTTCTTCAAGTGTCTCCGCAGAAATCACGTATTCTCCCTGCCCTTCACAGCCGTCCTTTACGCTGTGATACATAATAACCGGCAGAAACACACTTTCATTCCCGGATTTTATACTCCCTGCATCCTCCGCCTTTGCATTTGCTCCGGAGATTTCTGCAAAAAAACAATGACCCGCAGTCATGCCGCAGGTCATCAGCATCAAAAGCAAAAATAAAATAATTTTTCGCTTAATGTACACATTTCCGTACTTCATATACAGCATCACCCATTTAATGGTATGCTTTTTTTATCCGATAATTACATTACACGCTTTCTGTTTCGTGTTTTTTTTGTCTGTTCATAAGAATGCTGACCGCTTCCTTTGCGTCAACCTCTTCGTTCAGAATCCTGTATATGTTCTCTACTATAGGCATTTCGACACCGTATTTCTTAGCCAGCTCATATGCCGCACTGCAGGTGAATACGCCTTCGACTATCATGCCTACATTATCCATTGCGGTTTTAGGTGACAGTCCTTCGCCTATCATTATACCGCATCTTCTGTTTCTGCTGTGCATGCTTGTGCAGGTTACAATCAGATCTCCGATTCCCGACAGACCGGCAAAAGTGCTTTCCTTTGCACCCATAGCTATTCCCAGACGCTTTATTTCAGCTATGCCTCTGGTCATCATAGCTGCTTTCGCATTGTCTCCGTATCCGAGTCCGTCACAGATTCCCGCTCCGAGAGCTATAATATTCTTAAGCGCTCCGCCAAGCTGAACTCCGGTAACGTCGTCATTTGTGTATACCCTCATTACATTGCTCATAAACAGATCCTGAACCAGTTCTGCCGCCGCTTCATTCTTTGACGCGGATACCAGAGTAGTAGGCATGCCTTTGCATACCTCCTCCGCATGGGAAGGTCCTGACACGACAACATAGCGGTTGTCCGGTATGTATTCCTCTGCTATTTCAGAAAGAAGCAAAAGGGATTTCTGCTCAATCCCCTTCGCCACATTTACTGCAATCATTTCATTCGTGAGCAGTCCCGCCGAATTTTCCAGCGCTGAGCGGAAAAACTGTGCAGGAACAGCATATATTACAACGCCGCAGCCTTCAATTGCCTCCTTCTGATCTTCCTTAACAGTAAGAGTCTCAGGGAAAACAGTTCCCGGAAGAAATTTCCTGTTTTCTCTGAATTTTATCATTGAAGCAGTATGCTCTTTATCAATGTCCCACAGATTAACATTGAGCCCTTTTGAACTAAGGCTGATTGCTATTGCGGTGCCCCAGCTGCCGCCGCCCAGTACACATATTTTCTCATTCATTTCTCTACCTCTACTTTTTAAGACTGAATTTCGGTTCGGTGCCCGAAAGCAGCCTCTTAATATTCCCCCTGTGTTTAATCCAGATAATCACGGTGATTATCAGCGCCCATATTATTACAAACGGGCTGTAACCCATCACCACAGTATAAACAGTAAAAATCACAATTCCGAGAAGAGATCCAAGGGATATTCTTCTGCTTACAGCCATTATTATCAGAGCCGCAATCACAGCCACAGCAGCTGCCTTCGGTACAGCCACAACGCACAAACCCATGGTTGTAGCTACTCCCTTTCCTCCTTTAAAGCCGTAATATATCGGAAAAATATGACCGATTACCGCCGCAAGTCCGCAGGCAAGACCTATTTCGTAAGAATCGAAAACAAGATATCCGGCGAAATAGCATACTATACCTTTTATTGCATCCAGAAACAGCGTTATTCCCGCAAGCTTCTTTCCGTAATTTCTCAGAACATTCGTGGTTCCTGCATTCCCGCTTCCGAGAGTTCTTATATCAACTCCGTATTTTGCCTTGCATATCATTATCGCGGGAGATATGCTGCCTATAAGATAACTTATAACTATAACTGCCAACTTCAAAATAAACATTGTAAACTACCACCCATAATTATCTATTCAATAGTATTTGCATCCTCGCCTTTGGCCCGGTACACAAATTTTATGGAAGTGCCTTCAAATCCGAAGCCTTCCCTTATTTTATTCTCAAGATATCTTGCGTATGAGAAATGCATCAGTTCTCTGTCGTTTATCTTGAATGAAAACAACGGAGGCTTTACCCCCACCTGAGTCGCATAATAAATCTTCAGCTTCTTGCCCTTGTCCGAAGGGGGTTGATTCATGAGTATTGCATCGGAAATCAGAGTGTTAAGCACACCTGTAGGCACTCTCTTTCCGCACTCCCTCTCAATATCCGTAACCATATCCATTATTTTGTTTACACGCTGGCCGGTAAGTACGGAAATAAACAGCACCGGAGCGTAGCTCAGGTAAACCAGTTCTTTGCGTATATTCTTAGTATATTCCTTCATGGTGTTGGTTTCCTTTTCCACCAGATCCCATTTGTTTACCACTATCATAACGCCTTTGCCGGCCTCATGAGCTATTCCCGCAATCTTCTTGTCCTGCTCCGTGACCCCTTCCTGCGCGTCAATCATTAATATACACACATCGGATCTTTCTATAGCGGCAACGGCTCTGACAACGCTGTATTTTTCAATGTTTTCGTTTATTCTGCTTCTTCTTCTGATTCCCGCCGTGTCTATAAGTGTAAATTTTCTTCCCTCATATTCAAAAGGAGAGTCTATGGAGTCTCTGGTAGTGCCGGCAATATCGCTGACAATAACCCTGTCCTCACCGAGAAGTTTATTGACAAGAGAGGATTTTCCCACGTTCGGTTTTCCTATAACGGCAACCTTGACTGTGTCCTCCTCTTCGTCTCCCTCAACGCCCAGTTCTTTGATGCCGTCCACAATCTCATCCAGAAGGTCTCCCAGTCCAAGCATATTAACCGAAGATATAGGATACGGCACTCCAAGCCCCAGTTCATAAAAATCATAGAAATCGTCGTTCGGCTTTCCTGTATCTATCTTGTTTACTCCGAGAACTACCTTTTTGCCTGTTCTGTAGAGCATGTTAGCCACTTCTCTGTCTGCAGATGTAAGGCCTTCCTTTCCGTCCACCATAAAAAGAATTACATCAGACATCTCCATGGCAATCTGAGCCTGTTCTCTCATCTGGGAGAGAATTACGTCAGCAGTGGACGGTTCTATTCCGCCGGTATCAATGAGAGCAAAATTTACTCCCCTCCATTCGGCTTCAGCATAAATTCTATCCCTGGTAACTCCGGGTGTATCCTCTACAATAGATACTCTTCTTCCTATTATTCTGTTAAAAAACGTTGATTTTCCAACGTTCGGTCTTCCGACAACCGCAACTATCGGTTTGCTCACCAGTTATCCCTCCCGTCAAAAAGCGCATCTGCGAAGGCCTTCGGCTCGAACGGCTGCATATCGTCAACTCCTTCGCCCACGCCGATATATTTAACCGGAATATCAAATTCATCAGAGATGGATATTACTATTCCGCCTTTTGCCGTACCGTCGAGCTTTGTGAGAATAATTCCGGTAATCTCGGCAATTTCACTGAATTCTCTAACCTGGGACTTTCCGTTCTGACCTGTTGCACCGTCTATTACGAGAAGTGTTTCCTTTGAAGCCTCCGGAAATTCTCTGTCGATAATCTTATTCATTTTATTCAGTTCTGTCATGAGATTCTTTTTGTTGTGAAGTCTTCCTGCGGTATCGCAGATAATCACATCGGTTCCCCTTGCTTTTGCTGACTGGATTCCGTCAAATATTACCGCTGCAGGGTCGGAACCTTCCTTGTGACGTATTACATTTACACCTATGCGCTGGCCCCATACTTCAAGCTGCTCTGCCGCTGCGGCTCTGAAGGTGTCTGCTGCCACCAGCTGAACGGATTTGCCTTCTTTTTTGAGACCGTTTGCAATCTTCGCTATCGATGTAGTCTTGCCCACACCGTTTACTCCGATTACCATAACCACCAGAGGATATTTGTCGGAAAGCCTGTGGGCGTCATCGCCCTTGTCCAGTATTTCCGCGGTAATCTGCTTTACCTGAGCTTTTACCACATTAACATCATCTATTTTATTCTTCCTGACCGCTTCCTTGAGTCTTTCGCTGATTTTCATAGCCGTATCCATGCCTACATCTGACATGATAAGGATGTCCTCCAGTTCCTCAAGAAAATTATCATCAACCTTCGTATAAGTGTTGAAGGCTTCTTCAAAAGCGGCAACCATGTTTTCCTTGGTCTTTTTCAGTCCTTCTGTAAGCTTTTTAAAAAATGACATACACTCCCACCTTTCATCAAATACTTCAGGAATTAAGCTTAAGGGATATCACCTTCGACACTCCCTTTTCCGGCATTGTAATTCCGTACATAACATCAGATTTTTCCATAGTAGCCTTTTGATGGGTAACCACTATGAACTGTACGTTTTCAAAATTCTTAATATAATCTACAAATCTTCCTATATTAAGGTCATCCAGAGCCGCCTCAACCTCGTCCAGTATACAGAACGGTGCCGGTCTTACTTTAAGTATAGAGCACAGCAGCGCGATGGCGGTCAAAGATTTTTCTCCTCCGGACAGCAGGCTTATGTTCTGAAGCTTCTTTCCCGGAGGCTGTGCTATGATTTCAACAGTTGATTCCAGAACATTCTCGCTGTTTTCAAGTTTGAGTTCGGCTCTTCCTCCTCCAAACAGGCTGACGAAGGTTCTCTTGAACTCCTCTGATATTTCCTCAAAGCTCTTCATGAATCTCGTGTTTATTTTCCTGTCCATATCACTGATGATATCCTTCAGCGAATCTATGGCAGCGGTAAGGTCTTCCTTCTGTTCGGACATAAATCTGTATCTTTCAGAGACCTGACGATACTCTTCTATGGCGCTGATATTAACAGGCTCAAGTTCCTGCATTCTCGCCTTGATTTCTCTGGATTCCCTGGAAGCGGCACCCGCCTGGAAGCTTTCACTTTTCATGTTCTGAGCTTCCGGGAAGGTTACGTCGAAGCTGTCCCAGAGTCTGTTTTTTATAGCTTCAAGCTGGGATTCGCCTTTTGCCAATTTAAGTTCCGCATCATGTCTGCGGTTCATAGCTTCTCCGGTCAGCCTGTCCAGTTCAATATTGCGGGCTTCAGCCTCCTGCTGCTTTTCGCCTGCTTTCTGCCTTTCATCCTTTATTCTATCGGCTTCTGCATTTCCGGCATCGTAGCTGTCCCTGGCGCTGCTCAGCTCAGCCCTGTCCTCTTCAATGCTTTTTTCGGTCTGCTTCTTCAGCAGTCTGAGTTCCTCCTGCTGTCTTTCTTTTTCATCTTTTTCCTCCGCAATCCGTGCAATCTCGGCTCTGCTTCTTTTAATATTTTCATCGTTATGTCTGATATCAGCGCCGATAGAGGAAATACTTATTTTAAGCCTGTTTATGTCTTCAAGCATTCTGTCGGCATTTGCCTTTTCAGTTTCATAGTCTTTTATCTGCTCATCCATTGAGCCTTCGCTTTCCTCTATTGCGGAAAGTCTGCTGTCGATATTCTTTTGAATATCATCTATCATTTTCTCCGTATCCGAAAGTTCTCTGTCAATGTCCTCGGCCTCGCTTTTCCACCTTCGGGCGTTGTCTGCAACTCCGCTTCGCAGGCTTTCGGAAATATCAAGCTCTTTTCTAATTTCTGCCCCGTCGGATTCAAGCCTTTTTATATATTCACGGCAGTTATCTCTTTCAGCATTCAGTTTTTCTATATCTGCCGAAATCTCTCCGCATTTTATTGCAAGCCTGTCCTTTTCCCCGGAAAGCTCCGATATTTTTGTGCCCAGGGCTTTTATTTCATTTTTTCTTTCGAAGAGGTTGGGTCCGCTGTTTTTGACTTTGCCCCCTGTAATGGCTCCGCTGGGATTTACGTCATCTCCTTCAAGAGTAACAAATCTGATTCCTAAAGGATATTTTTTAGACATTCTGATTGCATTGTACAGTGTATCTGCAATCACGGTTCTGCCCAGCAGATATTCCATCACCGCTTTAAATTTAGAGTCGTATTTCACGGTTTCAACGGCAAATCCCATAAAACCGTTTTCTGCTCTCAGCTGTTCGCTGTTTTTTCCTTCTGCCGCATTTCTTCCGCCTCTTATGCCGTTTAAAGGCAGGAATGTTGCTCTTCCCGCTTTTTCCTGCTTCAGCAGTTTTATGCACTCGGAAGCCGCTCTGTCATCCTCACATACGATGTTCTGAATGCCCGCTCCGAGAGCTGTTTGAACCGCGGTTTCAAGTCCTTCGGGAACGTCTATCAAATCAGCTGCCGCACCGTAAATTCCTCTCAGACGGCTGCGGTTTCCCATAATGAACTTAACCGCATATCCATAGCCTTCATAAGAGTTTTCGAAGCCCAGAAGAAGATCCCTCTTGGTTTCAGCTTTATGCAGACTGTTTTCTGTTTCTTCTTTTTTGCGAAGCACTTCCTTTTCTTCGCTCATTCTGTTCCCGGTTTCAGCAAGGATACGTTTGTATTTTTCCCTGCCGTTTGTCAGCTCCTCTTCAACAGACACCAGCTTATCCCTGTATTCCCTGGATTTTATATCAAAATCAGCCAATTCCGCTTCTGAGGTTTCCATATCCTGCGATAATTTCTGCTTGCGCTTCATCAGTCCTTCAGCCAGAGAC